>CAYWAS010000108.1:0-1591 GCA_964455915.1 uncultured Oscillibacter sp. | reverse complement strand
TTAGCCCTTGACCATCTTCGCGATCTCGTCGGCGAAGTTCTCCTGCTTCTTCTCGATGCCCTCGCCCTTCTCAAAGCGGACGGCGTCGACGAACTCGATCTTGCCGCCGAGCTTCTTCGCGGCGTCGGCGATATACTGCTCGACAGAGCCGGTGAAGATGTCACCGCGGACAAATTCCTGCTGGAGCAGGCAGTTCTCGGAATAGAACTTGTTGAGCTTGCCCATGACGATCTTCTCGCGGACCTGCTCGGGCTTGTTCGCCATCTTGGGATCATTGGCCATCTGGACCATCATGATCTTCTTCTCCTCGTCGAGGACCTCCTGAGAGACCTGGCTCTTGTCCCAGAAGCGGGGATTGAGCGCGGCGATCTGCATGGCAATGTCCTTGGCGACATCGGTGGCATCAACGCCCTCGGTCTTGAGGTTGACGAGCACGCCGATCTTGCCGCCGGCGTGGATATAAGCGGTAGAACTGTTCTCCGCGAAGCGGGCGAAGCGACGGACCTGAATGTTCTCGCCAATGACGAGAACCATCTCCTGACGCTCTTCCTCGACGGTGTGACCGTTGCCGTAAGCGGCAGCCATCAGAGCCTCGAGATCCGCAGAAGCCTGCTTAGCGACGACCTCGGCCACGCCCTTGACAAAGCCCTGGAACTTCTCGTTCTTGCCGACGAAGTCGGTCTCGGCATTGACCTCGACCACGACGCCCACGCCGTCGATGACGGCGGCATACGCCATACCCTCGGCAGCGATGCGGCCGGCCTTCTTGGCGGAAGCGGCGAGACCCTTTTCACGCAGGTACTCGATCGCCTTGTCCATGTCGCCGTCGCACTCGGTCAGCGCCTTCTTGCAGTCCATCATGCCCACGCCGGTCATTTCGCGCAGGTTCTTTACATCAGCAGCACTAATAGCCATATTCTTATCCTCCTCAAAAATTAGGCCTCGGCCTGAGCTTCGCCCTCAGCCTTCTCAGCCGCGGCTTCCTCGGTGACCTCGCCCTGCTTGCCCTCGATCATGGCGTTGGCCATCACGGAGGCGATGAGCTTGATGGCGCGGATCGCGTCATCGTTGCCGGGAATGGGATAATCGATCTCGTCGGGATCGCAGTTGGTATCGGCGATGGCGACAACGGGAATGCCGAGCTTGTGAGCCTCGGCGATGGCGTTGCGCTCCTTGCGGGTGTCGACGATGAACAGCGCGCCGGGGAGCTTCTTCATTTCCTTCACGCCGCCGAGGTACTTCTCGAGCTTCTCGATCTCGCCGAGGTGCTTCATGACTTCCTTCTTCGGCAGCATATCGAAGGTGCCGTCCGCCTGCATGGTCTTGAGCTGGTTGAGACGGTCCACGCGGGTGCGCATGGTCTTGAAGTTGGTCATCATGCCGCCGAGCCAGCGGGCGTTGACATAATACATATTGCAGCGGAGCGCCTCGTCCTTGATGGCCTCCTGCGCCTGCTTCTTGGTGCCGACGAAGAGAATGGACTGGCCGTTCTCGGAGATGCTGCGAACGAAGTTATAGGCTTCCTCGAGCTTCTTGACGGTCTTCTGCAGGTCGATGATATAGATGCCGTTGCGCTCCGTGTAGATGTAGG
>CAYWAS010000107.1:0-1626 GCA_964455915.1 uncultured Oscillibacter sp. | reverse complement strand
ACCGTCGAGGAAGCCATCGAGATGTCCAAGCGCGTCGCCAAGCGCATCTGGGACGAGCTGAAGGTCCCCTCCTTCCTGTATGAAGACAGCGCTTCCCGTCCCGAGCGCCGCAACCTCGCCACCTGCCGCAAGGGCGAGTTCGAGGGTATGCCCGAGAAGCTCCAGCAGGAGGAGTGGGCGCCCGACTTCGGTGAGCGCAAGATCCACCCCACCGCCGGCATCACCGCCATCGGCGCCCGTATGCCGCTCGTCGCCTTCAACTGCAACCTCGCCACCAGCGATGTTGAGGTCGCCAAGAAGATCGCCAAGGTCATTCGCGGCTCCTCCGGCGGTTTCCGCAGCTGCAAGGCCATGGGCTTCATGCTCGAGGATCGCGGCATCGCGCAGGTCTCCATGAACATGGTCAACTATGAGGACACCCCGCTCTATGTCACCTACGAGATGGTCAAGGCTCTCGCCGAGCGTTACGGCACCAGCATCATCGAGACCGAGATCGTCGGCCTCACCCCCGCCAAGGCCCTCATCGACTGCGCCGAGTTCTATCTCAAGGCCAAGGACTTCGACTGCAAGAATCAGGTCATGGAGTATCACCTGATCGACATGAACAACTAACTCAAAAAATTTGTAAAACAAATTTTTTGAAAAAGATTGCGCTGCATTCTGCGCCTCGGTCGCCCGCCGCAGTGCGGGCGATTCGACGCTCACTCCGCGAGAAGAGTTTTTTCTGACGCGCATGTCGTCAGAAAAAACGATTTCAATTGTTTCGCGCCTGCGGGCGCGAAAGTCTGCGACGCTCCGCCGCGCGCGAGCGTCCTCCGCGACGGGTTCCAATTTATTTGCCGCCGTGCGCGGCGGCAAAGTCTGCGACGCTCTTCGCGCCTGCGGGCGCGAAAGTCTGCGACGCAAAATAATGTAAAGGAATTTGAAATCATGAAATTAGCTGATCTGACCGTTACCGGCTTTGCCGATATCGTTTCCTCCGATGCTCCCGCCCCCGGCGGCGGCTCCTGCGCCGCGCTCTACGGCTCCATCGGTGCCGCGCTGACCGCGATGGTCGGCGGTCTCACGCAGGGCCGCAAGAAGTACGCCGAGTTTGCCGAGCACGCTGCCGAGGTCGAGAAGAAGGGCAACGAGCTCAAGGTCCGCCTGCTCGATGTCATGGACCGCGACACCGACGCGTTCAATGTCGTCTCCGCCGCCTTCGGTATGCCCAAGGACACCGACGAGCAGAAGGCTGCCCGCTCCGCCGCCATTCAGGACGGTCTCAAGGGCTGCACCAAGACCCCGATGGAGATGATGGAGCTCATCGACGAGACCCTCGTCCTCGCTCATTCCCTCCTCGGCCGCTTTAACGACACCTCCGCGAGCGACCTCGGTGTTGCGTTCCTGTCCCTCAAGGCGGGCATTCAGGGCGCTTGGCTCAATGTCCTCATCAATGTCGGCTCCCTCAAGGATCAGGAGTTCGCCGCCGAGTACCGCGCCAAGGGCGAGGCTCTGCTCGCGCACGCGCTGCCTCTCGCCGACGAGTGCTATGCCGAGATCGTCAAGCTCATCGACGGCTGATTTTTCCACAGTTACATCTTGCAAAAACCAAATGGCTTCGGTATCATGATACCGAAGCCATTT
>CAYWAS010000106.1:0-1716 GCA_964455915.1 uncultured Oscillibacter sp. | reverse complement strand
TGGCGCGCGAGACGATGACCGACATCGCGTAGGGCATATAGTTCGTCTCGAGCGTATCGGTGATGCGCTGCTCGACCACATCGGCGTGCAGCCCCAGCACATTCGGATTGTCGCGGCGGATATTCGCTTCTTTCTTTTCGTTCTTCTTCATCGTATCTCCCGGCGTTCATAATTTGACACGATTATAGCAGAAATTGCCGCGCTTGGCAAGGCTTTGCTGCGCTCCGGCTTCGCCGCATTGCATAAAAAGCGGGGGAGCGGTCGGGCGATTTTGTCAAAAAATTCAGCTTGCAATTTCTGTCGCTTTCCTGTATCATTTGCAAAAGAAACAAACGGGGGAGGACACTGCAATGATGAAGTGCGTGTATAAAAAGAAGCTCCTCCCGATGGGTGTTTCTATTGCTGTTTCCGATAGTATTTCCTTTGGCCGGTAATTTTTTACCGGTCTCTTTTTTTGCCCGCGCGGGCAATGGAGCTGTTGATGCAAAAATAAAGATACATCAAAAACAAAAGAAAGAGGGAAAAATCACATGAAACTCGGTCAGGAAGCCATCTACGATGCCCGCACCTTAGGGTATCCCCGTATGCTGATCCTCGGACTCCAGCATCTCTTCGCCATGTTCGGCGCGACGGTGCTCGTCCCCATTCTCGTGCAGAACTACGGTCTGCCGCTCAGTATCCAGACAACGCTGCTCTTCGCCGGTCTCGGCACGATGCTCTTCCATGTATGCACGAAGTTCAAGGTCCCCGCGTTCCTCGGCTCGTCCTTCGCCTTCCTCGGCGGCTTCCAGGCCATCGCGGAGCTGCCCGCCTACGAGGGCATGAGCGGTGAGGAGAAGCTCCCCTACGCCCTCGGCGGCATCGTCGTGGCAGGTCTTCTCTACCTCGTCCTCGCGCTGCTCTTCAAGCTCGTGGGCGCGCGCAAGGTCATGCGCTTCTTCCCGCCCATCGTCACCGGTCCCATGATCATCATGATCGGCCTCAACCTCGCCGGAACCGCCATCTCCAACGCGCAGACCAACTGGTTCATCGCCCTCGTCGCCATCGCCATCATCATCGTGGCGAATATCTGGGGCAAGGGCATGATCAAAATTATCCCCATTCTCCTCGGCGTGGTCGGCAGCTATCTCGTCGCCCTCGTCACGAACAATGTGAGCTTCACCGAGGTCGCGGAGGCGGACTGGGTCGGCATGGCGCCCATCGTGCTCGCGAAGTTCGACATCACCGGCATTCTCGTCATGGCGCCCATCGCCATCGCCGCGATGATGGAGCACATCGGCGATATCTGCGCCATCTCCTCCACCACCGGCAAGAACTTCATCGAAGACCCCGGCCTGCACCGCACGCTCGCCGGTGACGGTCTCGCCACCGCCATGGCGGGTATGTTCGGCGGCCCCGCCAACACCACCTACGGCGAGAACACCGGCGTGCTCGCCCTCTCCAAGGTCTACGATCCCCGCGTGATCCGCCTTGCGGCGATCTACGCCATCATTCTCAGCTTCTCCCCGAAGTTCGACGCGCTCGTCAACTCCATTCCCGCCGCGACGGTCGGCGGCGTGAGCTTCATTCTCTACGGCATGATCTCCGCGGTCGGCGTGCGCAATGTCGTGGAGAATCAGGTCGACCTCACCAAGTCCCGCAACCTCATCATCGCGGCGGTCATGTTCGTCAGCGGCCTCGGCTTCAGCTCCTCCGGCGGACTGACCTTCGTCGTCG
>CAYWAS010000105.1:0-1774 GCA_964455915.1 uncultured Oscillibacter sp. | reverse complement strand
ACGCGCGCGTGAGAGCGCGATAGGCGAGCGCGTCGTCGAGCACGCGCCCGTCGTTGATGAGCACGCACGGGAGGGAGAGATCGTCCCGCACCGCGCGGCCGAGCTGACGCGGTGTCGCGCTCTGCTCGGCGGGATAGAGCAGCACGGAGAGCTGTCCGTTCGTCTCCAATATCGCGTACTTGACCGTCGTGAGGTCGGTGACGCCCTGACTTCTGAGCTCTTCGATCAGCTCGTCGAGCGTGAAGCGGTTGGCGCGCATCGCGGACTGCTGCAATACACCGTCCTTGATGAGCGTGGTCGCTCTGCCGCACACCAGCCGCCGCAGCCGGATCGAGCGCATACAGCCATACGAGAGCAGCATCGAGAGCGCGAGGAGCGTCACGATCGGCACTACGCCGTTGAGAAGCGGGATACCGAAGTCCTGCATCGGCACGGCGGCAAGGTCGGAAATGAGCATCGTGAGCACCAGCTCGGTCGGCTCTAACTCGCCGATCTGGCGCTTGCCCATCAGCCGCAGCCCGAGCATGAGAATGAAGTAGAGCAGGATCGTGCGCACGAATGCGGTCGCCATGGCAAAGCCTCCCCAAAATGATTCTTCGCCTTACTTTGCCCCGCGCAGGCGGATTTTATCGCATTTCTCCGTCGAAGAGCGGCGGTGGAAATAAAAAAACGGGACGCCGCGGCGTCCCACCGGCACAGAGAAAGGAAGTTTTCGGCAGCAGGACCGACAAAGCGCCATGCGCCTCCCGCGTTTGCGCGGAGGACGACGAGGTGGGAAGTGATCGAATTTTCGGCGGGTGCTTCCCCGTGCGGCTCCGGCGCGCACACAGCCGACAAATACGCGGGCGACTGCGGAACAAAGGGGCTGTGACGGAGCGATGAGAAAAAACTGTGCGTTTCTCTTTTACGGCGGCGGTCGAAGGACCGGCGCGGCGGAGCTGTGCGCTTCGCAGCCAAACTCAGAACAGTAAAGGAGAACTTTTTTATGTGCGGTATCGTTGGATTCGTCGGCAGCGAGCAGGCTGCCCCCATTTTGCTCGACGGGCTTGCCCGTCTGGAATACCGCGGATACGACAGCGCGGGCATCGCGGTCGTTTCGCGCGAGCATGGCTTGCAGGTGAAAAAATCCGTAGGACGGCTCAAGGCGCTCAGCGACCTTGTCCACGGCGGTGCGGACATCGAGGGCACGATCGGCATGGGTCATACCCGCTGGGCGACCCACGGCGCGCCGAACGATGTCAACTCGCACCCTCACATCAGCGAGGGCGGCAGGTTCGCCGTCATTCACAACGGCATCATCGAAAACTATGTGGAGATCAAGGAATTTCTGATCGCGCAGGGCGTCACCTTCCGCTCCGAGACGGATACCGAGGTCGTCGCCCAGCTCCTCGAATTTTACTATAAGGAATGCGGCGACTTCTTCGAGTCTGTCGGCCGCGTGCTGCGCCGCATCGAGGGCGCCTATGCCCTCGGTATGCTCTGCGCGGACTGCCCCGACCGCATCATCGCCGCGCGCAAGGACGCGCCGCTGCTCCTCGGCTTCGGGGACGGAGGGAACTTCCTCGCGAGCGACGCGACCGCCATCATCAAGCACACGCGCGATGTGGTCTACATGGACGACGGCGAGATCGCCATTCTCACGCGCGAGGGCATTCAGCTTTATAACGCCATGCAGCAGCCCATCGAGAAGGAGCATCACCGCATCGAGTGGGAGCTGGACGCGGCGGAGAAGGGCGGCTATCCGCACTTCATGCTCAAGGAGATCATGGAGCAG
>CAYWAS010000104.1:0-1844 GCA_964455915.1 uncultured Oscillibacter sp. | reverse complement strand
TCTGCGGCTTTTTCTTCAGCGCGTCGATCTGCTTGCCGATGGGCGCGCCGCCGTACAGACATACCACGCGCACGCTCGTCATAAAGACGGCGAGATCGCGCAGCTCGGCGGTGATCTGCATGGCAAGCTCGCGCGTCGGCGCGAGAATGACCGCCTGCACCTCCTCGCTCTCCGCGTCGATGTGCTCCAAAATAGGGATACCGAAGGCAAAGGTCTTGCCCGTTCCGGTGGGCGCCTTCGCGATCACATCGCGCCACGCGCGCATCGGCGGGATACAGCCCGCCTGCACGGGGGTGGACCATACGATGTTTTTCTTTTCCAATGCGCGCACGATCTCAGTAGACAGCCCCAGGCTGTCGAAGCGCACGCCCTGCGTGAATTCCATAGCGTTTCCTCTGTTTTCTTCGTTTTTCAGTCGAATATGATTATATCATGCCTGTCAATAGGCGGAAAGAGCGGCAGAGCGCCGCTCTGCCGCTGCTTTTTCACTTGTGCGGAATGTGCCAGATCGTGTCGGCGTACTGCGCGACCGCGCGGTCGGCGGCAAAAATGCCGCTGCGCGCGATGTTGATGAGCGACGCGCGGTTCCACGCCTCACGGTCGGCGTAGAGCTTCGTCATGCGCTGCTCAGCGGCGCAGTAGGAGGCAAAGTCCTGCAAGAGCATATACTCGTCGCGCATCAGCAGGCGCTGGGCGAGATCGTCGTAGCTCACGCCGTCCGAGAAGCCGATGCGGAGCCGGTCGAGCACACGGCGCAGCGCGCCGTCGCGCTCCACGAGCCGCTGCGGGGCGTAGCCCTTCGCGCGCAGCTCCTCCACCTCGTTCGCGTGCAGACCGAAGAGGAACATATTCTCGTCGCCGAGCACCTCGTGCATCTCGACATTTGCGCCGTCGAGCGTGCCGACGGTCAGCGCGCCGTTCATCATGAACTTCATGTTGCCCGTGCCGCTGGCCTCCTTGCCGGCAGTGGAGATCTGCTGGCTGACCTCGCTCGCGGGCATCAGATGCTCGGCAAGCGAGACGCGGTAATTCTCTAAAAACACCACCTGAAGCCGACCCTTGCACAGCGGATCGGCATTGATCTCGGCGGCGAGCGAGTTGATGAGGCGAATGATGCGCTTGGCGACCGCGTAGCCGGGAGCGGCCTTCGCGCCGAAGAGGAAGGTCTGGGGCTGCATCTCCAGATTCGGCTCGTCCTGCAACCTCTGGTAGAGGTAGATGATGTGCAGTGCGTTCAAAAGCTGACGCTTATACTCGTGCAGGCGCTTGACCTGCACATCGAAGATCGCGCCGGTATCGAGCGCGACGCCCTGCGCGCGCTTGACATGGGCGGCGAAGTCCGCCTTGTTCGCGCGCTTGATCTCCTCCAGCCGCGCGAGCACCGCGCCGTCGGAGGCATAGTCCTCCAGCCGTTTGAGCTCCTCGGGGTGCGTCAGATAGCCGCGGCCGCCGCAGAGGTCGGCGATGAGGGAGTCGAGGCGCGGGTTGATCTGCGCGAGCCAGCGGCGGTGATCGATGCCGTTGGTGACATTTTTGAACTTCTCCGGCTCCATCTGGCACTGCCAGCGGAACACATCGCGGCGGAGAATGTCGGAGTGCAGACCGCTCACGCCGTTGACCGCCATGCCGCCCGCGATGCACAGGTTCGCCATGCGCACCTGCCCGTCCCAGACGATGGCAAGCTCCGCAGTCTTGGCGCTGTCGTGATAGAAGTCCTCGACCTCGCGCTGATAGCGGCGCGCGATCTCGGTGATGATCTCCCACACGCGCGGGAGCAGCGTCTCCATGAGCTGCTGCGGCCAGCGCTCGAGCGCCTCGGCGAGCACGGTGTGGTTGGTGTAGGC
>CAYWAS010000103.1:0-1931 GCA_964455915.1 uncultured Oscillibacter sp. | reverse complement strand
ACTTGCCGTAAAGCTCAAGGTGCTTTTCGTCGATGCCGGCGGAAGCGGCGATCTCGGTGATGGGCTTCATTTCATGAGCCTGGGCGATCTCGATATCGGTCATGGTGGAACTCCTCCTGTATGAATTCATAATAAAGCGGCGCGAACGCCTTTTTGATGTCCCTATTCTACCGCAATGCAGGAAAAAGAGAAAGAGCTTTCATGTGCTGTTTTTCGCGCGGCGCTTTATTTTTTTAAGCGTCTTTGCGGCTCGCCTTAAAACGCGGGAAAACGAGCCGCAGCAAGGCTCTTTCGCGGCGCGGTGCGGCGAGAGAAAAGGCGGTCGGGCGGAAATGACTTAAAAGAATTAGGTGAAGGATCAGACCTCGGCGAAGGTCTCGGCGTCGAGCGTGACGCTGCCGCCGATGGCGGTGGAGACGGCCTGTCCGCCGCAGCGGAGGACGCTCGCGCGGACGGTCCCCGCGGGCTGGAAGTAATCCTGCTCGAAGAGCGCGTCGGCGATCCCCTCGCTCTCGGCGACGGCGCAGGCGACGCTGCCGCTGCCGCAGCTTCCTTCCCAGACGAGGGTGTCGGGGCCGAGGACCTTGACGAGCGGCGTCATGCGATGGGTCGCGCGGTCGAGGAAAATGACGCCATAGGCGTCAAGACCGGAGATGTCCGCGAAAACGCCCTCGACGGCGCGGAAAAAGTCCTCGCTCGGGGTGACATTTTCCACAACGAGGTGCGCGATGCCGATGAGATCGACGAGCGTGCCGTGCCAGCCGTCGCCGTCGACGCGGCGGACGGAGCGCGGGAGCGGCATCTCCGAGCGGGCGGCACCGCGGTCAAGATCGACCTCGGCGGTGACGATGTGGTCACAGCCGCTCACGCGCAGGCGGAGCTCGCCGCCTCTCCCCCGCTCGTGCGCGAGGTACATCGCGTAGGCGCGCGTGGCGTTGCCGCAGAATTCGCCGCCCATCATCTCCATGTGGCCGTCCACATCGTCCTCCGGCGGGCAGGCGAAGCCGACCTGCTCGAGCTTCCAGTCGGGATAGGCGCGCATCAGCTCCGCGGCAAGCGAAGCGCGGCGCTCCGGCGCGACGGGGTCGAGGACGAAGAGGGTGATGTTGCCGGCGGGGTCGGCGCGAAGAACCTTGAGTTTCATGATAAGCTCCTCCTGTTCAGATAGAAAAAAGGGAGTGTAAAGTCCGATTAGACTTTACACTCCCTTTCGTTGTTTTGTCAATGGCTAACCGGGCTTCTTTTCCTTGCAAGAATTTTCGCGGTGAGCGGAAATTCTTGAAGCCCTCTCAAAAATGGGCGATGCCCGTTTTTGACGATTACTCGAAGTCGGGGATATACTCCTTGACGATGTCAAGCAGCTCGCCGGAGCGGATCATCTTCTCCACCGCACGGATATCGGGCCAGATCTCGCGGTCGACCTCGTAGAAGGCGACCTCCTTGCGGACATGCTGATAGAGCGCCTCGTGCAGCGGGGTGAGACCCTGACCGTGGCTGTTCAGGCGACGGCGAATGTCGATGGCCTGGCAGGCGGTGAGCAGCTCGTCGGCGAGGACATCCTGGGTGTTCTGCAGGATCATCTTGGCCTTACGGGCAGCGGTGGTACCCATGGAGACGATATCCTCCTGGTTGGCGGAGGAAGGAATGGAGTCGACGGACGCGGGGTGCGCGTAGACCTTATTCTCGCTGACCATGGAGGCCGCGGCGTACTGGACGATCATGAAGCCGGAGTTGACGCCCGCCTCGGTGGTGAGGAACGCGGTCAGACCGTTGGACAGCGCGGGGTTGACCATGCGCTCGGTACGGCGCTCGGAAGCGTCGGCGATCTCGCTGGCGGCGATGCCGAGGAAGTCGAACGGGAGAGCCATGGGCTCGCCGTGGAAGTTGCCGCCGGAGATGACGGCCTCGTCCTCGAGGAACATCAGCGGGTT
>CAYWAS010000102.1:0-2067 GCA_964455915.1 uncultured Oscillibacter sp. | reverse complement strand
CGTGGACGGCATGGTCCACATCTCCGAGCTGAGCTGGAGTCGCATCAAGAATCCCTCTGAGGTCGTCGCCGTCGGCGATACGCTCGAGGTCTATGTCATCTCCTTCGATCCCGACAAGCGCAAGATCTCCCTCGGCGTGAAGGATCGCACCCAGAATCCCTGGGAAGTGTTCATGAACACCTACTCCGTCGGCGACAGCGCGAATGTGCGCATCGTCAAGCTGATGACCTTCGGCGCGTTCGCTGAGGTCGTTCCCGGCGTGGACGGTCTGATCCATATTTCCCAGATCGCCGACCGCCGCATCGACAAGCCCTCCGATGTTCTTGCCGAGGGCGATAAGGTCGACGCGAAGATTATTGCGATCGACGAGGAAAAGAAGAAGATCTCTCTGAGCATTCGTGCTCTGCTCGTTCCCGCTGCTGAGGAAGCTGCGGAGGAGGCTCCCGTCGAGGAGTGATTTGCAGATCGGAAAGGGACAGGCAATGCCTGTCCCTTTTTTGCGCGGCGGGCGAACTTTTCCGTTGAAATTCGGAAAAGGGCTTTTCAAGCGCAAAGGAATGTGTTAAAATGCCCTTAGTTGACAAAGATTTAACAAATTTTTTCGACATATACGATCAGGAGGAACACGCGCATGAATGTTCAGGAACTCTATCAGAAAAAGCTGACGAGCGCCGCCGAAGCGGTGAAGGTCGTCAAGAGCGGCGACTGGGTGGATTACGGCTGGTGTACCAATCACCCCGTGGCGCTCGATAAGGCGCTTGCTGCCCGTCAGGGCGAGCTGCGTGATGTCAAGGTCCGCGGCGGCGTGACGATGTGGATGCCCGAGATCTGCAAGGCGGAGGACGCCGGCGAGCATTTCACCTGGCATTCCTGGCATTGCAGCGGCATCGACCGAAAGGTCATCGCAAAGGGCATGGGCTATTTCAACCCCATGCGCTACAGCGAACTGCCGCGCTTCTATCGCGACGGCAATGTGAAGGTCGATGTGGCGATGCTTCAGGTCACGCCGATGGACAAGCACGGCAACTTCAGCTATGCGCTCGCGTCCTCGCACCTCGCGGATATGCTCGCGGTCGCCAAGACGATCATCGTTGAGGTCAACGAGAACCTCCCCTGGGTCTACGGACTGACCGGCTGCGAGATCAACATTGCCGATGTCGATATGGTCGTTGAGGGCGAGAATCCTCCCGTGGCGCAGCTTGGCGCGGGCGGTGCGCCGACCGAGGTCGATACCGCGGTCGCGAACCTCGTCGTTCCCCAGATCCCGAACGGCGCGTGCCTGCAGCTCGGCATCGGCGGAATGCCCAACACCATCGGCTCGATGATCGCGCAGTCCGATCTGAAGGATCTCTCCGTCCACACGGAGATGTATGTCGACGGCTTCGTCGATATGGCGCTTGCGGGCAAGATCACAGGTCGTCATAAGCAGCTTGACAAGGGCCGTCAGGTCTTTGCCTTCGCCGCCGGCTCGCAGAAGCTCTATGACTATATGGACCGCAATCCCGAGGTCATGGGCGCGCCGGTCGACTATACGAACGATGTCCATGTGATCTCTCAGATCGACAACTTCATCTCCATCAACAACGCCATCGACTGCGACCTCTTCGGTCAGGTAAACGCCGAAAGCGCGGGCGTCAAGCACATCTCCGGCACCGGCGGTCAGCTCGACTTTGCGATGGGCGCGTATCTCTCCAAGGGCGGCAAGAGCTTTATCTGTATGTCCTCCACCGTGACGGGGAAGGACGGCAGCGTCAAGAGCCGCATCGTCCCCACGCTCGCTGCCGGCTCCATCTGCACCGACCCGCGCTCCTGCACGCACTACATCGTCACGGAGTACGGCATGGTCAACCTCAAGGGTCTGTCCACCTGGGAGCGTGCCGAGGCGCTGATCTCCGTCGCGCACCCCGATTTCCGCGAGCAGCTCATTGCCGACGCCGAGAAAATGCACATCTGGCGGCGCAGCAATAAGTGATGACGGTTCCTTTTCATAAAAAAGAACGATCCGATCAGGACAATGTCATTAAGCTAAGCAAATCTGCGCTCACAAAAAATACCCACCTCGATTTT
>CAYWAS010000101.1:0-2272 GCA_964455915.1 uncultured Oscillibacter sp. | reverse complement strand
GGTCTGACCGACCTGATGGTCGGCAGTGAGCCAGCCGGAGTCGATGGCAACACGGCTGCCGCCGACAACGCCGCCGAGGACATCGGCGAGCTCTTCCGCGAGCTTGATGCCGCCCTCGACATCTTTGCTGATGCCGCGGCCGACGGAGACGATGAAATCGGCACCGATCAGGTCAACGAGCTTCTTCGCGGCCTTGACGACCTCGACGACCTCGGTATCCATATCGGCCTCGCTCAGGGAGAAGGCGGGCTTGGTGATCTTCACCGCGTCGGCCTTGGCCTGATCGAAGGGAGCCTTCTTCATAACGCCGGGACGGACGGTCGCCATCGCGGGACGGAAGCGCGGGCAGATGATGGTCGCCATCAGGTTGCCGCCGAACGCCGGACGGGTCATCTTGAGGTCGCGGGACACATCGTGATCCTGACCCATGACCTTCGCGGTGTTCATCTTCTCGATCTTCTCCTCGGGCAGCGTGGAGGCGCCGCGCAGGAAGTCCTTATAGATGGGCATATCGACATCGAGGTGCGTGCAGTCTGCGCACAGACCGGTGTGCAGGCGAGCCGCGCAGCGGGGGCCGAGGTCACGGCCGATGTTGGTCGCGCCGATCAGGAACGCCTCGGGCTTGAGCTCGGAGACGACATCGCAGATGACCTTGGCATAAGCGTCGGTCGTGTAGTTCTTGAGCAGGGGGTGCTCGCAGACGATGACCTCGTCCGCGCCGTAGCCGCCGAGCTCCTTGGCGATGCCCTCGACATTGTCGCCGAGCAGCAGGCCGCAGAGATTCACACCGAGCTCGTCCGCCAGCTTGCGGCCCTCGGAGATCAGTTCGAAGGTGGTGGGCATCATCTTGCCCTGACGCTGCTCGCAGAAGACCCAGACATTCTTGAAGGCAGCAAGATCCATGCTGTTATAATTCTCAACCATTGTCGTACTCTCCTTCCCTTAGATGATGTGTTTTTCAGACAGGATACCGGCGAGCTTCTCGCAGGTGGCCATGTCGTTGCCCTCGAGCATCTGGCCGGCGCCCTTCTGCGGGGGCGTGAAGGAGGTCAGAATGTTGGTGGGGCTGCCCTTGAGACCGATGGTGGTGGCGTCGATCAGGGGGTGATCCTTGAGCGCCTCGTAATCGAGCACGGTCACGGGCTTGGAGTAGCAGTCGAACACGCCCTCAACGCTCATGTAGCGCGGGGTGTTGAGCTCCTTGATGCAGGTGATGAGGCAGGGAGTCGCGACCTTGATGGTCATGTAGCCGTCCTCGAGCATACGCTTGATGGTCAGCGTGTCGCCGTCCTTCTGAATGTCGGCAGCGTAGGTGACCTGCGGGAGATGCAGCTTCTCGGCGATCTGGGGGCCGACCTGCGCGGTGTCGCCGTCGATGGCCTGACGGCCGCAGAACACGACATCGTCCTTCTCGAGACCGATGGTGTCGATCGCGGCGGCAAGGATCTGGGAGGTAGCATAAGTATCGGAGCCGCCGAACTCACGCGCGGAAACGAGATAGCCCTCGTCCGCGCCCATGGCGATCAGCTCGCGGAGCATACCCTCGGCGGGCGCAGGACCCATCGTGACAACGATGACCTTGCAGCCGGTGGCGTCCTTGATCTTGAGAGCAGCCTCGACGGCGTTCATGTCGTCGGGGTTGATGATGGTCTGCATGGAAGCGCGGTTCAGGGTACCATCGGGATTGACGGCGACCTTACCGGAGGTATCGGGGACCTGCTTAACGGAAACGATGATCTTCATTGTTTGTTACCTCCTCTTTCTTAGTTCACGCCGAGATACTTGGCGACGACCATACGCTGGACCTCGGAAGTACCCTCGTAGATCTCAGTGATCTTCGCGTCACGCATCATGCGCTCAACGGGA
The DNA here is from genome assembly GCA_964455915.1 of uncultured Oscillibacter sp. Classification (GTDB taxonomy): domain Bacteria; phylum Bacillota; class Clostridia; order Oscillospirales; family Oscillospiraceae; genus Hominicoprocola. The sequence goes on along the minus strand of CAYWAS010000101.1, from coordinate 406 downwards.
TACTCACGGGTGTAGCCGTAACCGCCGAAGAGCTGGACAGCGCGGCGGGTGACATCGGAAGCGGTCTCGGCCGCGAAGAGCTTCGCCATCGCAGCGTCCATGGAGTAATCCTCGTGATTCTGCTTCTTCATGGCAGCAGCGTAAACGAGGTACTGCGCCGCCTGGGTGCGGGTGTGCATATCGGCGAGCTGGAACTGCGTGTTCTGGAACTGAGAGAGGCGGCGCTTGAACTGAATGCGCTCCTTGGTGTACTTGACAGCCTCGTTGATCGCGCCCTCGGCAAGACCGAGCGCCTGAGAAGCGATACCGATACGGCCGCCGTCGAGCGTCTTCATCGCGATCTTGAAGCCCTCGCCTTCCTTGCCGAGAAGGTTCTCCTTGGGAACGACGCAGTCTTCGAACACGA
>CAYWAS010000100.1:0-2455 GCA_964455915.1 uncultured Oscillibacter sp. | reverse complement strand
TCTTGGAAACGCCGAGGAACGGGCAGCAGCCGAGGAACTGCGCGAAGATGAAGTTATTCGTCAAGATCGCGCCGAGGGAAATAGCAAACAAAGTGGTAACAGTCATTTTTATTTACCCTCCTCTTCTTTCTCCGCAGCCTTCTTCTCGCTTCTGGCGAGCGCCCACTGCATGATGGCGATGAGCGTGCCCAGGCACAGGAAGCCGCCGACGGGCAGCACCAGCATCAGAGCGGGAGTGTAGGACTGGGGCATGATCTGAATGCCCATGAGCGTGCCGGAGCCGAAGAGCTCACGGAAGGCGCACATGATGATCAGAACGATCGTGTAGCCGATGCCCTGGCAGATGCCGTCCACCGCGGCAGCGCCGACGGAGTTCTTGTTCGCGAACGCCTCCGCACGGCCGAGGATAATGCAGTTGACGACGATCAGCGGAATGAACACGCCCAGACTCTTCGCGATCGAGGGGAAGAACGCCTGCAGGCACAGATCGACGATGGTCACGAAGCCCGCGATGACCACGACATAGCACGCGATACGGACTTCATTCGGAATGACCTTACGCAGGAGAGAAATAAAGATGTTCGAGAGCGTCAGGATAATGAGGACGGACACGCCCATGCCGACGCCGTTGGAGATGCTGGTGGTGATGGCCATGGTGGAGCACATACCGAGGAGCTGCACCAAAACGGGGTTCTGGGTAATAAGACCGTCTTTGAGCTGTTTCTTAAAATTCATAGATCTCGTCCCCCTTTCTTAACCCATGGCTTCCGCGGCAGCCAGAGCTGCGTTCGCACCCTTGGCAATGCCCTTGGTGGTCACGGTCGCGCCGGAAACGGCGTCGATATTCTGCTTGACGACGAGCGTGCCCGCGCCGGTCTTGCCGACGAACTGATCGAGCGCGCCCGTACCGGCGGTGGTGGCGTCGTTGGCGATGACCTTGGTGCCGATGCCGCTGGTCTCCGCCGCATCGACCACGGAGATGCCGGTGATGGCGAGGTCGGCGTCCACGCCGACGATCATTTCAATGTCGCCCTGCGAGCCGCCCGCGACGATCTTGAAGGCGTAGCCCGCCTTCTCGCCGCCGAGAACGACCGTGTAGGCCTCGGTCAGCTTGCCGCTCTGGCCGCCGGCCGCGTCAACAGCCGCCTGCGGGATCTCCTCGATCTTCTGGAACTCGCAGTCTGCGGAGGAGACGACCGCGGCGAGCGCCGCCTTGGTGTTCGCCTCGTTGATCGCGGCGATCTTGTCCTTGGTGAACTGGTTCGTCAGACCGAGCAGCGCCGCGACGACCAGAGAGATGACCGTCAGCGTGCCGGCGACTTTAACGATGAATTTCCCTTCGATCTTCATTACTTTGCCGCCTCCTTCTTGGCTTTCTTGTCAACGCCGAAGCGGGTGGGCTTGGTGTACTTGTCAATGATCCAGGTGCAGCAGTTCATCACGAGGATCGAATAGCACACACCCTCGGGATAGGAACCGAAATAGCGAATGAACACGGTGATGAGGCCGCAGCCCAGACCGAAGATGAGCTGACCCTTCTTCGTCACGGGGGAGGTCACATAGTCGGTCGCCATGAAGAACGCACCGAGGAAGAGGCCGCCGCCGAGGACATTGTAGAGCATGAAGGTCATCGGGTCATTGCCGCGCGGGAAGAGGAAGGTCAGCACGGCGACCGTTCCGATGTACGCCACGGGAATGTGCCAGGAGATGACCTTGCGCACGATGAGGTAGATGCCGCCGATGAGCAGCAGCAGCGCGGAAACTTCGCCGGCAGAGCCGCTGATGAAGCCGATGAGCATATCCTTGACGGGATACGCGGCGCTCAGCGCGTCCATGTCACCGGTCTTGAGCAGCGCCATGGGGGTCGCGCCGGTGGCGGCATCGACCTTGCTCCAGCTCGTCATCGCGCTCGCGTAGCAGGCGACGAGCGCCGCACGCGCGGCCAGCGCGGGGTTGAGGAAGTTCTTGCCAAGACCGCCGTAGAGCTGCTTGACAACGAAGATCGCGAAGAAGTCGCCGACCACGAGCATCCAGCAGGGAAGCTCCGGCGGGCAGACCATGCTCAGCAGCAGGCCCGTGACAACGGCGGAAAGGTCGCCGATCATCTGGGGCTTGTGCAGCAGCTTGCGGTACAGCCACTCGAAGAACACGGCGCCAGCCACGCTCACGAGCGCGGAGATCGCCACGCGCATACCGAAGTGCCACACGCCGAAGAGCAGCGCGGGCATCAGCGCGATGATCACATCGAGCATCAGATTGCGCGTATCCTCGCCGCTGCGGATATGCGGGTTGGAGGAAGCACGAAGCTTCAAATTCTTATAATCTGTCATCTTCTCTTATGCCTCCTTCTTTGCGGCCTCGGCCTTTGCCGCCTCCGCCGCCTTTTTCTTGGCGGCAGCGTCCTTGACCTTCTGCTTGCCGGTCTTGAAGGTCTGCGTCAGGTGCAGACGGCCGG
>CAYWAS010000099.1:0-2477 GCA_964455915.1 uncultured Oscillibacter sp. | reverse complement strand
AACGCCGCCAAAGAAAGCTTGTGCCATTGTCTTCACCTCATCTTTTACTGCTTGGAGCAATGCGCGCACTACTCCATAATTGTTAGAATTATACAACAGCCGCGCCCGATTGTCCAGACATAAGTTGCCGGACAGTCGCTAAATTTTTGGCAATTTATCGATTTTTGTTGAATTTTTACACGATTTTTCCACTTGCGCCGCCTCTTTACGCCGTCCGACAAAGCACCCTATGCCTCCGTCCGGTATGTCATGCCTGTCTTGACGCACCCGCCGGCAGATGCTATACTGATACTATTATTTTCCGCTCCGGCCCGCCGAGGACATCTGTGCCCGCGCGCCGGACGACAAGGAGGATCCTATGCCCATTCAGCTCATCGACCGCCGCGCGCTCAAGCGCGAAGCGAAGGAACTCATTCGCACCGCGCGCGTTTCCCCGATCCGCTTCACGCTCTTCTTCTTCGCCATCGCCCTCGTCCTCGACCTGATCGACTCGGCGCTCACCAACATCACGGACACGGGCTTCAGCGTTGCCTTCCTCTCCATCTCCTTCATCAGCATTCTCATCGCCCTGATCGCCCGCGTGCTCGACGCGGGCTACCTCTGCTACTGCCTCGGCGTCCACCGCCGCGAGGAGATGCCCTACGAGAGCCTGTTCGACAGCTTCGCCTTCGCCGGAAAGGTCATCGCGCTGACCATTGTGGAGGGCTTTTTCGTCTTTCTCTGGTCGCTGCTCCTCGTGGTCCCCGGCATCATCGCGGTCTACCGCTATTCCTTCGCGATGTGGAACCTCTGCGCGGACCCGTCCATCGGCGTAATGGAGGCGCTGAACCGCTCCAAGCAGCAGACGCGCGGCTACAAGTGGCAGCTCTTCGTTTTGCAGCTGAGCTTCATCGGCTGGTTTATCCTCGCCGGCGTCGTCATCTCGGTCTACGAGAGCATCGCCCTTTACTTTATCCCCAACACCTTCGCCGGCATCATGCTCGGCACCGTGCTCTTCACCGTCTTCACCGCCGCGGTGGAGGTCTATTTCAAGCCCTACTACACGCTCTCCGTCGGCGGCTTCTACCTGCGCGCCACCGCGCCCCGCAGCGCGGGCGAGCCGCAGGAGCGCTCCGGCTATGACCCCGAGTTTTGAGTGCAGAGGTTTACAAACCGTATAAACTCTGCTATACTCTACCTGCTGTAATCCGCACAAGAGAGGATTTTGACAATGAACGCTGACTTTTCACGCACGCTTGCCCTGCTGCGGCAGGAAAAGGGCGTCTCGCAGCGCAGGGCTGCGGGCGACCTCGGCATCTCGCAGGCGCTGCTGAGCCATTATGAAAACGGAGTGCGCGAGCCGGGACTTGCCTTCGTCAAAAGGGCGTGCGACTACTATCATGTTTCCGCCGATTATCTGCTCGGGCGCACGCTCGACCGCGACGGCGGCATGATCGACCCCGAGGAGCTTTACGATTCCAGCGAGGAGAAGAGCAGTCTGCGCGGCAGCATCGCCGCGACGCTGCAAAAAAAGCTGCTGGTCAACGCGCTCAATCTCAGCTTTGAGCTGCTGGGCAAGACGAATGACCGCGAGGCGATCTCCGCCGCGGGACAGTATCTTTCCGCCGCCATCTACCCGCTCTTCCGCCTGCTGTACCGCGCCGCAGGGGAGAAGGACGCCTTCTTCGCGCTCGACTCCGCCGCCTTTTCCGCCGGCGCGAGCGACACGGCGATGCTGCGCGCCAGAGTGGAATACGCCCGCGCGCTCGCGCGCCACGCCGCCGCGGACGGTGCCTTTCCCGCCATGGACGCCGAGACCCTCTCTACGCTCTATCCGGCTCTCGCCCAGAGCATGACGCAGATCCTGCATACCACCGACGAAGCCGCCCTCGCCCTGCTCGCCGGGCAAAAGTAAGGCGTCAACCTCCGCCGGTATCGTTTTTGACCGCGCACAGGCGCTGCCCGCGCGTAACACCACCGCAGCAGCGGCTGAGCGGAAACAGAAGAACACCAAATCGACAGAAGAAAAAATCGACCGACTGCTTGTGAAAGAGTTTTTCCACATCTGCACTTCCGGGGTCAAGGGGCGAAGCCCCTTGCGTTCTCTGGGGGTTGCAAAGGGGGATATCTCTTTCGCAAAGAGATATCCCCCTTTGATCTGTGCCGCATCGTGCGGCAAAAGGAGTGACCGCCTATGAACCAGAACAATATCCGCAATTTTTCCATCATCGCTCACATCGACCACGGCAAGTCCACGCTGGCCGACCGTCTGCTCGAGGCCTGCGACGCCGTCAGCGCGCGCGAGATGGAGGATCAGATCCTCGACAACATGGACCTTGAGCGCGAGCGCGGCATCACCATCAAGGCGCGCGCCGTCACCTTTGACTACACCGCGCAGGACGGCGAGGTCTACACGCTCAACCTCATCGATACCCCGGGTCATGTCGACTTCAACTACGAGGTCTCCCGCTCGCTCGCGGCGTGCGAGGGCGCGCTGC
>CAYWAS010000098.1:0-2710 GCA_964455915.1 uncultured Oscillibacter sp. | reverse complement strand
AGCCATGCCGTTCCTGCAAAAATACGATATTACTTTCTTACGACCCCCGACCATCGCCGCGGGGCTCTTTCGTGTTGACTTTTGCGCTGCATCAACCGAGCACGAGCGTGAGCAGATGCGGGGTGATGAAGGACTCGACCAGCGCCGCCGCCGCGAGCAGCGGCAGGACGACATAGAGATAGAACACGGCGAGCTCGGAGAGCGTTTGGAGGAGGCCGCGCTCCCGATTTCCGCGCATGCGCGCGGTCGTACACTCGCACAGGTGCAGTCCCGCGGCGCAGAAGAGCACCAGCGCGGGCAGCTCGAAGATGCCGTGCGGCAGGATACCGACGAAAAACACGCCGAGCCCGATGCCGCTTTGCACATAGTGCGCGGCCATCACGCCGAGCACAAAAAAGTTGAAGCCGAGCGGGAGCGCCGAGAGATAGGCGAAGGGGACGAGTCCCCAGAGGAGCGCGGAAAAGGCGGCGCTGAGGTTGTTGGAGAAGAGCATCGCCGCGGCGTCCATTCCCGTCAGCTCCGCGATGCCCGTCGTATCGATCGTCTGTGTGAGGACGGCGAGGATATTTTCGCTCAGCGACGGAAAGAGGTATGTGCCGAAAAAGCCGCAGAGGACGAGCAGCGGGGCGACGATCGCGGCGCGGCGCGTCTGGGCGGCGAGGCCGCCGCTCCATGCCGATCGCAGGGAGGAGCGCAGGTAAGAGGAGAGAAAATTCATGCGCGCAGCTTTTCGATGCCGAGACGGACGCGGCGCAGCGTTTCCTCACGGCCGAGGATACGGCAGATCTCGACCGCGCCGCCGGGGGTGACGAGCTTGCCCGCGCAGGCGATGCGCAGCGGCCACATGAGCGTCGCGTTCTTCACGCCCAGCTCCTCGGCGAAGGCGATGAGGGAATCGTGAATGCCCTCGGTCGACCAGTCGGCAAGCGTCTCGAGCTTCGGCAGGAGTTTTTCCAGCATCTCGAGCGAGACGGCGGCATCGGTCTTGGACTTCTTGTTCGTGTAGAAGGCGAGGTCATAGTCGGGGAGAGAGTCGAAGAAATCGACCTTCTCGGGAATGTCGGTGAGCTTTTCGCAGCGAGCCTGCAAGAGCGCTGCGATCTCGGAAACGGAGTAGGCTTCGTTCTTCACCGTCTGGCGAATGAAGGGTGCGGCGACCGCTGTGAAGTCCTCGGGGGCGAGGGAGCGGATATAGTTGGCGTTGAAGTAGGTGAGCTTTTCGATGTCGAAGATCGCGGGGGACTTGGAGATGCCCTCGATATCGAAGGCTTCGGCCAGCTCGGACATCGTGAAGAACTCCTGCTCGGCGCGCTCGCCGCGCGGCGACCAGCCGAGGAGAGCAACATAGTTCAAGATGGCGGGGGTCAGGTAGCCCTGCGCCTTGAGATCCTCATAGCTCGGGTCGCCGTGGCGCTTGGACATCTTGTGCTGAGAATCGCGCATGACCGGCGAGCAGTGGACATAGGTCGGGACCTCCCAGCCGAAGGACTCGTAGAGGAGGTTGTACTTCGGCGCGGAGGAGAGGTATTCGCTGCCGCGCACGACATGGGTGATGCCCATGAGATGATCGTCGATGACATTGGCGAAGTTGTAGGTCGGGAGCCCGTCGCGCTTTAAGAGCACCTGATCGTCGAGCGTCTTATTCTCCACCGTGATGTCGCCGAAGATGGCGTCGTGGAAGGTGGTCGTGCCATCCTTCGGGATACGCTGGCGGACGACGAACGGCTCGCCCGCGGCGACGCGAGCCTTGGCCTCCGCGAGCGGGAGGTCGCGGCAGGGATCGTCCGCGCGGTCGAACTCGCCGGAATCCTCGGCGCTTTCGGCCTTTTCGCAGAAGCAGTAGTAGGCACCGCCGCGCTCGATGAGGAGCTCGGCGTACTTTCCGTAGGTGTCGCGCCGCTCGGACTGAATGTAGGGCGCAACGGGACCGCCAACATCGGGACCTTCGTCGTGGTCGAGCCCGCATTCGGCCATCGTGCGGTAGATGACATCGGTCGCGCCCTCGATGAGACGACCCTGATCGGTGTCCTCAATGCGGAGAATGAAGGTGCCGCCGGCGTTGCGCGCGATCAGCCAGGTGTAGAGCGCGGTGCGCAGGTTGCCCACGTGCATATAGCCGGTGGGGGAGGGAGCAAAGCGCGTGCGGACCTTGCCGTGCGGGATCTTTGCCTCCATCTCGGAAAAATAGGTCATATCAAGGGACATAGAAGGACCTCCCATGTGAAAAATTCGGTGATTCTCAGTTTACCTTTTGCGTCGCGGCTTGTCAAGGCTCTCTTGCCTTTTTGAAATAAGTGTGCTATCATAACATATTGGAAAAATCTTTTGCGCATCGGCGCAGATCCGGATAGAAACGAGGAAATGAAAATGGAAGCAAACGCTCCGGCAAAGAAGAGAATTTTCAGCGGTATCCAGCCCAGCGGCGAGCTGACGCTGGGCTCCTATATGGGCGCGATCAGAAACTGGGTGGGCTTGCAGGACGAGTATGACTGCCTGTACTGCATCGTGGATATGCATGCGATCACAGTGCGGCAGGTGCCAGCCGACCTGCGCCGCCGCTCGGTCGATCAGCTCGCGCAGTACATCGCCTGTGGGCTTGATCCCGAGAAGAACATCATGTTCATCCAGAGCCATGTGCCGCAGCACGCGGAGCTTTCGTGGGTGCTCGGCTGCTACACGCAGTTCGGCGAGCTCTCGCGCATGACGCAGT
>CAYWAS010000097.1:0-2740 GCA_964455915.1 uncultured Oscillibacter sp. | reverse complement strand
TTTACGCTCATCGGCGCGACCACGCGCTCCGGTCAGCTCTCCGCGCCGCTGCGCGACCGCTTCGGCGTTACGCTCCGTTTGGAGCTTTACACGGCGGAGGAGCTCGCGAAGATCGTCACGCGCTCGGCGGGCATTCTCGGCGTTTCCGTCGACCCCACCGGCGCAATGGAGATCGCGCGCCGCTCGCGCGGTACGCCGCGCATCGCCAACCGAATGCTGCGCCGCGTGCGCGATTTTGCCGAGGTGAAGGCGGACGGCGTCATCACGCGCGAGGTCGCCGACGAAGCGCTCAAAGCGCTTGAGATCGACTGGCTCGGTCTTGACCCCATCGACCACCGTATGCTCCTCGCCATCATCGAAAACTACGGCGGCGGGCCGGTCGGCATCGAAACGCTCGCCGCGACCATCGGCGAGGAGGCCGTCACGCTCTACGATGTCTACGAGCCGTACCTCATGCAGCTCGGCTTTTTGAAGCGGACACCGCGCGGCCGCTGCGTGACGCGCAAGGCGTATGAGCATCTTGGTCTGAGCGTTCCCGCCTCGCTTGGCGAGGAAGCGGAGCAGCTCACTTTGAATTGATTTTTGGTAAGGAGACTTTTTTCATGGGTAAACTCTTTGGCACCGACGGTATCCGCGGCATCGTGGGCGAAAATCTGACCGTTGAGCTCGCATTCCACACCGGTCAGGCGATCGCCGCCGTTTTGAAGGAAGAGAAGGGGAGCGCGCCCCTCATCACCATCGGCAAGGACACGCGCATTTCCTCGGATATGCTCGAATCGGCGCTCATCAGTGGCATCTGCTCGGTCGGCGGCGATGTGATGCCCTTCGGCGTCCTGCCGACGCCGGCGGTCGCGTATCTGACCGTCTTGAAGGGCGCGGACGCGGGCATCGTCATCTCCGCGAGTCACAACCCCTACGAGCACAACGGCATCAAGGTCTTCAACTCGCAGGGCTACAAGCTGCCGGACGCGACCGAGGCAAAGATCGAGGAGAAGATCCTCTCCGGCGAGGCGATCCCCGTTGCCACGCGCGGGGAGATCGGCGTGCTGCACCACGGTCTGAAAAAGAGCAAGCTCGAATATATCCACCATCTCACCACGACCATCGACTCCGACCTTTCCGGACTTCGCGTGCTCGTCGACTGCGCCAACGGCGCGGCGAGCGCCACCGCGCCCGAGCTCTTCGGGCGCTTCAAGTGCCACGCGGACTTTATCCACCGCGACCCGACCGGCACGAACATCAACGACCGCTGCGGCTCGACGCATCTTGAGAGCCTTGCAGGGCGCGTCGTCGCGGGGAAATATGACATCGGCGTCGCCTTCGACGGCGATGCCGACCGCTGCCTGATGGTCGACGAGAAGGGCAGCGTGATCGACGGCGATAAGATCATGGCGGTCTGCGGCGCTTTCATGAAGCGCCACGGCAAGCTCGACGGCAACACCATCGTCGCGACCGTGATGTCGAATCTCGGTCTGCACGAGTTCTGCGGCAAAAACGGCATCGACCTCGTCTGCACGGCGGTCGGTGACCGCAATGTGCTCGAGAAGATGAACGAGTGCGGCTATAAGCTCGGCGGCGAGCAGTCGGGTCACATGATCTTCACCGACTACGCCACCACCGGCGACGGGCAGCTCTCCGCGCTGCAATTTCTCCAGATCCTTGCCATCGCCGATAAGCCCGCCTCGGTGCTTGCGGCAGACTGCCCGCAGTATCCGCAGGTGCTGCTCAATGTCGCGGTCAGTCACGAGCGCGGCGTGAAAGAGCGCATCATGGCAAGCGACGCGCTTCGCGCCGCCATCGCGGAGGAGGAAAATTTCCTGCGCGGAGAGGGGCGTATCCTCGTCCGCGCCTCCGGCACCGAGGCGCTCATTCGCGTGATGGTCGAGGCGAAAAGCGAAAATGTTGCGAAACTTGTCGCGGAGCGCTTGGTAAAGCATATCAAATCGCTCTAATTTCATCTTTTTTTGCACTTTATTTTCGTAGATGCTTGACAAATCGGTTTTATTGCAGGTATAATAGCGCTATGATAGACAAAATGGCAGGGACTTCGGGTATTTCAGCACATCTCTCGGACGAGGAGCTCTGCTCCCGCGCTGCCGCCGGCAGCCGCGAGGCAGAGGAGCAGCTTGCCGAGCGCTACTGCGGTCTGGTCCGCTCCTGCGCGCGCCCGCTCTTTCTGATCGGCGGCGACAGTGAGGATCTCACGCAGGAGGGAATGTTCGGTCTGATCCGCGCCATTCGTGAGTATGACGAGGCAAAATCGGCGAGCTTTCGCACCTTTGCCGAGACCTGTATCCGCAATCGTTTATTGTCCGCTCTGCGCGCGGCCGCGCGGGATAAGCACGCGCCGCTCAACCAGTCTGTTCCCTTGGATACTCCTTTCTTTGATGGCAATTCCTATTCGTTTGGCGCTCTCTGCGTTTCTTCCGCCGATCCGGAGGAGCTGGTCATCGATCGCGACCGCGTGATCGACCTGCTCGAGAGCACGCGCAAGCAGTTGTCCGAGTTCGAGGCGAAGATCTTAGGGTTCTATTTAGAGGGGCTCACCTGCCGCGAGATCGCGTTGGCAGTGGGGAAGTCTCCAAAGTCTGTGGACAACGCCGTGCAGCGCGTCAGGCGCAAGGCAGCGCGGCAGCTTTCTTCCGGCGATATCAGCAAACGCTGAACGCATATATTTTTTTCTGATTCAAAGAGAGGGTAAAATCATGTACGAAGACAAGACTTTAGTGTGCAAAGAGTG
>CAYWAS010000096.1:0-2786 GCA_964455915.1 uncultured Oscillibacter sp. | reverse complement strand
GCCGGTATTCGGCTCAGGGCGAACAAATCAATGTCCGTGGTTCCACCTGAATTCGCGTCTGGCTGACGCGCACTTCGTTCCCGATAACGGCGGGGACCGGCGGGGCATTTCCGCGCCCGCGGCTCAAAAGCGCCGCCCTTCCCGCTCCGCAGGGACTCGCACCGCCCGTCCCCTCTCTGAAGCGCACACGGGAAAGACCTCTTTCTCGCAGCCTTTTTCTGCGGGCAGTATATCATGCCGCCGCGCCCTTGTCAAGCGCCGCCTTTCGCGCAAAAAAAGAAACGCCCCTGCGGGCGTTTCCTGTTTGCTTTCATCAGCCAATGCTGTTGAGCTTCACGGTCAGAGAGCTCTTCTTGTGCGCGGCGTTGTTCTTGTGGATCAGACCCTTCGCGGCAGACTTGTCAACGAGCTTCACTGCGACCTTGTAAGCACCCTCGGCCTCGGTGCGATTGCCTTCAGCGGCAGCCGCCTCGAACTTCTTGAGTGCGGTCTTCAGTGCGGACTTGTCGGCCTTATTGCGGGCGTTGCGCAGCTCGGCGATCTGAACGCGCTTCTTGGCAGACTTAATATTCGGCAAACCAAACACCTCCTCCGGTTGGGATTTGACGGCGGCTCAAAAAATCCACCGTGCAGAATGGTATTTTAGCAAAGTTTTCGAGGAATTGCAAGCACTTTTTTCAGATTTTCTTCACTTTTTTGTATGCTTCAAAATTTAGGGGACATACTGATGTCAAACTACAAGATTTTGTGGAGGGGGAACGCACTTTTGGACCTGCGCCGAACAGATCTCGCCCTGGAAGCGCACGCGCAATGCTGCGCTGCGGCAAAAAATCACGCGATCGACGGCGTCACCCTGACCGAGCGCCGCTGCCGCGGCTGCGCGGTGACGGCGGTGCGCGTGGAGAGCGAAGCGGCATCTCGCGCGCTCGGAAAGGGGAGGGGGAGCTACATCACGCTCGACCTGCACTCCCTGCGCGACGATCCCGCCGCGCGCACGCGCTGCGCGGCGGAAGCCCTCGGCGCGGAGCTGCGCGCCCTGATGGGAACGAGCGTGCGCCGTGCGCTCGTGGTTGGCCTCGGCAACCGCGCCATGACGCCCGACCTCATCGGCCCGCTCGCCGCCGACCGTGTCCCCGCAACGCGCCACCTTCGCCGATGCGCTGCCTTCGCCCCGCTCGCCGAGGTGAGCGTCCTCACCCCCGGCGTCCTCGGCACGACCGGACTGGAGGCGGCAGAGCAGGTGCGCGGCGCGGCGGAGACGACCGCCGCCGAGCTCGTGCTCGCGATCGATGCCCTCTCCGCGCAGCGCCTTGCGCGCGTTTGCACCACCGTCCAGCTCACCGACACGGGCATCGTCCCCGGCTCCGGCGTGGGCAACCACCGCGGCGCGATCACGCGCGAGACGATCGGCGTCCCCGTCTTTGCCGTCGGCGTGCCGACCGTCGTGGACGCCGCGACCCTCACCCGCGATGTCCTCGAGGAAGCCGGAGCCGACTGCCCCGACCCCGCCGCCCTGCGCGGACACGAGGGCGTGATGGTCACGCTGCGCGACATCGACGCGCGCGCCGAGGAGCTGGCGCTCATCGTCGGCCTCGGCATCGCCCGCGCGCTCTTCCCCTCGCTCTCGCTCGACGAGCTGCGCGCCCTGACCGGCTGAGCCTCCCGTTCGTGGATTTTTCTTGCATTTGCGCCCCGTTCGCGCTACAATAGCGGCAGAAACGAACACACAGAAAAGGAGCGCGAACGATGTACGATCTCAAAGATTTTCAGCCACACGAGCAGCTTCCCGGCCTTTTGGACTGGATGCGCGCGCAGATGGCCGCCTGCGGCGGCAAAACCGCTGTCATCGGCATCTCCGGCGGGAAGGACAGTTCGGTCGTCGCGGCGCTGAGCGTCGCGGCGTACGGGCGCGAGAATGTCGTCGGCGTCCTGATGCCGGACGGCGTGCAGCCCGATATCGACTACTCCAACGGCATCGTGGACTTCCTCGGCATCAAGAGCTATACCTTCAACATTCACGGCGGCACGAGCGGCATTCTCGATGAGATGGCGCGCCTCGGCATCGACGCGAGCCGTCAGACGCGCGTGAATCTCCCCTCCCGTATCCGCATGGCAACGCTCTACGCCATCGCCCAGAGCGTGGACGGCGGCATTGTCCTCAACACCTCCAATCTCTCCGAGGATTGGGTCGGCTACTGCACCATCTATGGCGACAGCGCGGGCGCGTTCTCGCCCCTCGGAATGTATACCACCGAGGAGGTCGTCGCCCTCGGCCGCGCGCTGGGCCTGCCCGAGCGCTTTGTCGTCAAGCCCCCGAGCGACGGGCTCACCGGCAAGACCGACGAGGACAATCTCGGCTTCACCTACCACGCGGTCAACGAATATGTCCGCCGCGGCGTGGTCGATCCCGCCATCAAAGAGCAGATCGACCGCAAGCACCGCATCAGCCGCTTCAAGTTCCAGACCATTCCCGTCTACCACAACGGGCTCCCCATCGTGCTTGAGGACATCGCCGGCTTCTACAAATAACACGGAAAACCAAAAGGAAACGCGCACCCGAAAGGGTGCGCGTTCTTATTTTGTACCGTGGGAACCTTACACCACCGCGAAGAACTTCACGAGGAAGATGGCGGAGATCACATAGGTCAGCACGCTCACTTCCTTCGCCTTGCCGGAGAGCAGCTTGACGAAGGTGTAGGAGATCAGACCCAGACCGATCGCGTGGCCGATGGAGCCGGAGATCGGCATGGCGATGAGCATGATGGACACGGGCAGCATCTGATCCA
>CAYWAS010000095.1:0-2817 GCA_964455915.1 uncultured Oscillibacter sp. | reverse complement strand
TCACCGGCGAGACCGGCGAGGGCGACGGCATCGACTCCAACGGCTGGATCGTCATTAACGGCGGCACGGTCTATTCCTTCGCCTGCTCGAAGAGCATGGACTCCGGCCTTGACGCGGACAACGGCATCGCCATCAACGGCGGCACCGTCCTCGCCACGGGCAATATGTACGATCACATCGACGGCGGCGCGAACTTTGCCGTCTTCCAGTTCACCGAGCGTCAGAGCGGCGACGCGGTGCTCACGCTCAAGAACGCCGCGGGCGAGGTCATCTTCGGCCATCAGGCGGTCAACGACTACACCTGCCTTGTCGTTGCCGACGAAACGCTCGTCGCGGGCGACTACACGCTCCGGCTCGGCGACACGCAGCTCGCCGGAGCAAAGGTCGATTCGATGGGCGGCTTTGGCGGCGGAATGCCGATGGGTCAGCCGCCGGAGGGCTTTGACCCGAACGGTGAGCGCCCTGAACCGCCCGAGGGCTTCGACCCGAACGGCGAGCGCCCCGAACCGCCCGAGGGCTTCGACTCGAACGGTGAGCGCCCCGAACCGCCCGAGGGCTTTGGCGGACGCGGTGACGGCGGGCGCGGCGGCTTCGGCATGGAAACACTCGAGCGCAGCACGACCTTCTCCATCACGGACGGCGCGAACTTCTTCACCTCCGTTGCCGCGGCATAACAAGCAGTAAAAAATGCCCCGCCCATCAGATTTCCGATGGGCGGGGCACTGCTTTATTCTTTACTTTTTGCCGCCGTGGGTCGCCTTCATGCGCTTTTCGTGGTTCAGAATGGTCTTGCGAATGCGCAGGGCATTGGGCGTGACCTCCAAAAGCTCGTCGTCCGCGAGGAACTCAAGGCACTGCTCAAGGCTCATCTGGCGGGGCGGGACAAGGCGCAGGGCATCGTCCGAGCCGGACGCGCGCATATTGGTGAGCTGCTTTTTCTTGCAGACATTGACCGTGATATCCTCCTGCTTCGGGCTCATGCCCACGACCATGCCCTCGTAGACCGGCACACCCGCGCCGATGAAGAGCTGACCGCGCTCCTGCGCGTTGAAGAGGCCGTAGGTGATGCTCTCGCCGGTCTCAAAGGCGATGAGGGAACCGGTGTTGCGGCGGTTGAGATCGCCCTTGTAGGGCGCGTAGGAATCGAACACGCTCGCCATGATGCCCTCGCCCTTGGTGTCGGTGAGAAACTCGTTGCGGTAGCCGAACAATCCGCGCGCGGGAACAAGGAACTCGACCTTCATGCGGCTGCCGACCGGCGTCATCTCCACAAGGTCGCCCTTGCGCGAGCCGATCTTCTCGATGACCGCGCCCACGCTCTCCGCCGGCACATCGCACACCAGCCGCTCGATCGGCTCGCATCGCTTGCCGTCGATCGTCCGGTACAGTACGCGCGGGGGCGAGACCTGAAACTCATAGCCCTCGCGGCGCATCGTCTCGATGAGGATAGAGAGCGACATCTCGCCGCGTCCGGCGACATTGAACGCGTCCATCGCGCCCTCGATCTCGGTGACGCGCAGGGACACATCTTTGAGCGTTTCGCGGAAAAGCCGCTCGCGGAGCTGGCGGGAGGTGACGAACTTGCCGTCGCGTCCGGCGAAGGGGGAATCGTTGATGGAGAAGGTCATCTCCATCGTCGGCGCGGAGATCTTCACGAACGGCAGCGCCTCAACGCAGCCCGGCGCGCAGATCGTGTCGCCGATGGTGATGTCGCCGATGCCGGAGAGACATATAATGTTGCCGGCGGTGGACTCGGTGACCGGCTTTTTGCCGAGGCCGTCGAACTCATAGAGGGAAACCGCCTTCGCCTTTTTCGGCGCGGCGTCCGGCGCATGGTAGTTGCACACCATGATCTCCTGATTCTGCTTCAGGCTGCCGCGCTCGATGCGCCCGATCGCCATACGCCCGACGAACTCGTTGTAGTCGATCGCGGAGACGAGCATCTGGAACGGCGCGTCCACCTCCGCCTCGGGCGCGGGGATATAGTTGAGAATGGTCTCGAAAAGCGGTTTGAGGTCGGTGCCGACCGTATCGGGCGAATAGCTCGCCGTGCCGTTTCTGCCGGAGCAGAAGAGCATGGGGCTGTCGAGCTGCTCGGGCGTAGCATCGAGGTCGAGCAGCAGCTCGAGCACCTCGTCCACGACCTCGTGGATACGCTGGTCGGGGCGGTCGATCTTGTTGACGACCACGATCACGCGATGACCCAGCTCCAGCGCGCGGGAGAGCACGAAGCGCGTCTGCGGCATCGGACCCTCGGCGGCGTCCACGAGCAGAATGACGCCGTTGACCATCTTGAGGATACGCTCCACCTCGCCGCCGAAGTCGGCGTGCCCCGGCGTATCGACGACATTGATCTTGGTGTCGCCGTAGTAGATGGCGGTATTTTTGGCAAGGATCGTGATGCCGCGTTCACGCTCAAGATCGTTGGAGTCCATCACGCGGTCCACGACCTCCTGATTTTCGCGGTAAACGCCGCCCTGCTTGAGCATCTCGTCCACGAGCGTAGTCTTACCGTGGTCAACATGGGCGATGATGGCAATGTTGCGTAGCTTGTTGTTCTGCATAGCGCTGTCTCTCCTTCCTGCCGCGGGCAGGTGTATCAGAATCGATGTATCTCGTAATAACCAAAATAGTATATGCCCTTGCGCCTCCGATTGCAAGGTGCTTGGCGAAATTTTTCGCAAATTTTCGCGCCTTCTCCCGTTGACAGAGCCCGCGCAATGGGGTAAAATGCAAACATTATCCGCGCCCGTAGCTCAGCCGGATAGAGCGTTCGCCTCCTAAGGTGGCGTTACAACGCTCACCTCTGAAAAAGTG
>CAYWAS010000094.1:0-2912 GCA_964455915.1 uncultured Oscillibacter sp. | reverse complement strand
GCGCACGATCATCAGCCTCCTCATCGTCTGCCCCATCGCGCACCTGTTGTTCTAAAGCGCTTCATCGGAGTCGGAGCGTGCTCTTGCCGCTCCGACTCCCTCCAAATACGAACGCTCCGGCGGCCGCATTCCGCGCCGCTCCACCATAAAGGCAGCCCCGGCTGCCAAGCCTTAAAAAAGGAGAGATGACCATGTATCCTGGTATCCACAATTATTCTGAGATCGGCAAGCTCAACAAGGTCCTCCTGCACCGCCCCGGTCTTGAGCTCGAGGCGCTGACCCCCTCCACGCTTGAGCGTCTGCTCTTCGACGATATCCCCTACCTCAAGATCGCGCAGGAGGAGCATGACCGCTTCGCCGAAGTCCTGCGCGAGAACGGCGTCGAGGTCGTCTACTATGTCGACGAGGTCGCCAAGGCGATCTCCGACCCCGTGCGTCAGATCCAGCTCGTCAACGATTTCCTCAACATCAGCAAGATCCACGCCAAGGGTCTGCGCGCGTCCATGACGAGCTATCTTCTCAATATGCCGCCCAAGCAGATGGTCGCCGAGCTCATCGCGGGCATTCGCCGCTGCGATGTTGCCACGAAGGAGGCCAGCTCCCTCATGGACCTCGTCGATGACGATTACCCCTTCGTCTCCGACCCCATGCCCAACCTCTACTTCACGCGCGACCCCGGTGCCTGCGTCGGCGAGGGCATCAACATTCACCGTATGCACACGCCCGCCCGCAAGCGCGAGAGCCTGCTGCTCAAGTATATGTTCCTCTACAACCGCGACTTCGCCACGCCCAAGGATAAGATGTGGGTCGACCTGTCCGACAGCTATTCCATCGAGGGCGGCGATGTGCTCGTCCTCTCGAAGGACATCGTGGCGATCGGTCTCTCCCAGCGCACGACCGTTTCCGGCGCGGAGACCTTCGCGCGCAGCCTGCTCCAGAATTCCGACTTCAAGAAGGTCCTCGCCTTCGACATTCCCGAAACCCGCGCGTTCATGCACCTCGACACGGTCTTTACGATGGTCGACTACGATAAGTTCACCATTCACCCCGAGATCGAGGGCCCGCTCGCGGTCTATGAGATGACGCTCGACGAGCACGGTGAGCTGCAGTTCGCCGCTATTAAGGAGGAGCTCAAGGATATCCTCGCCCTCGAGCTCAAGCTGCCCTCCGTCGACCTGATCCGCTGCGGCGGCGGCGACCTGCTCGCAGCGCAGCGCGAGCAGTGGAATGATGGCTCCAATACCCTCTGCATCGCCCCGGGCAAGGTCATCACCTACGACCGCAACTATGTGACCAACGACCTTCTCACGAAGCACGGCCTTGAGGTCATCACCATTCCCTCCGCGGAGCTCTCCCGCGGCCGCGGCGGTCCGCGCTGTATGTCCTGCCCCGTCAACCGCGACGATCTGTGAGACACGCGGCATGAAGTATCTGCTCATCGGCTTTACGGTCTGGGTGATCACCTACCTCATTATCCGCCACACGCAGAAAAAGAGATAACAAGCAAGCGCCCCGCGTGATCTCACGCGGGGCGCTTCCCTTTGCATACGGACAGCCCGCGCACACATAGGCTGACGGGAGGAGATGATGCAATATGCTTTCCGCCGCCGTGTGGCTTTTGTGCAACAGCCTGTTTTTTTCTCTGCGTCTCGCCGGCAATACCGGCTCTTTCCCCCGTCCGCTCACCGCCGAGGAGGAGCAGCAGGCGCTCGAGCGGCTTGCCGCGGGCGACCTCGAGGCGCGCAATCTGCTCGTGGAGCACAATCTGCGGCTCGTCGCGCACATCGTAAAGAAATACTACACACAATCCGAGGAGCAGGACGACCTGATCTCCATTGGGACCATCGGGCTCATCAAGGGCGTCACGAGCTACCGTCCCGACAAGGGCGTGCGCCTTGCGACCTACGCCAGCCGCTGCATTGAAAATGCTATCCTATCATAACGGCTCGTTTCGGAGCATACGGAGAAAGTCAAGCTCCTTACGATGAAAAATGGCACGTATTTCGCCGCCTTGGGAGATGTTCTTATTTGATGGTGCAAAACATATCAGGAGAGGTGAAATTTGCTCCCTTATTCATTCACAGTTTCCCTTTGCTTGCACCGCACCACTTGTTGGAGTCCGAAAAATTCAATATCCGTTTTTCTGATCCTTCGGAGATAACCGAAATTGCGGACAAGCTCCGTTGGTACAGATACCGAAAAGCGCTCTTGCAAAGAGAGGTTGCGGATTACATAGGTGTTGACCGTAGCACTTATATCCATTATGAGGAATACGGGCGCGACTACTACCCGATAGATAACATGGAAAAACTTGCCGCCTTGTTCGGTGTTCCCGTAACGGAATTGCTTGATGATTTCAATATGTTTTTATACAACAACCAAGGCAAGCAGATACGCGAAAAGCGTTTAGCGTTGAATATGACGCAACGCGAATATGCTGATATGCTCGGCGTTCATGTTGGAAATCTGAAAAAATGGGAACAGAACAAAGTGCGTATTTTCAAAAGCACATGGGAACGTTTTTTCAAATAAGGAGAATTTGAAAATGAAAAAACTTGTTAGTTGTGCCTTTAACTTCGATACCGTCTGTGTGGAGCTGAAATTTTCGGACGGCAGTATGATAGCCATAGATACAATCGCAGTAGAAAATGAGGTTGCCCGAAATATGTATGAACGGTCAGAACTTGACTACCTTATCTATATTGCGCCGCTTGAATATGCCGACCTTATTCTGAACGGCGACCCCGAAACATATCTGAAAACTGTAACAGAATATAAGCCTTTGGACTAAAGAAAAAACAGGCAAGGTAGATCACCCGCAAAAGGTATCAGCCTTGCCTGTTTCTGTTCATCAGAGGCGGTTATTTCTTTTTATCTTCCTCGCAACCGTCAAGAATGGTTTGTGCGATTGC
>CAYWAS010000093.1:0-3220 GCA_964455915.1 uncultured Oscillibacter sp. | reverse complement strand
TGTCGGCCTCGATCATCTGATAGTCGCGCGGCTTGCGATAGAGCACGAACACGGCGATCAGCAGGCCGATGAACATTGCAATGCCGAGATACCAGTTGGCGGCGGTGACATCCTGCACGGAGACTTCCATGCCGTTCGCGGAGAGGTTATCGCTGATGATGGTCTGGAAGATCAGACCGAAGCCGAAGGGAATGGTGATGTAGGGCGCCTTGTGACCGAAGGCGAGGCAGCAGGCTGCGGCGCGGCGGTCAAGACGCATCTTGTTCATCAGCACGAGCATCGGGGGAACAAGAATGGGAATGTAGGCGATGTGAATGGGAATGAGGTTCTGGGACAGGCAGGCGATCAGCGTGAGCATACCGAGCAGCACATACTTCTTGCTGCCGATGATCTGGCTGAGCTTCTTGGAGACGATGTCCGCAAGGCCGGTGGTGGCGATGGCGGTGGCGAAGGTGCCGAGCAGAACATAGGCGAGCGCGGTGCTGGCGTTGCCGGAGAAGCCGGCGGTGAGCAGACCCATGATGGTGTCGCCCTCCTCGGCGTAGATGGGAATGCCGGCGACAAGACCGCCGACGACGCTGGCGGCCAGCAGTGCGAGCAGCACATTGAGCTTGAACAGGCTCAGTACGCACAGCACGATGACCGATACGGTAACGGGATTGGTTAAGATACTCATTGATTTTCCTCTCTTTCGATATGATTCTCTCCCCGATCTCAGGGCGTGGAGAGCGGCAGCAAATAAGAGCTTCCGCGATCCTGCCGAGGCCCCACGGGAAGCATCATACCGTAGAAAGTGGTCAAAATCAATCAAGAAAGGCGGATTTGCGGCGACTTGTTTTGTGCGTCGGTAGAGGGATTCACCGATGCGACGAAGTGATAAAGACGGGGCGGGTCCTGACGAAAAAAGTCGTGCAAATCGCGGCGGCATAGGCTATAGTGAGCGTAGAAGGTGCATGGGTCACCGCCATTTGATCCGGTACCTCTCTCTTAAAAGTACAGCGGCGCGAAATCGGGCAATTTCGCGCCGCTGTACTTTTTGCTGTTTTGCCCGCGCGCTCAGGGGCGGTCGGGGGAGACGATCGTGGGGGAGAAGCGCTCGCCCTCGACCGTCAGGACGCAGCAGGTGGGACGCGCGCTGCCGATGCTGCCCGGATTGATGAGCCAGAGTCCGTCGTGATAATCGACGAGCGGCGCGTGCGTGTGCCCGAAGAGCAGCGCCTTCGCGCCGCGCTCGCGCGCCGTGAGGCTCGCGCGCAGCAGCGAGGATTTGACGCCCAGCGTATGCCCGTGGCAGAGCAGGACCGGCCACGCGCCGAAGAAGAGCAGGCGCTCGCAGTCCTCGAAGCGGCCGAGGTCGCAGTTCCCCGGCACCTGCTCGAGCGGGAGGCGGGGATAGAGCCGGTGCAGCTCCTCCGCGTCGCGCCAGCCGTCGCCGAGGTGGACGATGGCGTGCAGCGATGCCGCGCCCTCGCGCTCCACCGCGCGGACCATGGGCTTGACCCTGCCGTGGGAATCCGAAAAGATGAGCAGCTTCATAGCGTGTCCCTGCCGCTCCGTGGCGCGAAGCGGGTCCTTTCCTGTGATCTTCGCCTCTATTGTATAAGATGTACGAAAAAACACAAGAGGGAGCAAAGGCTCCCTCTTGTGCGCGGCGGGAGGGCGGCGACAGCGTCCCCGCCCTCCCACGGTATGCAGCGCTCAGCGATCCTGACTGCGGGTCTGATCCTGATTCTGGTTCTGGTTCTGGTTCTGATTCTGATTCTGATTCTGATTCTGATTCTGGCTGCTCTTCTGCTCACGGCTTCTGTTGTCCTTCATGCGTGCGCCTCCTTTCCTGCGTTCTGCTATGGCAGTAGTCTCCCCTGCGATGGAAAAACTATACACGAGGGAACGAAAAACCGCGTCTGCGCGGCATTTTTTTGCAGATTCCAGAAAAAGAGACACAAATTCCGCTTGACAAAGCGCCCCGCGGGTGGTATCATACCTCTGCAAAACAAAGAAGAACGGCAGCATCTGTTCTCACCCCCAGCAAAGGCGAAGGGGTCAATGACCGGCAAAAGCGCGCAGGCGCTTTGCGTTTGTTGTACGGGTGCGGCAGGGCTGCGCTCGTTTTTTGTTTGCGGAAAATGATTTGATGGAGGTGCTTCGGTATTAGCAAGGATGTGCATCAGCTCAATGAGGACATTCGAGACAGCGAGCTTCGTTTGATCGGCGCCACCGGCGAGCAGCTCGGCATCATGTCTGCGGCGCAGGCCCAGAAGATCGCCGACGAGCAGGGGCTCGATCTCGTGAAGATCTCCCCGCAGGCAACGCCGCCCGTGTGCAAGCTCATGGACTACGGTAAGTTCCGCTTCGAGCAGGGCAAGCGCGAGAAGGAAGCGAAGAAGAACCAGCATGTGGTCGAGATCAAAGAGATCCGTATGTCTCCCGGCATCGATGTCGGCGATTTCAACACAAAGCTCAAGAATGCCCAGAAGTTCCTTGCCGACGGCAACCGCGTCAAGGCGTCGGTCCGCTTCCGCGGCCGCGAAATGGCGCATACCGAGATCGGCAAGGACCTGTTGGTGCGCTTTGCCGAGCAGTGTGCCGAGGTGGCGACATTGGATAAAGAGCCCAAGCTGGAAGGACGCAGTATGTCCATATTCCTTTCCCCGAAGAGCGGGAAGTAACACTATACACGAAAAGGAGAAACTACCATGCCCAAGCTGAAAACGCACAGCGGTGCCAAGAAAAGATTCAACAAGACCAAGACCGGCAAGATCAAGATGGCTAAGGCGTTCAAGAGCCATATCCTGACCAAGAAGCCCACCAAGCGTACCCGCCACCTGCGCGCGGGCGGCTATGCCGACGCGACGGTCGCCGGTACTGTCCGCAAGATGATCCCCTACAAATAAGAATACGAACGATACGCTTTAAGGAGGCTTACTGATATGGCACGAGTAAAAGGCGCGATGATGACGCGCAAAAGAAGAAACAAGACTCTGAAGCTCGCGAAGGGCTACTGGGGCAACAAATCCCGTCACTTCAAGATGGCTAACCAGGCCGTTATGAAGTCCCTGACCTACGCTTACACCGGCCGCAGACTCAAGAAGAGAGATTTCCGCAGCCTGTGGATCACCCGCATCTCCGCTGCCTGCAAGATGAACGGCATGAACTACTCCACCTTCATGCACGGCCTGAAGGTCAAGGGCATCGAGATCAACCGCAAGATGCTCAGCGA
>CAYWAS010000092.1:0-3383 GCA_964455915.1 uncultured Oscillibacter sp. | reverse complement strand
ACCAGCAGATGCTCTTTGGACAGATGGAAATCCATAGTCTTTTTGCTCCTTCACTATAAATTATTTGGATTGTCTAATTTTTCACAAATCAGTTCCGTTCTTTCATATTATAGTCTTTCCGCCCTGATTACGCAAGGGGAAGTCGCAAATCCTTTTTTAATTTGAGACTTTCACCAAATTGCTTTACGGTTTTTTGTCTCTTCTGCTCTTTTTATGACGGAAACTTTTCATTTTCGGAATGCTCACAATTACTTCTGCGAATACCCGAAGAAAAACAGCCCCGACGCGGTGCGTCGGGGCTGTCGGCTTTTACTTTGCGTACTCTACGACCTTGGTCTCACGCAGCACATGAACCTTGATCTGACCGGGATATTCCAGCTCATTTTCAATGCGCTTGGCAAGCTCGCGCGCCAGAATGACCATATCGTCCTCGCTGACCTGCTCGGGCTTGACCATCACGCGCACCTCGCGACCCGCCTGGATCGCGAAGGAGCTGTCAACGCCCGGATAGGAGCCGGTGATCTCCTCGAGCTTTTCGAGGCGCTTGATGTAGTTCTCGATGTTCTCACGGCGCGCACCGGGGCGTGCGGCGGAGATGGCATCGGCAGCCTGCACGAGACAGGCAACGACGGTGGACGGCTCGACATCGTTGTGGTGAGCCTGAACCGCGTGGATCACATCTTCGCGCTCGTGATACTTGCGCAGGAACTCCACGCCGAGCGCCACATGGGTGCCCTCGAGCTCATGGTCGATCGCCTTGCCGATGTCGTGCAGCAGACCCGCACGCTTCGCCGTGGCGACATCTGCGCCCAGCTCGGCGGCCATCATGCCGGCAAGGTGGGCGACCTCGATGGAGTGCTGGAGCACATTCTGACCGTAGCTCGTGCGGTAGTGCAGACGGCCGAGCAGCTTCACCAGCTCGGGGTGCAGACCGCGCACGCCGGTCTCGAGCACGGCGCGCTCGCCCTCGGACTTGATGACCGCGTCGACCTCACGGCGCGCCTTGGCGACCATCTCTTCAATGTGGGTGGGGTGAATGCGCCCGTCGGCAATGAGCTTTTCGAGCGCCAGACGCGCGACCTCGCGGCGCACCGGCTCAAAGCAGGAGACGGTGATCGCCTCGGGCGTATCGTCGATGATGAGGTCCACGCCCGTGAGCGTTTCGATGGTTCGGATATTGCGACCCTCGCGGCCGATGATGCGGCCCTTCATCTCGTCATTGGGCAGGGGAACCACACTGACGGTGATCTCGGCGACATGGTCGGCGGCGCAACGCTGAATGGCGGACGCCACGACCTCGCGGGCATACTGATCCGCTTCGTCCTTGGCGCGGGCCTCGATCTCCTTGATCTTGAGGGCGGTCTCATGCGTGACCTCGCTCTCGACCTGTTCGATCAGATACTTCTTCGCGTCCTCGGCGGTGAAGCCGGAGATGCGCTCAAGCATTTCGGTCTGGCTGCGCTTGATGATCTTGATCTCTTCATTCTCCTTATCCAGAGCGGCGTGCTTCTGGGAAAGGGCTTCTTCCTTCTTCTCGATCGCATCGGTCTTGCGGTCGATGTTCTCTTCCTTTTGCTGCAAACGGCGCTCCTGCTTTTGCAGGTCCGCGCGGCGTTCCTTTTCTTCCTTCTCGTATTCCTTGCGGGAGCGGAGGATCTCCTCCTTCGCCTCCAGTGTGGCTTCGCGCTTTTTGCTCTCGGCGCTCTTGATGGCATCGTTGATGATGCGCAGCGCCTCCTCTTCGGCATTGGCGATCTTTTCCTTATCGTCCTTTGCCTTCTTGTTGCGGTAGAGAATACAAGAAAGAATACCAATGAAAAGTCCCGCCGCCACGCCGATGACGAGGCTGACGAAATCCATTTTTATTCCTCCTGTGTCCATTTTTGAATCTATCAAAACGGGTCATTGAATCAACAAACGGGAGATCCCCTTCTCTCCCCTCCATAAATCCACGAAACATTGTAACCTTTTTGTGAACGGGTGTCAAGAAGAAATCTGTGTCAGCTCAGCTCTCGATGTATGCCTCCGCCGCGTAGCCGAGCATTCCGCTGTACGCCACCGCGTTCCAGCCCTGCCATGCGCCGTAGACCGTGACCACCGCGCCGTTCGGAATGCGCGCGAGCATCTGCCCCGCGGCGCTCGGATAGGCGCGCAGGCGCAGCGGCGCGCCGTTCGTGGTGACGATTCCCTGTGTTGCTGCCTGCGGCTCGATGAACGGCAGCGCGAAATACTCCGTCAGCGCGCGGGCGAGCGCACGGGCGATGGCGTCCATATTGTTCTCCACCCACGCCGCGTCCGCGTAGTTATCGTGATAGCCCAGTTCGAGGAGATTCGAGGGAAAGCGCGGCTGGCGCACCTCGCCGAGCGCGGTCGTGGACTGCGTGCGCACGAGGTCGGGCAGCGGATAGACGCGCCGAAGGTTCGCGGCGAAAAGCTCCGCCGCGCGCTGTCCCTCGCCGCTCGTGGGATAGTAAAAGACGATCACGCCGCGCACATTGCCGCTGTTCGCCTCCGGCGCGGCGTTGGAGTGCAGAGCAAGATAGAAGTCAAAGCCGCCGATGCGATTTGCCTGCGCGATGGAGCTCGCCGCGGTCATCTCGGGCGTGTTGCGCACAAAGGCGATGGTGTTGGCATAGAGATACGGCTCGAGCGCGTCGGCAAGCAGATTCATGTTCTGCTCCTCGCTGCCGCTGCCGGTGATGTAAGGGTTGCTCTCCTGCGTGGAGGGACTGAGATAGATTTTGGGCACGATGCCACCTCCTGCCCCACTCTATGCGCGAGCGCGCGGGAGTATGACCGGCGGGCAAAAAATTTCATGCGCTAAGGCACACCGCGAAATACGGTAAAAGTGCAGCGCATGAAGTTTTTGCGCATCATTTTCGGTTGCCCCTCACATTTTGCCATGCTTTTGCACAAAAAATAAAGAGACGCTTTCGCGTCTCTTTATTTTTTGCGTTTTGCGGATCAGGCAGAAGCCTTCTCCTTCTTGTTCTCCATCTTCTGAATGAGGAAGATGGCAACGAGAATGGCAAGACCCATGAGGTCGGTGACCGTGCCGGGAATGACCATCAGCAGACCGCCGATGACGAGGATCGGACGAGCGAACCACTTCAGGTCGTGGATCAGGTAACCCATGAGACCGGAGGCGATGGACAGCATACCGAGCGCCGCGGAAACGGTGATGGACACGACATCGAACACACCGAAGTCACCAATGAAGATCATGGAGTTATTGTACGCAAAGACATAGGGAATGATGAACGCCGCGATAGCGAGACGGGTCGCGTTGAGCGCGGTCTTCATCGGGGGAGCCTTGGCGATGGCAGCGCCGGCGTAAGCGGCGAGCGCAACGGGAGGCGTGATGTCGGCGACGATGCCGAAGT
>CAYWAS010000091.1:0-3436 GCA_964455915.1 uncultured Oscillibacter sp. | reverse complement strand
GTTCTGCTCCTTGGCCATCTTGATGGAAACGGGCTGAAAATCGCTCAGGAACTGTCCGCAGCAGATCGGCCGTCCGCACGGGCCCAATCCGCCGAGCATCTTCGCCTCGTCGCGCACGCCGATCTGGCGCAGCTCGATGCGCGCGCGGAACACGCCCGCGAGGTCGCGCACCAGCTCGCGGAAGTCCACGCGCCCCTCCGAGGTGAAGAAGAAGACGATCTTGCTGCCGTCGAAGCTGCACTCCACGCGCACGAGCTTCATCTCCAGCCCGCGCTCGGCGATCTTCTTCTGGCAAACATCGAAGGCATCTTTCTCGCGCTTGCGGTTATAGTCCATGGTGCGCCGGTCGTTTTCCGTCGCGAGACGCAGCACGGCGCGCAGAGGCGGCGTGATGCGCTTATCCTCCACCTCGTGATTGCCCGTCAGACACTGGGCAAACTCCGTGCCCTGTGCCGTTTCGACGATAACGAACGCACCCGCCTCCACGGTCATGCCGTGCGGGTCAAAATAATACTCTTTGCAGCCGCCGCGAAAGCGGACGCCAATTACTTCAGTCAAAGGAACTCCTCCATATCAACGGCCAATCCGCCGAGCAGCGGACCGACTCCAACATTGTAGCTACAGTGGTCGCGATAAGTCTCCAACAGCTCTATTGTGCCGAGAATTTGCGCATTTGTCAAGCGTGAAGTGAAAAGTTCACGCGCGGTATCCTCCTGCGCCGCTTCGCCCGCAGCGCCGTAGCGCGCGCAGAGCGCGTGGGCGAGGGAAACGCGCGTCTGCTCCAGCAGCGCGGATAGCTCATCGCGCGGGAGCTTCGCCGTCTCCAGCCCGATCAGGAAAGCGGACAGCTCCGCCCCGCGGCCCTGCGCGAGCAGATGCGCGAGCTCCTGCGCGCGGCTGTCCTCCTGCGCGGCGGACTCCTCCGCGGGCGGGAGCTTGAGTTCCACGCAGCGCGAGCGGATCGTGGGCAACAGCACGCTCGCGTTCTCCGCGCAGAAGAGGAAGGCGGAGTAGGGCGGCCCCTCCTCCACGGTCTTGAGCAGGATATTCTGCCCCTTTTCGTTGAGCAGCGCGCAGTCGGGGAAGAGGTAGACCTTGCACGCGCCCTCGTTCGGGCGGATAAAAGCGTCGGTCCGCGCACCGCGGACGACCTCGGCGGAGAGCTCCGCGTGCTCGTCATCGCGCACGGTGATGACATCGGGGTGGATATCCGCGAGCACCTTGCGGCAGTGGGCGCAGGAAAGACAGGGCTTGTCCGCCCCCGTACACTCCAGCGCGGCGGCGGCGTAGCGTGCCGCGGCGAGCCGGTCGCCCGCGCCCGAGAAGATGAGCGCGTGGCTGAGCGAGCCGCGCTTTGCCGCGGCGCGAATGCGTGCGGCGATATTCGTTTTTGCAAAGGCAGAAAGCTCCATGCGCCCTCCAGACAACGATACTACCGCTGCATTATACAGCAAAACCGCGCGAAGTGCAAGAAAGAGCGCCGCGGGATCGCGCAAAAATCCTGCGGCGCGTTTGGAATTTCCTGCAAAGGTCAGCCTAAATCCTGAATATTCATCTTGTCCAACTGCTTTTTGCGGCGCTGTTTGCCTCGACAGGCGAAATAAATCGCCAGAAGGAGGACCGTCGGGAGATTGCCCAGCAGCCAGACAAGGAACATCTGGAAAAGGAAACCGACGCTCACGCCGTCGGACGGCACCGCCATATTTAAGGGGAACAGCAGACCGAAGAGAAACGCCATGCCCGGCAGCGCAAGCCCCGACCACTTATTTTCCCGTTTGGACAGAAAAATTTGCAACAGGACGATTCCCGCCAAAAGAAGCATGGCAAGGATAAAAGCAACGATCGTTCTGCTCATTGATGGTTTTCCTCCTTCACCTTTTTGTACGCACCGATCAGTATTTTTGCCGTATCAAAATCCAATTTATCATCGACTGCCAATTTCTTGATGAGCGCGATGTACGGCTCGCTTTCCGTATCCTCGCTGATCCTGATTTTCTGAATGAGCCGGTCGAGGCGCAGGCGAACGGTGGGATAAGTCACACCGTATTGCCGCGCCATTTCCTTCAGCGATCCGGACGCAAGCAGAAAACGCTTGATGAAGGAGACATCTTCCTCATCAAGATCGACGATCCATTCGGGAATGACCTGAAGCGCCATGCTCTCACCGACCTTTCATATTATTTATTATAGCTTTAATAAAATTAAAGTCAATACTTTTATATTGATTTAACTTTATTATTTTTGCACCAAGCAAAGTTCGCACTTGACAGGGGAGGGGGAAGTATAGTACCATGACTGCGGGTTCGCTGCCGGGTGGACCGTGCGTTTTGCGCAGCATCGTCAGGCCAGAGAAGATGCGCGCAGGGCGCTTTTATTTTTTTGCAGGCAGAAAGGGAACAACATGGCATGGATCTATCTTTTCCTGGCGGGCGGACTGGAGGTATTCTGGGCGACCTGCCTCAAGCTCTCGGAGGGCTTCACGCGCCTTGGCTGGTCGGCGCTGACCGCGGCGGGAATGCTCGCGAGCTTCGCGCTGCTCTCGCAGGCGGTCAAAACGCTGCCGCTCGGCACCGCCTACGCGATCTGGACGGGCATCGGCGCGCTCGGCGCGCTGCTTGTCGGCATCGCGCTCTTCCGTGAACCGCTCAGCGCACCGCGGCTTTTCTTCGCCGCGCTGCTGCTCGCGGGCATCGTGGGGCTCAAGGCGACGGCGTAGAGAAAAAATCTATAAAACTTTTTCCGGATTTCTTGCCGGATTTCCTTGCAAGTTTGGGAAAAAGTGTCTATAATAATAGGGCTTATTAAAAGTCAATGGTCACTATATCATTTTGGAGGAGTTATATGAGCAAAAAGTATTGTTACCTGTTTACCGAAGGCAACGCCGGTATGCGTGAGCTGCTCGGCGGCAAGGGCGCGAACCTTGCCGAGATGACCAACATCGGTCTCCCCGTCCCGCAGGGCTTCACCATCACCACCGAGGCCTGCACCCAGTATTATGAGGACGGCCGCCAGATCAACGATTCGATCTTCGCCGAGATCATGGAGTATGTCGAGAAGATGGAGGGCATCACCGGCAAGAAGTTCGGCGACCTGCACAATCCTCTGCTCGTTTCCGTCCGTTCCGGCGCGCGCGCGTCCATGCCCGGCATGATGGACACCATTCTCAATCTCGGCCTCAATGAAGATGTCGTCAATGTCATCGCCGAGAAGTCCAACAATCCCCGCTGGGCGTGGGACTGCTATCGCCGCTTTATCCAGATGTATTCCGATGTCGTCATGGAAGTCGGCAAGAAGTACTTCGAGCAGCTCATCGACAAGATGAAGGAAGCCAAGGGCGTGACGCTCGATGTCGAGCTGACGGCGGACGATCTCAAGGAGCTTGCCGGCCAGTTCAAGGCTGAGTACAAGGCCAAGATCGGCGCGGACTTCCCCTCCG
>CAYWAS010000090.1:0-3465 GCA_964455915.1 uncultured Oscillibacter sp. | reverse complement strand
ACCCGCAAGGGCCCCAAGAAGACCATTGCGAACAAGAAGAAGTAAGGAGGGAGAATAGAATATGGCAGCGAACAATGCTAAGGGCGGCAAGAAGGTCATCCGTCGTCGCCGCGAAAAGAAGAACATTGAGCGTGGACAGGTCCACATTCGTTCTTCCTTCAACAACACCATGGTCACGGTGACCGACTCTCAGGGCAACGCCCTTTCCTGGGCTTCCTCCGGCGGGCTCGGCTTCCGCGGCAGCAAGAAGTCCACTCCCTTCGCCGCGCAGAGCGCCGCTGAGACGGCTGCCACCGCCGCGATGGAGCATGGCCTGAAGACCGTTGAGGTCTTTGTCAAGGGTCCCGGTCAGGGCCGTGAGGCTGCGATCCGCGCCCTGCAGGCTGTTGGCCTCGAGGTGACCATGATCAAGGACGTCACGCCCATTCCCCACAATGGCTGCCGTCCCCCGAAGCGCCGCCGCGTTTAATTGATTTAGGAGGTATAAGCAAATGGCAAGATATACCGGAGCAGTTTGCCGCCTGTGCCGCAGAGAGGGTCAGAAGCTCTTCCTCAAGGGCGACCGCTGCTATACGGATAAGTGCGCCCTCGAGCGTCGCGCGTACGCTCCCGGAATGCACGGCAACGCGAGAAACAAGAAGCTCAGCGAGTATGGCGTTCAGCTTCGCGAGAAGCAGAAGGCGCGTCGCTACTACGGCGTTCTCGAAAGCCAGTTCGCCGAATATTTCGAGATGGCGAGCAAGCGCAAGGGCATGACCGGCGAGAACCTGCTTGCGATCCTGGAGTCTCGTCTGGACAATGTCGTCTATCGTCTCGGCTTTGCGATGAGCCGCGCCGAGGCCCGTCAGCTCGTCCGTCACGGTCACTTCACCGTGAACGGCAAGAAGGTCAACATTCCGTCCTATCTCGTCAGCGTCGGTGAGACGATCGAGCTCAAGGATTCCAGCCGCAGCCTTGACAAGTTCAAGGGCAGCCTCGAAGCCAACGGCTTCCGCGTCATTCCCAAGTGGCTCGATATGGATAAGAACAACAATGTTGCCAAGGTCGTTGCAGTTCCCCAGCGTGAGGACATTGACCTGCCGATCGAAGAGCACCTCATCGTCGAGTTGTACTCCAAGTAATCGGAGGGACCCTCAACTGTCCGGCACGAAAACTTTGGTGTGGTCCCACCGGACCACAGAACTGAAAAGGAGGGTAACTGCATGATTGAAATTGAAAAGCCCCAGATCGAGTGCATCGAAGATTCTGCAAACAGCGCATACGGCAAGTATGTGGTCGAGCCTTTGGAGCGCGGTTACGGCATCACGCTGGGCAACGCCCTGCGCCGCATCATGCTCTCCTCGCTTCCCGGCACGGCAGCTACCGCCATCAAGATCGACGGTGTGCAGCATGAGTTCTCCACCATTCCCGGTGTGAAGGAAGATGTGACGGAGATCGTGCTCAATGTCAAGAGCCTGATCACCAAGCTGCACAATGCCGAAGGCACCAAGACGGTCTTTATCGAAGCCGCCGGCCCCTGCGAGGTCACGGCGGGCGACATCAAGTGCGACAGCGAGGTCGAGGTGCTCAATCCCGATCTGCACATCGCCACGCTCGACAGCGGCGCCACGCTCAACATGGAGCTGACGCTCAGCCACGGCCGCGGCTATGTTCCCGCTGACCGCAACAAGCCCGCGCAGACCACGATCGGCCTCATTCCGGTCGACTCGATCTACACGCCTGTTTACAAGGTGAACTACACCGTGGAAAACACCCGTGTGGGCAACATGACCGACTTCGATAAGCTCACGCTCGAGGTCTGGACCGATGGCACCATCACGCCTCGTGACGCGGTGTCCCTCGGCGCCAAGATCCTCTGCGATCACTTTGCTCTCTTCACCGACCTTTCCGACGCCATGGGCGGCCGGTCCACCGTGGTCGAAAAGGCGGAGACGCAGCGCGACAAGGTGCTTGAGCTGACCATCGAAGAGCTCGATCTCTCCGTGCGCAGCTTCAACTGTCTCAAGCGCGCCAACATCAACACCGTTGAGGACTTGATCTCCAAGACCGAGGACGATATGATGAAGGTCCGCAATCTGGGGCGCAAGAGCCTCGAAGAGGTTATCAACAAGCTGGCGATGATGGGTCTGTCCCTCGCCAGCGAAGACAACAACTGACAGGGCTTGTAAACTACGGCGCACGCCGTAGGACGAAGACCCGCTAACTTATCCCGATAAGGAGGAAAACCACTATGCCCGGAACTCGTAAGCTCGGTAAGACGACCGATCAGCGTATGGCGATGCTCCGCCAGCAGGTCACCGACCTTCTGGACAATGGCAAGATGGAGACGACGGTCACCCGTGCCAAGGAGATCAAGCCGCTCGCCGAGAAGATGATCACCCTCGGCAAGAAGGGCGATCTGGCAGCCTATCGTCAGGCGATGGCTTTCATCACCCGCGAAGATGTCTGCAAGAAGACCTTCAAGGAGCTGGCTCCCGCTTATGCTGAGCGCAACGGCGGCTATACCCGCATCACCCGCATCGGCATTCGCCGCGGCGATGCTGCCGAGACCGCCATCATCGAGCTGGTCTAAGCAACCGTGAAATGAGAAGCCCTTTTATCCGATGATTCGCGAGATCGGATAAAAGGGCTTCTGTTTTTTTGCGTCGAAGTCAATCAAAGTTTCAGGTAAGCAAAAAAATTTTTCAGCGAACCTCTTGACATCGGAGGAAGTACGATACACAATGACAATGAAATCATATTTTTCCGGAAAAGGAGAGGTTATCGTGAAACTTAAACGGATCTGCAGCGCGCTGCTGGCGGCGACGCTGCTGTTCAGCTTGCTGCCCACCGCCGTGCTGGCCGCCCCGTCCGGCTCCGTAAGCGTTCAGATCGTCGGCGCGGCCCCCAAGGCCGAAAAGAACGGATCGGGCGCAGTGACGGTCACACGCGAGACAGACCTGCGCGACAGCCAGCTTCTGGAAGCGGTGGTCACGGGCTACACGGGCGAAGGCCCGCTGTACTTCAAGTGGATCAACGAGGTCCCCAAGAACAGCAAGATCTATGCGTTCAACGAGTACAACATGACCGTCGCGGACGCGCAGGAGATCCTCTACGGTCATAGCTCGGAGCGGCTGGAGAACTACCGCTACGCGGCGGTGTCCTCGGAGTGGGCAAAAGATAACGATGTCGACAGCGACGGCAAGCATCAGGGCACGCTGAAAGTCGAGGTCTACGACGGCGAGGGGAAAATCGGCGAAGCGACCTATGACAAGGGCTTTCTGAACGGCAGCCTGCAAGCGGACTTGGAGGCCGTTCCGCTGGGTATGTTTGTGGGCGATACCGCCACGGCGCTCGACCTGTTCGGTCAGATGGGCGTCACGCACATCACCTGCACCAACAGCAGTGTGACCGGAATGGAAACGGTAACGGGAGTATAAATGTCAACCTTAAAATGTACATTTTTGATCGTATAAGAATGTACAT
>CAYWAS010000089.1:0-3526 GCA_964455915.1 uncultured Oscillibacter sp. | reverse complement strand
GTGGGCTGGAGATCCTTGCCGGCCTTCTCGTCCTTGACGAGACGGCGGGCGTACATCGCGGCAGCGGCGGTCTCGCCGTGCATGACATAGATCTCGGTGGTGGCGGTGCCGATGGAGAAGGCGTTGTTGTCGTTGCCCTGCGGGCCGCCGAGGACATAGTGCGCAGCGGCGGTGCCCTTGCGGAGTGTGATCTCCATCATCGGGAGCTTACTGGACTGGATCGAATAGATGAGGCTCTGGCCGAGGCCGAGGAGCTCGGCGCGCTCGGCGTCGTTGCCGACATCGATGCCCGTGGTATCCTGGATCCACAGCATCGGGATACGGTCACGCGCGCAGAGGGTGACGAACTCGTTCATCTTGATGAGACCCTGACGGTACAGCTTGCCGCCCACGCCCATCGCGGAGCCGTAGGTCGCCATCTTGTACTCGGGATAGTTCATCAGCATACCCTGAGCGTTGGCGACAACGCCGACGAGCAGACCGTCGATCTTGGCAAGGCCGGTGATCATCTCGGGGCCGTAGCCCTTCTTGAACTCCATGAACTCGCTGCCGTCGAGCAGGCGCGCCATGACATCGTACATATCGTAGCTGCGCTTCTGGTTGAAGGGAACGATGGAGTAGAGGTCGTTGGGATCGTAGACAGGCTCCTTCGGATCGTCCACGCGGAAGAACTCGGGATCGTAAGCGGGGAGCATATCGACATAGCGGCGGATACCGCCGAGAACGCCTTCCTCATCGCAGTAGACCTCGCGGAAGAAGCCGGTCTCACCGTAGTGGATCGCAACGGTGCCCGGGATATCGGCCTTGAGGTTCTTCTGCGCCTCGATGAGCGCCTTGGCAGCCTCTTCGTCGACATAGCCCTTGGGGTTCATGCCGCCGACGATGCCCGCGCCGCCGACTGCCATGTTGGCGTCCTCATGCGCGATGAGCACGGTGGGGCTGATGGAGTGATAGCCGCCGCCGGCGGGGTTGGTGCCGTAGATGCCGACGATGACGGGAACGCCCATCTGGTTGAGCTCGCTGTTGCGATAGAAGGGCGTGCCGCCGCCGCGGCGGTTGGGATAGACCTTCTCCTGCTCGTCGAGCTTCACGCCGGAGCAGTTGAGGACATAGACCAGAGGAATGCGCAGGCGCTTGGCGGTGTCGCTGCCGCGCAGCAGGCTGTCCGCCTGACCGGCGACCCACGCGCCGGCGAGCTTCTTGTTGTCGCTGGCGATGATGACAGCCCACTTGCCGTTGATGCGGCCGAGACCCTTGACGATGCCGACGCTGCCGTTATCGTTGTCCTCGGGATTGTAGAGGCTGTTGAGCGGGCACCAGGTGCCTTCGTCGACCAGCTCTTCAATGCGCTGCATCGCGGTCCACTGACCGGACTCGTTGAGAGACTCGGTGCTGCGGCCGGCGTCGAGAGCCGCTTCGCGGATCTCATGGATCTCCTGCTCCACTTCCTGGATCTGGGCGGCGTTCTCTTCGTTGAAGCTGCTGAGATCCTTGCCGATGATAGGCATTGTCTGGAAATAAGAGGGCATGGAATATTCGCTCATATCGTGTTCTCCTTCTTATTTATAATGAATGCTGGATCACTTTTCCTTGGGGACCTTGATGAAGGCCTGGCCGGGGTCGATCTCCTCGCGGATCAGGCGAATGATCTCGGGATCGGGACCCTCCATCAGCTCGGCGCGGGAAACATCGATCTCAAAGCCGGTATTCTCCTGCACCATCTCGGGGCTGGAGAACGGATAGTAGTAGGCGAGATACATACGCTTGGTCTCGTCGTCGAACTTCATGATGCCCAGGTCGGTGACGACCATCTGGGGACCGCGGTTGCCGGGCAGACCCGCGCGCTCACGACCGCCGGGGCCGTCCATCCAGCCGCAGGAGGTGATGTAGTCGACATGGTCGATGAAGCGGCGCTTCTGGTGCTGCATCATGATGATGGTGTTGCAGTAGGTGGCGATGCCGTTCGCGCCGCCGGAGCCGGTGAAGCGCGTGGTGGGCTGGAGATAATCGCCCTTGCCGAAAATGCAGGTGGAGTTCACATTGCCGTAGGGGTCGATCTGCGCGCCGCCGATGAAGGCGACGAGACGATCCTCGTCATGCAGCCACTCGTTGGCCTCGAAGCCGACGAAGCGGATATTGGGCCACTGCACGGCGCAGTGCGCCATGAAGCGGTTGTCGCCGACGGAGCGGGGGACCTCAATGGGGTCGCAGTCCATCAGGCCGCTCTCAACGATGGGGTGGCAGCTCGGGCAGACCGCGCGCTTGGCGAGCGACGCGCCGATCAGCGGAAGACCGGTGCCGACGATCACGATCTGGTTTTCCTTGATGCTCTTGGCGATGGCATACGCCTGCATCTCCTGCTTGGTATACTTTGTATAATCAGACATTTTTATAACCCTCCCTCTCAGTGCGTGGTGGAATAACCGAGGTGCGGCTCGTTCTTCAGGCGCATCAGGCGGCTGCCGCCGATCTTGTCGAGCAGTGCGGCCTGATCCTCGCAGCCGTAGACCCACTTGTCAAGATAATCCTTGAAGGTCTCGGGCACCTTCTCGCCGCTGGCGGCAAGCTCGGCAGCCTTGGCAGCAGTCTCCGCGGCGAGCTTGAGCTTCTCGTCCTCGGGCGCCTTCTCGAGCGCCTTGGCGGCCTTGACGGCTGCCTTCTGGAGCTGCGCGACGGCGTCGGCGGTATCCTGATACTTGGAAGCCTTGTCGTACTCCTTGAGCGCGGCATCGTCATCGTCGTAGTAATCGTAGCACTGGGCGGGCCATGCGCCGTAGGGCGCCTTCACGACCGCCTGCACGCACTCACCGAAGATGCGGGTCTTGGTGGGGTCGCGACGAATGTACTCGTTGGAGACGATCTCCTCGCAGGTGACGATGGTCTTGCGCGCGGCGACCGCGATGTCGATATCGTGGAACTCATCGCCGCAGATGATGCAGGTGCCGTCGGGGCTGGCCTGCTGGACATGGATCAGCGCGGTGTCGATCTTGGGCACGGGAACGGCAACGACCTTCTGGCCGGGGACCATGGGGTTGTCGATCTCAACGCACTTGAGCGCGTCCATCTTGGGCATGGCAGCGCGCTTTTCCTCGCTGATGCCCCAGTACTTCATGAGGCCGCTGCCCTGCATCAGACGAACAGGCAGGAACGGGAGGCCGAGGGAAGAGGCGTGCAGCATGAGCATGAGCACATCTTGGGAATAATCCTCGTATGTGAGCTTGCCCTGCTCGATGAAGGCGCGGAAGCGGCGGGAAACATTGGTGTAGCCGGAGTTTGCGGTGTAGCAGTTGATGTAGGCTGCCACACGGCCCTCGCCGATGAGCATATCGACCTCACCGCCGCCGGGGCCGGCATAAACGATGAAGTCCTTCTGACCCTGACGCAGGATCTCGGAAACCGCCGCATAGGGCTTGCGGTTTGTGGTGAAGCCGCCGGTGGCAAGAACATCGCCGTTCTCGACGAATTTTGCAACGGCATCGTGCAGTGACATGACCTTATTCAAGATAAAACCCTCCCTGTTTTTTTG
>CAYWAS010000088.1:0-3729 GCA_964455915.1 uncultured Oscillibacter sp. | reverse complement strand
ACGGTCTTCTGCAGGTCGATGATATAGATGCCGTTGCGCTCCGTGTAGATGTAGGGAGCCATCTTGGGGTTCCAGCGGCGGGTCTGATGACCGAAGTGGACGCCTGCCTCGAGCAGGGCTTTCATGGATACGACATTTGCCATTGCTTGTAGTTTCTCCTTCAAATTTAGTTTTACCTCCGGAGCCTTCGTCCCCCCTGCCAACCGGTCAGCACAGACAGGAAGTCGGGTCTCCGTGCGGAATACCCGAGCAGTTTACCACAGTTTCCCCTGCATTGCAAGAGATTTTTGCAAAAAGAATGTGCAAATCTGCGGTTTTTTTCGTTCTCCCGCTCAGCGCCGCCTGCGGCGGCTGCGGTGCTCATAGCGCGGCGGCTCGCGCGGCGGGAATTGCCTGTCGATGAGAATGATGTCGTCCCCGACCTGACGAATGCTCTCCCACGGGATACGGTACTCCTCGCCCCGCCCGAAGAGCCCGAAAAAGCGCGGCGGTCCGGGTACGATCAGCGCCGTCATCTTCCCCTCCGGCAGCTCGCACTCCACATCGCCGACATAGCCCAGGCGGCTGCCATCGCTGATGTTGATGACCTCCTTGCAGCACAGATCCGTGAAGCGGCAGTTCATCGCGCTCCCTCCTTCCCCGCCATTCTATTCGCGCGGCAGGAAGTCCTATCCCATGAAAAAATCCATCGTTTTGCGGCGAACGATAAAAAATATCCTCCCGCCGCGCACGGTATGTTTCTCCTCTCCGCGGAAATAATAAAAGCATCAAACCGCAAGGGAGGCGCGACGATGCTCGGCAAGGTTGAGATCTGCGGCGTGAACACTTCCAAGCTCCCCACGCTCAAGGCGAGCGAGATGACGGAGCTATTAAAGCGCAGCCGCGCGGGTGACGCTCAGGCGCGCGAGACGCTCATTCAGGGGAATCTGCGGCTCGTGCTCTCGGTGATCCAGCGCTTCGCGGGGCGCGGCGAGAACGCCGACGATCTCTTTCAGGTCGGCTGCGTGGGACTCATCAAGGCGATCGACAACTTCGACATCACGCAGAATGTCCGCTTTTCGACCTACGGCGTGCCCATGATCATCGGCGAGATCCGCCGATATCTGCGCGACAACAGCGCCCTGCGCGTCAGCCGCTCGATGCGCGACACCGCCTACCGCGTGCTGCAGGCACGCGAGAAGCTGCGTCTGGAATCGCAGCGCGAACCGACCGTCGAGCAGATCGCCCGCGAGCTGGACATTCCCCGCGAGGAGGTCGTGTTCGCCATGGACGCGGTGGTCGAGCCGGTCTCGCTCTTCGAGCCGGTCTACTCCGACGGGGGCGAGAGCGTGTGCGTGATGGATCAGGTGCGCGACACGCGCAACACCGACGAGCGCTGGCTCGACTGTCTCGCTCTGCGCGAGGCGGTCGATAAGCTCACGCCCCGCGAGCAGCGCATCCTCGCCCTGCGCTTTTACGATGGAAAAACGCAGATGGAGGTCTCCTCGGAGATCGGCATTTCGCAGGCGCAGGTCTCACGGCTGGAGAAAAACGCCCTGAACACCATTCGCAAAAATATCTGACCGGCGCGCAGTCCTGCTTATGGCAGGCTGCGCGATTTTTAATAGTGAAAAAGAGCAGAAAAGGCTTGACTTCCCCGCCCCGTTATATACAATACTTATGGCGCTTCATGCGCGCCGCTTTATCACTTATAGCAAAACACAGAACAGGAGTGCTCACCATGAACTATGATGTTGCCATCATCGGCGCAGGCCCCGGCGGTATTTTCTCCGCCTACGAGCTGACCCGGCAGGACGCTGCGCTGAAAATCGCCGTTTTCGAAGCCGGACACAGTCTGGAAAAGCGCCGCTGCCCCATCGACGGCAAGAAGGTCAAAAGCTGCATCGGCTGCAAGAGCTGCTCGATCATGAGCGGCTTCGGCGGCGCGGGCGCGTTCTCCGACGGAAAGTACAACATCACCAATGACTTCGGCGGCACGCTGTATGAATACATCGGCAAGCAGCAGGCGCTCGAGCTCATGCACTATGTCGATGAGATCAATATGCTCCACGGCGGCGAGGGCACCAAGCTCTACTCCACCGCCGGCTCGCAGTTCAAAAAGCTCTGCCTTCAGCATAAGCTCAAGCTGCTCGATGCCTCGGTCCGTCATCTCGGCACCGACATCAACTATGTCGTCCTTGAAAACCTCTACAACGAGCTCAAGGACAAGGTCGATTTCTATTTTGATACGCCCGTACGCTCGCTCGAAAAGAACGGGGACGGCTTCTCCGTCCTCTGCGACGGCGCGCGGTACGAGTGTGCGCAGTGCATCGTCTCGGTCGGGCGCAGCGGCAGCAAGTGGATGGAGGGCGTGTGCAAGGCGCTCGACCTGCCCACGAAGTCCAACCGCGTCGACCTCGGCGTGCGCGTGGAGCTGCCCGCGGTCGTCTTCTCCCATCTCACCGACGAGCTCTATGAGAGCAAGATCGTCTACCGCACGGAAAAGTTCGAGGACAATGTGCGCACCTTCTGCATGAATCCGCACGGGAGCGTCGTCAACGAGAATACCAACGGCATCGTCACGGTCAACGGCCACAGCTACGAGGATAAGGAGATGCAGACCGAAAATACCAACTTTGCTCTCCTCGTTGCCAAGCACTTCTCCGAGCCGTTCCACGACTCCAACGGCTACGGCGAGTCCATCGCCCGCCTTTCCAATATGCTCGGCGGCGGTGTGATCGTCCAGCGCTTCGGTGACCTCGTGCGCGGTCGGCGCAGCACGGAAAAGCGCATTGAGGAGGGGCTTGTCACGCCGACGCTCGCCGCGACTCCGGGCGATTTGAGCCTCGTACTCCCCAAGCGCATTCTCGACGGCATCATCGAAATGATCTACGCCCTCGATAAGATCGCCCCCGGCACCGCGAACGACGATACCCTCCTCTACGGTGTGGAGGTCAAGTTCTACAACATGGAGGTCGCGCTCGACGAGCATCTTGAGACCGCGTATAAGGGTCTCTATGTCATCGGTGACGGCAGCGGCATCACGCACTCCCTCTCCCACGCGAGCGCCAGCGGCGTGTTCGTCGCGCGGGAGATCCTCTCCCGCCGCGCCTGAGCGGTAAATCGATACGAAAAAAGAGAACGCTGACGCGCAGCGTTCTCTTTTTGTTTGCTTTTCTTACACCTTGAAGCTATCCTTGAGCGTGACGGAGCGGTTGAAGACCAGATGGTCGGCAGAGCTGTCCTTGCTATCAAGGCAGAAGTAGCCGAGGCGCATGAACTGGAAGTTCGGCGCGGTCTTGCCCTTCTTCTCGCTCGCGTCGTAGGCGGCGGCCACATCGCGCATACGCGCTTCGACCTTGCAGCCGGTGAGCACCTCGAGCGAATCGGGATTCATGCAGTCGAGGAAATTCTTGTCCGCGCCGTCGGGAGACGGGTCCGAGAAGAGATAGTCGTACACGCGCACCTCGGCGTCGATGGCGGTCGCGGCATCGACCCAGTGGAGCGTCGCGCCCTTGACCTTGCGCCCGTCGGCAGGGTCGCCGCCGCGGGAGTCGGGATCGTACTCGGCGGAGATCTCGGTCACATTGCCGTTCTCGTCCGTCTCATAGCCCACGCACTTGATGAGATAGGCACCCTTCAATCGGCACTCGGGACCGCCCGGGAACAGGCGCTTATACTTCGGCACGGGCTCTGCCATGAAGTCCTCCGCCTCGACCCACAGCTCGCGGGAGAAGGTGATCTCATGCG
>CAYWAS010000087.1:0-3895 GCA_964455915.1 uncultured Oscillibacter sp. | reverse complement strand
GCGCCATCGGCTTTTTGAAGCAGCGCGACGGCGGCCGCGCGACCTTCCTGCCGCTCACCGCGATCCGCGGCGAGCTGCTGCGCGAGACGGGCATCGAGCAGGAGTACGGCTATGTCGGCATCGCCTCGCAACTCGTCCGCTATGAGGAAAAATACCGCGAGATCTTCACCAATCTCCTCGGGCGCACGGTCGTGGTCGAGGATATGGACTGCGGCATCGCCATCGCGCGCAAGTACCATAACCGCTTCCGCATCGTGACGCTCGACGGACAGGTCCTCAACCGCGGTGGCTCGATGACCGGCGGCTCGGTGAGCCGCAGCGCGGGCATTCTCAGCCGCGCAAACGAGCTCAAGGAGCTGACTGCAAAGCAGAATACCTTAACAGAAAAACTGAACGAAGCTCTCCGCGAGGCGGAGGAAGTGAAGCGCGATCTGAACGCGGCGCAGTACGAGCTGAGCGTTGCGCAGGAGCAGCAGCGCGGCGCGGAGGACGAGGTGCTGCGCCTCACGGGCGAAAAGAAGCAGTACGATCTGCTGCTCGATTCGCTGCGCGAGCGCGAGAGCGGCATCGCCGCCGAGCTGGAGAATATCACCGCGCGCACGGCGGAGGTGAAAAAGTCCTCTGCCGCGTGCGAAGAGAAGCTCCGCGCGCAGGAGGAAGAGGCGGCGCGCTGCCGCGCCGCGTGCGAGAAGTCCATGGAGGGACAGAGCGCCGAGCTTCGCGCGGGCGAACGGCTTGGAGAGGAGATCGCCGGCTGCAAGAGCACGCTCGCGGGCTTCACTGCGGAGCGCGAGACGACCGAGCGCACGCTCGGCGACCTTGAAGAGCTTGCTCGTCAGCTTCGCGGCGACGAGGGAAGCCGCCGCGCGCTCATCGAGCAGTACCGCGCGGACATCAAAAAAGCAGAAAATGAGATCGCGCAGCACGGCGAGGCGTGCGCGGCGCTGCGCGCCGAGGCGGACAGTCGTCGGGAGCAGCTCACCGCGCTCGCGAACGAAAAGCTCACCATCGAAGCCGAGCGCGGCGCGAACGACCGCCGTAGCCGCGAGTGCAACGATCTGGTGATCCGGTCGCAGCTCGCGGTCAGCAAGCTCGAGCAGAAGCGCGTGTCCGCAGCGATGGAGGAAAAGCAGCTTCTCGATAAGCTGTGGGAGAATTACGAGCTCTCGCACTCCGCCGCGCAGGAGCAGCGCGTGGAGCTGGAGAGCGTTGCCAAGGCGTCCCGCCGCATCAACGAGCTCAAGCGCGAGATCGGCGGTCTCGGCAATGTGAATGTCGGTGCGATCGAGGAATTCGACCGCGTGAACACGCGCTACACCTATCTCACCGGTCAGCGCGACGATGTGGACAAGGCCAAGGAAGAGCTGCTGGGCATCATCGAGAACATCACCGGCGAGATGACGACCATCTTCAAAGAGCAGTTCGCCCTGATCCGCGAGAGCTTTCAGGAGACCTTCCTCGAGCTCTTCGGCGGCGGCAAGGCAACGCTGGAGCTGGAGGACGAAAATGCCGTGCTCGACTGCGGCATCGAGATCAAGGTCCAGCCGCCGGGGAAAGCACTCAAAACGCTCTCGCTGCTCTCGGGCGGCGAGAAGGCGTTTGTCGCCATCGCGCTCTACTTCGCGATCCTGAAGGTCCACCCCACGCCGTTCTGCGTGATGGACGAGATCGAGGCGGCGCTCGACGAGCCGAATGTCATTCGCGTGGCGGGCTATATGCGCCGCATCTGCGAAAAGACGCAGTTCATCGTCATCACACACCGCCGCGGCACGATGGAGGCGGCAGATGTGCTCTACGGCGTGACGATGCAGGAGCGCGGTGTGAGCAAAGTGCTGACGATCAATATGAACGACATGGCAAAGGAATTGAAGATCGAGGGGTAAAACGATGGGTATTTTTTCGAAGATCAAAAAGGTATGGTTCGACAGCATCATCTGGGAGACCATCGACGAGGAGTTTTACGACGAGCTGGAGGAGAGCCTGATCATGGCGGATCTCGGTGCGGCGGTCGCCGCCGATGCCGTGCGCGAGCTGCGCGAGGTCGTGTACGATAAGAGCATTCAAAACGGCGAGGGCGTCAAGCAGGCGCTGCGCGATATCCTTCAAAAGAAGCTCGAGGTGGGCGACCAGTCGCTCGACCTTTCGACGCGGCCGAGCGTCGTGCTCATCATCGGCGTGAACGGCGTTGGGAAAACGACGAGCATCGGCAAGCTCGCCCATCGCATGAAGGGCGAGGGCAAGCGCGTGCTGCTGTGCGCGGCGGACACCTTCCGCGCGGCGGCAGCGGACCAGCTTGAGATCTGGGCGGAGCGCGCGGGCTGCGAGATCGTGCGCAGCAAAGAGGGCGCGGACCCCGGCGCGGTGCTCTTCGATTCGCTTGCCGCGGCGAAGGCGCGAAGTGTCGATGTGGTGCTGTGCGACACTGCGGGGCGGCTGCACAACAAGGCAAATCTCATGCAGGAGCTTGCGAAGCTCCGCAAGATCATCGACCGCGAGACGCCCGACGCGGCGAAGGAGACGCTGCTCGTCCTCGACGCGACAACGGGGCAGAACGGACTTCAGCAGGCAAAGGTCTTCCGCGAGACGGCGGGGCTCACCGGCATCATTCTCACCAAGCTCGACGGCACGGCGAAGGGCGGGATATGCGTCGCCATCGCGCAGGAGCTGGGCGTGCCGGTGAAGTTCGTCGGTCTCGGCGAGGGGATCGACGATCTGCGCCCCTTCGACGCGAAGGAGTATGTGAACGCGCTCATCTGACAAGAAAAGAGAGCAAAAGCAGTCACTGCAAAGTAATTTCGCCTGTCAGGAAAAGGGAGAAAACGCAATGAACATCACGAACCTCTGCCCCTACTGCGGCGGAGAAATGCGGCGCGGCGCGCTGCCCGCGGGACGCGACAGCATCCGTTGGGATCCGCGCGGAGAGGATGGAAAAGTCCAAGATGCGTGGGGCTGTGGCGGGGATGTGCTGCTCTCGCGGGCGGGCCTGATCGTGGGTCAGGACGCGGAGGCGTACTACTGTGAGGCCTGCGGCGTGGTGATCGTCCCTGTGCCGGAGATCGAAACACTGGGCGACAGGGTCGGCAAATGGATGGACAAAACGCTCGGTGCAGTCGGAGAGAAGATCGACCGTGCGGCGGAGTGCCGCGAGGAGGCGGCCGCCGAGCGGAAGAGAGAAGAAAAACGGAGAAAAGACCCGTGGGAGGTATGATATGAAGCTGGTACTGGCAACGCAGAACCCGAAAAAGCTCAAGGAAATGCAGGCTATCCTCGCAGGTCTCGGCGTAGAGGTCGTGAGCGAGGCGGAGCTTGGCGTGAAGATCGAGGTCGAGGAGACCGGCGAGACCTTCGCCGAGAACGCGCGGCTCAAGGCGCGCGCGGTGATGGAGGCGACGGGGCTTCCCGCCGTGGCGGACGATTCGGGGCTGTGCGTTGACGCGCTCAACGGCGCACCGGGCGTCTACTCCGCGCGCTACGGCGGCGAGGGGCTGGACGATGCGGGTCGCTACCGGCTGCTCCTGAGCGCGCTGAGCGGGCAGACGAACCGCGCCGCGCACTTCCACACCTCCATCGTCTGCGCCTTGCCGGAGGGCGGGGAGCTCACGGCGGAGGGCGACTGCCCGGGCACCATCGCCTTTGTGCCGATGGGCGAGGGCGGCTTCGGCTACGACCCCGTGTTCTTCGTCCCCGAGCTGCGCAAGACCTTTGCCCAGCTCACGGCGGAGGAGAAAGCAGAGATCTCGCACCGCGGACGCGCGCTGCGCGCGTTTTCTGCCGTGCTCGACGATTATATGAAAGGAAAGAACTAAATGGAACTGACAAGCAAGCAGCGCGCGCAGCTTCGCGCGATGGCGAACGAGCTCGAGCCGATCGTCCACATCGGAAAGGACGGCATCGG
>CAYWAS010000086.1:0-4242 GCA_964455915.1 uncultured Oscillibacter sp. | reverse complement strand
TCGTGGGTGCTCGGCTGCTACACGCAGTTCGGCGAGCTCTCGCGCATGACGCAGTTCAAGGATAAGTCCGCCAAGCACGCGGACAACATCACCGCGGGCCTCTTCACCTATCCGGTGCTGATGGCGGCGGACATTCTGCTCTATCAGGCGGACCTCGTGCCGGTCGGGCAGGACCAGAAGCAGCACGTTGAGCTCTGCCGCGACATCGCCCAGCGCTTCAACGGCGTCTACAGCGACACCTTCACGCTGCCCGAGCCTTTCATCCCGAAGATGGGCGCGCGCGTGATGAGCCTTGGCGACCCGACGAGCAAGATGTCGAAATCCGACCCCGACGGCTGCGTCTTCCTGATGGATAAGCCCGAGGTGATCGTGCGCAAGTTCAAGCGTGCCGTGACCGACTGCGATGCGGCGGTGAAGTTCGACAAGGAAAATAAGCCGGGGATCTCGAACCTCCTCACGATCTACTGCGCGGCAACGGGCAGGACGCTCGACGAGGCGGAGGCGGAGTTCGCGGGACAGGGCTACGGCATCTTCAAGCCCGCCGTCGCTGATGCGGTGGTCGAGCTGCTGCGCCCGATCCGCGAGGAAGCGGAGCGCCTGAGCGCGGACAAGGCGTACCTTGAGGGCGTCTACAAAGAGGGGGCGCAGCGCGCGTCCTATCTCGCGGAAAAGACGCTGCGCAAGGTCTACAAGAAAGTCGGCTTCGTTGCAAGGTAAGTGAAGAGGAACGATGAACAATCAGAAAGAGCTTTTACTTTGGGTGGGCGCGGCGCTCGTGTGCGCGATGATCGTGAGCTTCATCATGTGCCCGCTCGTGAAATCCTTTGCCTATAAGATCGGCGCGATCGATGTGCCGAAGGACGCGCGGCGTATGCACAAGCGTCCGGTGCCGCGGCTGGGCGGACTGGCGATCTTCCTCGGCTTCATGGTGAGCATTCTGCTCTTTGTGAAGATCGA
Source organism: uncultured Oscillibacter sp. (assembly GCA_964455915.1). Taxonomy (GTDB): domain Bacteria; phylum Bacillota; class Clostridia; order Oscillospirales; family Oscillospiraceae; genus Hominicoprocola. Next base: position 3,285 of record CAYWAS010000086.1, on the reverse strand, counting down.
CCATCAGATGCGCGGGATCCTGCTCGGCGCGGTCATCATCGTGGTGCTCGGCGTGGTGGACGATATGACGCCGCTGCGCGCGAAATTCAAATTTCTGGTGCAGGTGGGCGCGGCACTCGTGGCGATCCGGCACGGTGTTGTGATCCACGCGCTGACAAATCCGAACATTTTCTCCGGTGAGGTCTACTGGGAGCTTGGCTGGCTGGAGCTTCCCGTGACCGTGCTGTGGATCGTGGGCGTGACGAACGCCGTCAACCTCATCGACGGGCTGGACGGTCTTGCGAGCGGCGTGTCCACCATCAGCGCGATCACGATGCTCGTCATCGCCATCACCGTCTCCGAGCAGCAGGTCGCACTGGTGATGGCGGCGCTCGCGGGCGCGTGTCTGGGCTTCATGCCCTACAACAAAAATCCCGCGAAGATGTTCATGGGCGACACCGGTTCGACCTTTTTGGGCTATATCCTTGCGACCTTTTCGATCCAGGGACTCTTTAAGTATTACGCCGTGATCTCGTTCGCGGTGCCGTTTCTGGTGCTGGGTCTGCCGATCTTCGACACCGCGTTCGCCATCGTGCGCCGCGTGCTGCGCGGGCAGAGCCCCATGACGCCGGACCGCGGCCATGTCCACCACCGCATGATCGATATGGGACTCAACCAGAAGCAGACGGTCGCGGCGCTGTATGTCGTGAGCGGCATTCTCGGCCTTGCCGCCGTGGTGCTCACCACGGGCGGTGAGCTGCGCGCGATGCTGCTGCTCATCGCGCTGGCGGCGGTCGCTTATGTTGCCGCACGCGTGATCTTCCCGCGGGAGATCGCGGAGACCGCGCAGGAAAAGGCGAACGAGGCGGCGCGGCTCGCGGAGCAGAGCGCCGCGGGTGAGGAGGAGACGCATGAAGAAAATTAAGGTGATGAGCGTTTTCGGCACGCGGCCGGAGGCAATCAAGATGGCGCCGCTCGTGCGCGAGCTCGCCTCGCGCGAGGGGATCGAGAGCCTTTGCTGCGTGACGGCGCAGCACCGCGAGATGCTCGACAGCGTCATGCAGGTGTTCGACCTCAGGGCGGACGCCGACCTCAACATCATGACGCCCCGACAGACGCTCTCGACCATCACGAGCAAGTGTCTTCTGGGCATGGACGGCGTGATCGACCGCTTTGCGCCCGATATGATCCTCGTCCACGGCGACACCTCCACGACCTTCGCCGGTGCGCTGTCCGCTTTTTACCATCAGGTGAAGATCGGCCATGTGGAGGCGGGGCTGCGAACCTACGATAAATACTCGCCCTATCCCGAGGAGATGAACCGTCAGCTCGTCACGCGCATGGCGGACCTCTATTTCTGCCCCACGGTCAATAACCGCGCGAACCTCGTGCGCGAGGGCGTGACGGAGGGCGTATTCGTGACCGGCAATACGGTCATCGACGCGCTGAAAACAACGGTGCGCAAGGATTATCGCTTTACAACCGAGCTCCTCAACGAGCTGGACTATGAGAAGAAAAAGATCGTGCTCGTGACCTGTCATCGGCGCGAAAATTACGGCGAGCCGATGAAAAACATCATGCTCGCCCTGCGTGAGCTTGCGCGCGAGAATGCGGACTGCGAGCTGGTCTATCCCGTGCACCTCTCGCCGGTCGTGCGCGAGGCGGCGGGGGAGTATCTTGCGGGGGAAGAGCGCGTGCATCTCATCGATCCGGTCGCGGCGGACGAGATGCACAATCTCATGGCGCGCTGCTACATGGTGATGACCGACTCCGGCGGCTTGCAGGAGGAGGCACCCGCGCTCGGCAAGCCCGTGCTCGTGCTGCGGCGCGAGACGGAGCGCCCCGAGGCGGTCGAGGCCGGAACGGTGAAGCTCGCGGGCGTGGAGTATGATGACATTCTGGCGCTGGGGAATACGCTTTTGCGCGACGGTGCGGCATACGCTGCCATGGCGCACGCGGTCAATCCCTACGGCGACGGCTTCGCCTGCCGCCGCATCGCGGACGCGATCGAGTGGTATTTCGGCCTGCGCGCCGAGCGTCCGGCGGACTACGGCGCGTAAGCGGCAGTTCATAAAAACCGCGCGGAGGGGAGGCGGCAAGCGATGGGAAAACATAAGATGACGCCCGTGGGCATTGCCTGTGCCCTGATTGTTCTGCTCGTCGTCACTTTTGTCGTGCGCGGGAATCTGCACCGGCCGGAGCGCATCGTGCTGCCGCCGGAGCAGAGCGCGGACGATCCCGGCGGGACGGTCGTAGGAGAAGAGGCGGTCAACCGCGTGGAGATCCGCCCCGACACGGTGCAGAGCGTGATCGAGGTGCTCTCCCGCCCGAGCGTTTATACGCGCACGATCACGGTCGAACGCTATTGGAGCGGCGGCAGCGGCGTGCGCGCGATCACGGCGGCGGAGGCGGACGGCTGGCTGCGGCTGGACATCACCGGCGAGGACGGGCAGATCCGCCATGTCATCGAGGGGGACGGGCAGGTCCATATCTGGTACGGCGAGAGCCGCAAGGTCTATTCTGCGCCCTCCGCGCTCTCGCAGGACAGTGAGCAGGGGATCTTGACATACGAGGATATCCTCGCTCTGCCGGTCGAGCGCATCGCCGCGGCGGATTACCGCGCGCTGGAGGGCGTGTACTGCATCTATACGGAGACGCTGCCCGACGAGGCGGGCTATGTGGAGCGCTACTGGGTGAGCACGGATTCCGGTCTGCTCGTCGCGGCGGAGCGCGAGTGCGGCGGCGAGGTCGTCTACCGTATGGCGGCGCTGACGGTCAGCTACGACGGCGTGGACGCGGAGGAATTTACGCTGCCGAACGGCACGGTGCTCTATGAGCCGGTGTCGGCGGAGGCGAAGGAAACAACAGAAGAAAGTGAAAACGGCTGACGCATCGTCAGCCGTTTTTTTCATAAGATGAGCAGCAGTCCCAGCGCGATGAGCAGCTCATCGTCCGCCTTTTCCTCAAAGAGGAAGAAGAGCAGGGCGAGGAGCATCAGGTCCGCGCCGTCGAGGTCTTGCAGGTGGAGCTTTTCCAAGATGCGGCTGAGAAAGGCGAAGCCCTCGCGCGCCGCGCCGCCGTCCGGCTCATCGCTGCCCTGCGGCGGCGGAGGAGGAGCAGGCGGGGGCGTGCTCGGCGGAGGAGGCGCGGCGCGCGGCTCCTCAGACGGAAGGCGGGTGTAAACGCCCTGATCGTTGCGCAGATATCGGTTATACACACTTACTCCTCCCGCGTTGTGAGAAATAGCTTGGCAAGGTGAATGAGCTTTGCGAGCTGCGCCGCCCGCGCGACCTTGTCGCGCCGCTT
>CAYWAS010000085.1:0-4254 GCA_964455915.1 uncultured Oscillibacter sp. | reverse complement strand
CCGGCGTAAGCGGCGAGCGCAACGGGAGGCGTGATGTCGGCGACGATGCCGAAGTAGAACACGAACATATTCGCGGCCAGAATGTGCATACCCATACCGTTGATGAGGATAGGCGCGCAGGTGGAGGCCATGATGATGTAGTTCGCCGTGGTGGGAACGCCCATGCCGAGAATGATGCAGCAGATCATCGTGAGGAACAGGGCGACGAACAGACGGCCGTTGGACAGCTTGACCACATAGGTGATGAGCAGACCGCCGAGACCGGTCATCGTGATGCACACGGAGATGATACCCGCGATACCGCAGGCGATACCGATGGACAGGCAGTTCTTGCCGCCGTTCTCAAGACCGTTGACGAACTTGGTGGGGTTCATGCGGTCTTCCTTGTTGATGATACCGACCACGATGGCGACGATGGTGCCGTAGATGGCGCTCTTCGCCATGGTCTGACCGGCGGTGACCATCCATGTGAGGATAATGAGCGGCAGGAGCAGATAGATCTTGGGCAGCAGATTCTTCCACTTGGGCAGATCTTCCTTCTTGAGACCGATCAGACCGAGCTTCTTGGCCTTGAAGTGCACGCCGAGGAAGATGCCGAGGAAGTACAGGAATGCGGGCAGGATCGCACGCACGATGATGTCGGAATACTCATAGCCGGTCATTTCCGCCATGATGAACGCCGCAGCGCCCATGATAGGAGGCATGATCTGGCCGCCGGTGGAGGCGGAAGCCTCGACCGCGCCCGCGAACTCGGGGGGATAGCCGGTCTTCTTCATCATCGGAATGGTGACGGAACCGGTGGTAACGGTGTTACCGACGGAGGAACCGGAGACCATGCCGCAGAGGGCGGAGGAGACGACCGCGACCTTCGCGGGACCGCCGCTCGCCCAGCCGACCAGCGCGTTCGCGCAGTCGATGAAGAAGTTCGCCACGCCCGTCGCCTCAAGGAAGGCACCGAAGAGCAGGAACAGAGCGATATAGGTGGAGCAGACGGAGATCGGCGTACCGAGAATACCGTTGACCGTATAGAAAACATTGTAAACCACGAGCTGCAGGCTCATGCCGCGGCCAACGAAGGCATACAGCACAAAGCAGCCCGCCACGATCAGAATGGGCAGACCGACCGCGCGGCGGCAGCACTCAGCCAGCACGACAATGCCGATGATGCCGAGGATGACCTCCGTCTGACCGATGGCGATACCCATGGAGACGATCTTCTTGAAGTTAGCGATATAATAGAAATAGGGAATACAGCCCACGACCGCAAGCACGATATCGTACCAGGGCATGGAGTTGGGCTTGACATTGCCCTTCTTCGCGGGGTAGATGAAGAAGGTGAAGAACACGACCGCGCCGACGAACAGGCTGCGGCGGATCTGGCCGCTCCATGTCGCCCACAGGTTCATGTAGATCATGAAGAGCATAAATGCGGCGAGTGCATAGCGAAGGATCTTCTTCGGGGTGCCCTCCCACACGCGGGTGTTGGACTCACGGTCGTACTTCTTCATAATGGCGTCGACATCTTCCATCGTACCGACATCGACATCTGCCACATTTACGGCCTGCTCGTCCAAGACTTTCTTTTCAGCTTCAGTCATTTGGATATTTTTCCTCCTTTTTTATTTCTGAGCACCGTGCGCCCTTATACGAGGAAATACTCGTAATCAAAGCACACGAGCGCGTTTCTTCCACACAAATCACGCAGACTGATGTCTGCCCCGTCCTTCACCGTGAGGAAAAAATCGTACACGGTGGCGACAGCGTAGCAGACGCCCGTCCTGTCTTGATGAATGCCGGTGATGAGCATGGCTCCGTCGTCGGTATAGCTCAAAACCTCTCCGGGATTGAGCTCCACCTGCACGCCGGCACCGTAAGCAGAATACTTACACTCCTCGACATAGATCTTTCCTTCAAAAATCTCAAAGGTGTCCGTCAGGGGATACTGGTTGACGGAATGACGGAATGTGACCGAAAAACGATCCCCCTCGTCCATGCGGTAGCGGGCATACAGCTCGCCCGTGTCCCGATTGCGCAGGGTGAGATAATCACCCGAGCGCATAAGCAAGACGGCAGCCGCCGCAATAATCAGTATTATTGCGGCGGCCGCGCCGATGTATCTCCGTAGATCAGATCTCACATCAATACACTTTCAAGCGGTCGTGTTCTTACAGAACGCCGATCTCCTTGTAGTACTTCTCAGCACCGGGATGCAGGTCGAAGGAACCGTCGATCGCGCCCTCGGGAGAGAGGAAGCCGAACTTAGCCTGAGCACCGGCCAGAGCAGACTGGTTGTCGAACATGGCCTTGGTGATCTCGTAAACGACATCTTCGCTCAGATCCTTGGAGGCGGTGAAGACGGCCTTAACGGCGACGCACACGGTCTCCTCGGGAACGCAGGAGTAGGTGCCGGCGGCGAGGTTATCCTGGACCAGGAACGGATAGTTGGTGGTCAGGTAGGAAACAGCCTCGGCGCTGAGGGATGGCATATTGAAGTCATAGGCAGTGGCCAGGTCGGTCAGAGCCGGGGTGGGAGCGCCGGACACGGTGAACGCCGCATCGCACTGGCCGTTCTTGAGGGCCTCAGCGCCGCCGGAGAAGGAGTCGTACATGACATCGATGTCATCGAAGGTCAGGCCGTAGGCCTCGAGGACCTGAGCGGCGTTCAGAGCGGTACCGGAGCCGACATCGCCGACGCAGACGGTCTTGCCCTTGAGCTCAGAGATGTCCTTGATGCCGGGGGCGGTGACGAGCTGGACGGTCTCGTTGTAAACGCCCGCGACCCAGAGGGAGTTGGTGTCGGCAGCGCCATCGAACATGGTCTCGCCGCCGGAGCCGTTATGCGCATAGTTGAGAACATCGGACTGCAGAATGGACATCTGCGCCTGGCCGGCGGTGACGAGCTGGACATTCGCCTTGGAAGCGCCGGAGTCGACAGCGCGGAGCTTGGACAGGCTCAGGTTGTCGCCGATGGTGGTGACCAGAGCGTTACCAACAGCATAGTAGGTGCCGGTGGTGCCGCCGGTGGCGATGGTGATGTCAACGGGCTTGGAGGTGTCGCCGCCGGTGGAGGCGCCGCCGTTGTCGGTGGTACCCTTATCGCCGCAGGCGACGAGGGCGAAGACCATAGCAACGGACAGAATGAGTGCTAAAAACTTTTTCATACGCAATCTCCTTTTTGTTTTTCCGCTCCGGCGGCGTTTTCGCCCCGACCTTCTCCGCGCGGTGTTGTCCATCATACCGCGCGAAACGCCGGTCGGCGTTCGCCCGCTCTCCGAAACGGTCTGAATGTGCCTCTTCGAGACCTCGACATTATATCTTACCGTCGAAAACATTGCAAGATGCTTTCTAAATTTCTGTTAACATCGCTAAATCACTTCTTGTTTTTTTGTCAACATTATTCACTCTCCGGCAACATTTCTTAACTTCTTTCGGCATCGTTCCCGAAAACCGTATTCTTTCCTTTGCTCTTTCTTTGCTTTTCTTTCACTTTTTCTTTATTTTCTCTTTATAAAGCAAAGGAAGGACGGCGCACGCCGTCCTTCCTTTTATGCAAAAATCGTGGGATTTTTTTCAGCGTCTTGCCTTGCTGTCCACGACCTCGCGGAGCAGGGCGGAGAATTCGTCCATGCTCATCGCGCCGAGGTCGCCGTCCGCGCGGTGGCGCGGGGAGACGGTGCCGTTTTCCATGTCGCGGTCGCCGACGACGAGCATATAGGGGATCTTCTCCATCTGCGCGTCGCGGATCTTGCGGCCGATCTTCTCATTGCGGTAGTCGACCTCCACGCGGAAGCCCTGCTCCTCGAGCTTCTTCGCCTGCTCGGCGCAGTAATCCGCCGCGCGGTCGGTGACGGGCAGGAAGCGCACCTGCTCGGGCGCCATCCAGGTCGGCAGCGCGCCGGCGTACTCCTCGATCAGATAGGCGAGCGTGCGCTCGTAGCAGCCGAGGGAGGTGCGGTGGAGGATATAGGGCGTCGCCTTCTCGCCGTTCTCGTCGATATAGTACATACCGAAGCGCTGGGCGAGGAGCATATCGATCTGAATGGTGACGAGGGTATCCTCCTTGCCGTAGACATTCTTATACTGAATGTCGAGCTTGGGGCCGTAGAAGGCAGCCTCGTCGATGCCGATGGAGTAGTGGACATCGAGGTCGTTGAGGATCTTTTCCATCGCGGCCTGCGCCTTTTCCCACTGCTCCGCCGTGCCCTCGTACTTGTTGTTGGGGTTGGCGGGATCCCACTGGGAGAAGCGGAAGGT
>CAYWAS010000084.1:0-4547 GCA_964455915.1 uncultured Oscillibacter sp. | reverse complement strand
TCGTGGCCGCCTCCTCCAAGGATAAGAACTACACCTACATTCCCGACTGCTCCGATCTCGACATTCCCGACGATGCCGACTATGTCTACATCTGCGAGAACGAGACCATTCACGGTGTGACCTGGCAGAAGCTGCCCAACACCAAGGGTCATATCCTCGTCTCCGACCAGAGCTCCATGTTCCTCTCCCAGCCCTGCAATGTCAGCGACTACGGCATGATCTACGCGGGCGTGCAGAAGAATGTCGGCCCTGCCGGTATGGTCGTCGTCATCATTCGCGAGGATCTCATTCGCGAGGATCTCGACCCCAAGATGCCCATTTATATGCGCTACGATACCCACGCCAACAACGGCTCCATGTATAACACCCCCAACTGCTGGGCCATCTACTGCTGCGGCAAGGTCTTCAAGTATCTCAAGGAGATCGGCGGCCTCGAGGAGATGCACAAGCGCAACATCGCCAAGGCGAAGGTCATTTATGACTTCCTCGATTCCTCCAAGATGTTCCGCGGCACGGTCGAGCCGGAGTTCCGCTCCCTCATGAACATTCCCTTCGTCACCGAGTCTGCCGAGCTTGATGCCGAGGTCGTCGCTGCAACCAAGGCTGCCGGCTATGATAACCTCAAGGGTCACAAGTCCGTCGGCGGTCTGCGCGCAAGCGTTTACAACGCCATGCCCATCGAGGGCGCGCAGGCTCTCGTCGAGTTCCTCAAGAAGTTCGAGGCCGAGCACAAGTAATTTTCCTCAAAGGGGGACTTTGTCCCCCTTTTGAACCCATCAAAATATTAGAAGGAGATCGTAAAAATGCGTATTCTTGTTACCGACGGTATGGATAAGACCTCGATGGCCGAGCTGAAGGCTCAGGGTCATGAGGTCGTTGAACAGTTCTATGAGCCTGCCGAGCTGGGCAAGGCTCTGCGTGACTTCGATGTTGTCGTCGTCCGCTCCAAGACCAAGGTCCGCGCCGCGCAGATCGACGAGGCGAAGGGCAGCCAGCTCAAGCTCATCATTCGCGGCGGCGTTGGCGTGGACAACATCGATGTGGACTATGCCAAGGCTGCCGGCATCGATGTGAAGAACACGCCCCGTGCTTCCTCCGAGTCCGTGGCAGAGCTCGCGATGGCTCACATGTTCTCCTGCGCGCGCTACATCTCCCATGCCGGCTACACCATGCGCAACGACCAGTGGGAGAAGAAGGCTTACGGCAAGGGCATCGAGCTCTCCGGCAAGACCCTCGGCGTCGTCGGTTTCGGCCGCATCGGTCAGAAGCTCGGCGTGATGGCCAAGGCCATCGGCATGAATGTCGTCGCGTTCGACATTTTCCATATCCCCGGCATCGAAGAGCAACTCGGTATCCCCTATGTCGAGATGGACGAGCTGCTCGCGCAGGCTGACTTCATCTCCGTCCACGCTCCCGCGGTCGACGGCGGCGCTCTGATCAATGCCGAGCGCATCGCCAAGATGAAGGACGGCGTTGTGATCGTCAACACCTCCCGCGGCACCAATGTCGATGAGGCTGCCCTGCTTGCCGCGCTCGAGAGCGGCAAGGTTCGCGCCGCCGGTCTCGATGTCTATGCCGACGAGCCCGCCACCAACAAGGCGCTCTACTCTCACCCGATGGTCTCCTGCACGCCGCACATCGGCGCTGCCACCGTCGAGGCGCAGAAGCGCATCGGCGCGGAGATCGTTGACATCATCTCCAAGATGTGATCGCACTCTCATTCTCTCTTTGAATCCGAGGGGAAGCTCCTGTGAGCTTCCCCTCTTTTTCTTTCGCGCCGCACGCCGTCATACTTTTCCGATTCATCTCATAGGCTCTACCACCAATCTATTTGAGGTGTACGCCATGGAAAAGAGTCAAAATTATGTGGAGCTTTGGGGCATCGCCGACGCCGCGCCCGAATTTTCGCACGAAAATCATGGAGAGCGGTTCTATCGTCTCCCGCTGTGCGTGGAGCGGCTGTCGGGCCGCGTGGATACGCTGAGCGTCCTTGCGGCCTCCTCCCTGCTCGCGCCGCTCGAGATCACGCAGGGGACGCCGCTGCGCGCGGTCGGCCAGCTCCGCTCGTTCAACAACCGCAGCGGACACGGCAGCCGCCTTGTGATCTCCGCCTTCGCGCAGTCCCTTGAGCTCGGCGACGGCAGTCATTTCAACCGCATTCTGCTCGCCGGCACGCTCTGCAAGCAGCCGACGCTGCGCCGCACGCCGCTCGGCCGCAATATATGCGATCTGCTGCTCGCCGTCAACCGCCGCTACGGGCGGGCGGATTATCTGCCCTGTATCGCGTGGGGACAGGTCGCCTCCCGCGTCGCAGCGCTCTCGGTCGGTGACGATCTCGCGCTCGAAGGGCGCGTGCAGAGCCGCGGCTATCTCAAGCAGACGCCCTCCGGTGCCGAGGAGCGCACCGCCTACGAGGTCTCGGTGATGCAGCTTCTTGAGGGCGAAGACGATATGGAATAGATCCGACCGGCGGAACGGGAGAAGGGGTGTCCCCTTCTCCCGTTTTTTCTCCCGTGGGACAGACGGCGGGACGCGATCTATCTGTTCTTCTTTTCGCCCTCTCACCTATTCAGATTATCAATGAATCCGCCTCTTTACTTTTTGCCCGAGGAATGGTAGAGTAATAGACTGTTGTATGGTATACCATGCGAATCAAAGAAAAGATGGTAAGGTAAGATGTCAAGGATCTTTATGCTCAAGGGCGACATTGCCCGTCCAGGCTATGTGGATATTCCCGATGAAGCGACCACGCTGCGCGAGGTAGTTGAAGTCCTCGGCGGCGGTATGGCAAACGGCAAGCGCTGCAAGGCGGTGCAGATCGGCGGTCCGAGCGGCGGACTGCTGACCGCGGAGCAGCTCGATCTCCCGCTGCATTTCCAGCAGCTCAAGCCCTACGGCATTCGCCGCGGCGACAGCGTCATCACCGTGCTCGACGAGGACCGCTGCATGGTCGATGTCGCGTGCCGCTTCATGCAGTACACGCAGACGGAGTTCTGCGGCAAGTGCGTTTCCTGCCGCGAGGGCACGAAGCGCATGAACGAGCTTCTCTGGTCGCTGCGGAACTATCGCCTCAGCGAACAGGACTTTACGCTCCTCATGGATCTCGGTGAGATGATCTCCATTACCGCCTTCTGCAACCTCGGCAAGGGCTCGTTCTCGACGCTGCAAAGCGCCGTGCGCGCCTTCCCCGAGGAGTTCCGCGCGCATCTTGACGGACACTGCGCGCTGTGCGAGGCGGAAGCCCGCTACCCCATTCGTCCGGGCGACCTGCCCTACAACCGCATTCGCGTGGTCATCGATCCGGAGCTTTGCCGCGGGTGCAGCAAGTGCTCGCGCAACTGCCACGCCGAGGCGATCTCGGGCGTGATCAAGTCTCCCTTTACGATCGACGCGAGCAAGTGCGTCAAGTGCTACACCTGCATCGAGGTCTGCCCCTTTGATGCGATCAAGGAGGTGGAGATCGATGGCTAAGGGCATCATGTTTGTGGACAATATCCGCGTGGAGTTCGACGGCGAGCCGAATGTGCTCGAGGTCTGCCGCAGGGCCGGCGTGGAGATCCCCAACTTCTGCTTCCACTCCGACCTTTCCGTCTACGGCGCGTGCCGTATGTGCATGGTCGAGGAGGAAGGCACCGGCAAGATCGAGGCCGCCTGCACCATGGCGCCGAAAAACGGTCTGCATATCCGCACGAACACGGCGCGGCTGCTCAAATACCGCCGCATGATCATCGAGCTGCTGCTCGCCGCGCATTGCCGCGACTGCACCACCTGCGAGAAGAACCGCGCCTGCCGCCTGCAGGAGATGGCGGTGCGCTTCGGTATCCACCATGTCCGCTTCGAGGATACGCGCGAGCACCTCAACATGGACTTCTCCAGCCCCGCAATCTCGGTCGACCTCAACAAGTGCATTCTCTGCGGCGACTGTGTGCGCGTCTGCCACGAGGTGCAGGGCGTCAACAACCTGCACTTTGTCGGCCGCGGTCCGAATCTGCACATCTCCACCACGGATAATAAGCCCATGAGTGAAACGCACTGCGTGAGCTGCGGACAGTGCTCCGCGGTCTGCACCACGGGCGCCATCACCATCAAAAACGACATCGGTCCCGCGTGGCGCGCGCTGCAGGATCCCCAAAAGCGCGTTGTCATTCAGATCGCGCCCGCCGTGCGCGTCGCCATCGGCGAGGCTTACGGTCTGAGCGCCGGCGAGAATGTGCTCGACAAGCTCGTCACCGCGCTCAAGATCATGGGCGCGGACGAGGTGTACGACACCATCTTCGGTGCCGACCTCACGGTGCGCGAGGAGTCTGCCGAGTTCCTGCGCCGCCTGGAGAGCGGCGAGAATCTGCCGCTGATGACCTCCTGCTGTCCCGCATGGGTCAAGTATGTGGAGAATGAGCACCCCGATTTCCTCAAAAATCTCTCCACTGCCCGCTCCCCCATGCAGATGTTCGCCTCCGTTTTGAAGGAGAACTATCGCAAGAAGGACGCCGCGGACGGCCGCACGACCTATCACATCGCCATCATGCCCTGCACGGCGAAGAAGATGG
>CAYWAS010000083.1:0-4566 GCA_964455915.1 uncultured Oscillibacter sp. | reverse complement strand
AGCGGCAGGAAGGTCGCGCGGCCGCCGTCGCGCTGCTTCAAAAAGCCGATGGCGCCCTTGGCGTCCTCCTCGCGGTCGACCACAAGATTCTGCAAGCCCGCGCCGAGCGCGATCTCGATGGCGACGGCGCAGCGCTTGTCGGTGGTCATCAGGTTTGCCACAGGGCCGTGAATGCCGCGCAGGACATTTTTCTCCGCCGCCTGCATGATGAGCCGGACAGCCTTATTGAAGCCCTCGTACTCCTTCTCCATCTCGCTGAGGAGGCGAACGCGGGAGTCGAGGTTATTTTTCTCCATCGTGAGGTCGATGCTCTTCTGCCGCGCGGCCTCCTCGCGCTTGGTACGACCCTCCATGCGCAGCGTGTGACCAGAGATCACATTGCGCACGGCCTCGGCCTCCTCCTGCGCTGCTTCCAATGCGCGGCGGGACGCCGATGCCTCCTTGCGCGTATTCGTCAGCTTTGCGTCGAGCTCCTCGCTCTCCGCCTCCAGCGCCGCGCGGCGCTCGCCCATTTCGGTAAGACCTGCGCCCAGGGCGCTGATCTCGGCGCGGCAGTCCGCCGCGGCGGAGAGTGCCAGCGCCTCCTTCGCGCGCAGCGACTCGACCTCATTGCCTGCCTCGCCCGCGCGCTGCGCCGCCTCTCCCGCGCGCAGGAGCAGCGCCTCCAGCTCGGCGGTGGTCTCCCCCGCCTTGCGCGTCAGCTCCTCGATGCGCGCACGCTGCGCAGCAAGCTGCGCGTTGAGATTTTCCGCGCGGTCCGAGCTTTCGCTCAGCTCGGACTCCATGCGCGTGATGTTTGCTTCATTGTGCTCGATGCCCGTGCGCAGCGCGGCGACCGCGCTCTCGTGCTCGGCGAGCTTCGTGTCGAGCTCGCCCGCCTCCGCGCGCAGACGCTCCTGCTCCAAGTCGTTCGCGCGCGTCTTTTCGCCGAACTGCTCTGCGGCGGCATAAAGCGCCTCGAGCGACTCGTTCGCGCGCTCCAGCTCGCGCTCGGCGAGGGCATAGTCGGTGTCGAGCTTGATGGCGTCCGTGCGGATCTTATCGAGGTTTTCAAGCCACACGGAAATTTCCAGCGTGCGCAGCTCGTCGCGCAGGATCAGATAGCGCTTCGCCTTTTCCGACTGCGCGCGCAGCGGCTCGACCTGCAGCTCCAGCTCCGCGATTTTATCGTTGATGCGCACCAGATTCTCCTCCGTGCGCTCGAGCTTGCGCTCCGTCTCCTCCTTGCGGTGGCGGAATTTGGAGATGCCCGCCGCCTCTTCAAAGATCTCGCGGCGGTCGGCGCTCTTGACCGAGAGGATCTCGTCGATCTTTCCCTGTCCGACGATGGAGTAGCCCTCGCGTCCCATGCCGGTGTCCATAAAGAGCTCGTTCACATCGCGCAGGCGCACGCTCTGCCGGTTGATATAATATTCGCTCTCGCCGCTGCGGTAGTAGCGGCGCGTGACGGCGACCTCGCTCTCGTCCATCTGCGGGAAGATGTGCTCGGTGTTGTCGAGCACGAGCGTCACCTGTGCGAAGCCCATCTGGCTGCGCTTTTCGGTGCCGCCGAAGATGACATCTTCCATCTTCGTCCCGCGCAGGGACTTGCTCGACTGCTCGCCCATGACCCAGCGGATCGCGTCCGACACATTCGACTTGCCGCTGCCGTTCGGCCCTACGATGGCGGTGATGTCCGAGCCGAAGTTCAGCACGGTTTTATCGGGAAAGCTCTTAAAGCCCTGAATTTCGAGCGCTTTTAAGTACATTGCGGTTCTCCTTTTCGCAAGGAAGTAAAAGAGGGTGCAAAAAGACACATTTTAACCAATATAGTATATCATTTCTCCCATCTCTTTTCAAGGGCGAATGATGAACAGAATGTAAAAAAGCGCGGGAGAGCCCGACGGATCTCCCGCGTCTTTTCACTTCTCCTCGCGCTCCCCGTCACGCCCCTCCGCGCGGCGCGCGGCGATGAGGGCGTACAGCTCCTCATAAGCGTCGGAAAGCGTGCCGACGCGGTCGATCAGACCGCACGCCACCGCCTCCTCGCCGTAGAGGATACTGCCGACATCTGCCGCCATATCCTCGGCGGCGAGCATGAGGGCGAGGAGCTTTTCCTCCCCGATCGACGAGTGCGCCGTCACGAAGCGCACGATGCGCTCCTGCAAGCGGTCAAAATAGTGATAGGTCTGCGGCGCGGCGATGAGCGTGCCGTTCGTGCGAATGGGGTGGACGGTCATCGACGCGCTCGGCGCGATGAGCGAGCGCGTCGGCGCGACGGCGAGCGGCACACCGATGGAGTGTCCCCCGCCGAGCACGAGCGAAACGACCGGCTTGCGCATTCCGGCGATCAGCTCCGCGATGGCAAGCCCCGCCTCCACATCGCCGCCGCAGGTGTTGAGCAGCAGCAAAACGCCGTCGATCTCCTCGCTCTCCTCCAGCGCGGCGAGCAGCGGCAGCGTGTGCTCGTATTTCGTGGTTTTGACGGTGTTCGGCAGCAGGCTGTGCCCCTCGATCTGCCCGACGACAGTCAGGCAGTAGACCGTACCGCGCGGCGTTCGCACGGTCGCCGCGCCCATGTCCACGATCGGCTGCATGGGCGGTGTCAGCTCAGGCGCGGACTTCCGCTCCTCCTGTTCCTCCGGTCTTGTCGGTTCGCTCATGCGATCCCCTCCTCTCGCGAGGTAGGATTTGCAGAAAAGCGAAAAGCATACGCGCGGCGCGGCTTTGACGCAAAAAAGGCGGCTTTTCGCCGCCTTTTTGCTCAATATCCCTCGTTTATGACTTGCCAAGCGCCGTCCGTCTCCGTGAGCGTGATCGTGCGCTCGGGCTCCTGCACCACGCCGCCCTTGCTGACCAGCACGGAAAAGCTGAGCACGCCGTCCGAGTCCCGCAAAAGCTCCATGCGCTCTACCGTAAAGACCGTCCCCGCGTAGTAGTCGCGCGCCGCCGCGCGCGCCGAGTCGATCTGCTCCGCGCTGTCGCGCTCCCACACCTCTTCGCCGTCCGGCGGAGCGATCGTGCTGTCATAGCCCGTGCTGTCGCCGTCAAGACCGCTGCCGATGGGCTGCGCGTCGGGGCGGAGGAGAAAGTCTTCCTCACCGGTGATGGTGTAGTCATCGAACGACGCGGCAAATTTTCCGTCCTCGCGCAGCTCCACCGTGAGCGCCTTGACCGCCCTCTCCCCGCTCTCGAAGGTGATCTCCATGACGATCAGGTCACGCCGCAGCTCCTCGGGGAGTGAAGCGACACTGCTCTCGGCGTTGTCGGTCAGCGCACGAATGGCGTCGACCGGCGTCCAGTCGATCGTGAGGGAGCGGTATTCGCTCTCGTCGGGACCGTAGGGCACGGTGAAATTCTGCGCGTTGCCGTATTCCGCGCGCTGCTCCGTCCAGTCCATGAAGCTCAGATACTGATTTTGGCAGGAGAAGCGGACGCTCTCGATCCCCTCGCCGGTGAGGTAGAAGCACAGCGGGTGTCCCGTCATCTCGCCGCTGTCGCTGATCGTGCCGGTCGAGAGCACCGCCCCCGCGCTCGTCAGCTCCTCGTCTGTGCCGTAGGCGTAGGCGGCGACCGCCGTACCGCCTGTGGGTGAAATGATGCCGATGCCGCCCGCGAGCAGGCACAGTGCAAGCACCGCCGCGGCTGCCGCGCGGAAAACGCGGCGTTTTTTCTTCGCGGGCGCGTAGTCCGCAGCCTCTCGGATATAGCGGTCGCTGATGTTCCCGATGCCCTCGGAGATGTCTTTTCTTGTCATAGTTCGTACCCCTCTTCTCTCAGATAGTTTTTGAGTTTCCCCCGCGTGCGGGCGAGCCGGACGGCTGCCGTATTCTCGCGAATGCCGAAGCGCTCGGCGAGCGCGGCGACGGAGTCCGCGTACCAGTAGCGGCGCACAAAGAGCACGCGCTCGTCCTCCCCCAGCAAAGCGAGGAAGCGGTCGAGCAGCGCGGTCAGCTCCCGCGCGTCCAGCGCCGTCTCCGCCGTGTCGCCCGAGGCAAGGCAATCCTCCAGCTCGTCCAGTGCCGCGTCGTAGACGCTGCTGCGCTTTTGCGCGCGGTTTGTGTGATAGCGCGCGGTCGCAAGGTTGCGCACGATGCGGCAGAGGTAGGTGCGCAGCGGGCTTGGTCGCTGCGGCGGCACCGTGTTCCACACGCCGAGGTAGGCGTCATTAACGCACTCCTCCGCGTCCCGCGCGTCGCCCAAAATGTTCTCCGCGACCCGTCGGCACACTGCGCCGTGCCTGATGTCCAGCTCCGCGAGCGCCTGCTCCGAGCGAGCAAACAGCAGCTCGATGATCTCTGCGTCCTGCAAATGTCTCACTCTCCTTTCCGTTTCACCCATGTACTATGGAAATCGCGGCGGATATGACACCGAAGAGGGAAAAAAGAAGGAGCCTGCCGCGGCAGGCTCCTGACTTTCAGTTTTTCTCGAAGATCGTGCGCATGGCCTTGTAGGTCATATAGCAGTCGAGCTTCGCGACCGTCTCATACGGCGCGTGCATCGAGAGCACCGGCACGCCCGCGTCGAGCGTATCGATGTTGCGCTGCGCCATGAACTTCGCGACCGTGCCGCCGCCGCCCGCGTCGG
>CAYWAS010000082.1:0-4960 GCA_964455915.1 uncultured Oscillibacter sp. | reverse complement strand
CAAGCTCATCGCCTTCGGCGGCGAGTGGAGCGTGGGCTTCCTCACCAAGCACAACCCCGGTCTGGTGCTCGCCGACTGGCTGAGCGTATCGTAAAAGAGACAACAAAAAGGGACGGCGTGAGCCGTCCCTTTCCTTTTTGCGTTTACGCGCCGACGAGATAAATGCCGACCAGACAGGCCGCGATGCCGAAGCCCTGACGCAGCGTGATCGCCTCCTGATAGAGCAGCACGCCGACCGCGAGCAGCACGCACGCCAGCGTCACATTGGCGATCAGCGAGCCGACGCTGATCTTCCAGCCCACGCGGTAGAGGCATATATTGCCGAACTCCAGCCCGACGATGGCGATGCCCAGCGCCCACGCCGTCCAGTTCGTTTTGCCCAGCTCGGAGAAGAAGGCGCGCTCGCCCGTCAGGTAATACAGGGCGAAGGAGAGCAGCGCGCCGATGCCGTAGGTGATGGCGAGTGAGGCAAAGGCGTTCACGCCCTCGGGCGTGGACTTTGCGCAGATGTGATAGAAGGTGTTTGCGCCGACGATGACAAGAATCGGCCAGATCATGTTCCACATAGCAGTCGGTTTCTCCTCATTTCTTTCGTTTCTTTATCCGGCGGCAGCGTCGAGCAGGACCTCCACGATGCCCGGCTCCTCCGCCGAGGGATAAAAGCGGACCTCCCACGGGCTTGCGAGCGCCTGCGCGTCCTCCGCGCCGGAGAGCTCCGCCTGTGCGGTGTGGACCAGCTCCTCCACGCCCGCAGCGTCCGTGGAAAAATAGCCGATGCGGACGGCGAGCCGCGCGTCGCCCGCCTCATAGCTCGCGCGCAGCAGATCGGGCAGCGCGTCCGTGCCGGTGGCGTTGATGATCGCCTGCTGCTCCTCCTCCGTGCGGCGATAGCCGAAGCCGAGCGTCAGCTCGTAGCAGTCCGGCTCCTCGCTGCCCGCATAGGTGATGTAGTCTAAAAGATAGGCACCGAGGTCGGTCTCCTGCCGCACCTCGCGGCAGGCGGCGGCGGCAAGCTCCGTATATTCCACATCGCCGCCGAAATAGCAGCGTACCACACCGCTCTCGGCATGGTCCGCCACAAGCAGCAGCAACGCGTTGACCAGGTCCTGATAGCTGTCGGCACGCAAGGTGTCCCGATCGCCGTTCTCCCAGTAGCCGGCGCTGTGCGGCGTGACCGACGACCACTCACGCTCGAGCAGCGAGCCGCAGCCCGTCAGCAGAAGGCTCAGCGCTAAGGCAAGCACTGCTATTCTCTTGTTCACGCCGCTCACCTCCCCGCGCAGAGCGCAGCTCAATAGCCCAGAGTTTCGTTCACCAGAACGACCTCGACCTCCGTGCCGGTCATCGGCCGCCACAGCACCGCAAGCCCGCCGCAGATGCGCTCGGGGCTCTTGCAGTCGTAGCAGCGGTCGGCCTTGACCGCGCAGGGCGTTTTGCGTCCCAGACGCTGCGCGTTTTTCGGCGCGGCGATGTTCCGCGCGCGCCGGAGCGCCTCATCGTAGGTCGGCGCGACCTTGTTCGATCCCGCGACGATCCAGACCTTTTTGTGTCCGTAGAACATCGACGCCACGCGGTTGCCCGCGCCGTCGATGTTGAGGAGCTCGCCCGTCTCGGCGATGCCGTTCGCCGAGAGCAGATAGTGCTCGCTCGTCGCCGCACCGACGCGCACCTCGTCCGCGCTCATGCCCTCGCGCAGATCCCAGTGGCTGTAGACCGTGTTGTGCGCGCTGAGCGACTCGTAAAGCCCTAACTCGTGCAGCGTGACGCTGCCGCCGAAGCCGACGCTCACGCCGTCGATCTGCGTGTTGAGGTATGCTGCGGCGTCCGCTGCCGTCTCAAAGCACGAGACACGGAAGCCGTGCGCCGTCAGCGCGTCTTTCACCTTGGTAAAATCCATGGGGAGTCCTCCTGATTTCTGCCGCCCACAGGCGGTCGTAATGACGATTTACAGCCCGTCGGGCTTATACTCGGTGAAGCCCTCGCCGAGCACCTCGCGCGCGTCGCAGACGATGAAAAAGGCCGTCGGGTCGATCTCATTCACCAGCCGCTTGACCGCCACGATGTCGCGGCGGCGCACGGCGCACAGCAGCACGGGCTTATCGTTATTGGTGTAAGCGCCGGTGGCGCTCAGGCGCGTGACGCCCATGTCGCGCGCAAGCAGCTCGCGCGTGATCTCCTCCTGCCGGTTGGAGATGACATAGGCGAGCTTCGCGGCGCTGCCGCCGTAGACCACCGTGTCCATCACCTTCGTGGAGATGTAGAGCGCGATGCCGCCGTAGAGCGCGTTTTCCATGTTGCGGAACACCGCCGCGTAAACGACGATGACCGTGAGGTCGATGGCAAGGCAGAGCGTGCCGATGGAGAGCTGGGGGATCTTCGCCTTGAGCAGCCACGCGCCCAACTCCGTGCCGCCGGTGGTCGCCTCCTCGCGCAGCATCCAGCCGAGCGACACGCCTACGAGCACGCCGCCGTAGATGCAGCCGAGGAGCTTGTCCATCGGCTGAAAGTCGATGAAGAGCGGGAAAAAGTCGATAAAGAGCGAGTTGACCGCCACGGCGAAGAACGAGCGCAGGAGAAAGCCGCGGCCGAAGCGCCGGAGGCTCAAAAGGAAGAGCGGCGCGTTGAGCACGATCACCGTCACGCCGACGGGCAGCGCGGGGACGAAGAAGTTGAGGACCTGCGAGATACCGGTGAAGCCGCCGAGGGAGAGATCGTTCGGCGCGTAGAACCAGTCAAAGGCAAACGCCATGAGCGCGCAGGCGAGCGCGATGGAGAGATACTGCCGGAAAATTTTCAAGGGGACACCTTCTTTTTATTCTTCAAGCAGAGAGATCTGCTTTTCCTCGCTGTCCTCGGCGCGCAGCAGCGCGCCGGTCGCGGGAATGCTGCGCGCGCGGTAGCGCGCAAGGTTCACGATGCCGCTCTCGTCGGCGGGACAGACGCGGTCGAGCGTGAATTTCTTCTTGAGCGTCAGCACGGCGACGCCCTGCGTCGAGCGCGTTGCCTTGACCGACAGCAGCGCCGTGCTGATGAGCAGCACGCGCGGCTCGGTGGAGTAGAGCGCAAGCTCGGCGTCCTCGCGCAGACAGAGAATCGAGCGCAGGGGGGACTTGTCCGAATAGGCACCCGTGAGCTTGCGGCGGTTCGAGGTCGTCTGATAGGCGGAAAGCTCGACCTTCGCCGCCTTGCCGTTTTCAAAGAAGAAGAGGAGGAAGCCGCGGTAATCCCCGGGCAGCACCATATAGACGACGCTCTCGCCCTCGTCCATGCCGAGCTTTGCCGGCAGATAGTCGCCGAGGACCGAGGCTTTCGCGTCGTCGAAATCCGAAAGGCGGCTCTTGTAGACCTGGCAGCGGTCGGTGAAGAACATCACCTCGGCGGCGTTCGTCGTTTCAAAGCTCTGCGCGAGCGCGTCGCCCTCCTTGTACTTCTGCTCCGCGTTCATGCGAAGCGAGGCAGGCGTGATCTTCTTGAAGTAGCCGCCGCGGGAGAGGAAGACGCTCACGGTGTAATCGTCCACCGTCTCCTCCTCGCTGTACTCCTCGACCTCGTGACCGTAGACGATGCCGGTGCGGCGGGGCTCGGCGTACTTTTTGCGCACCTGCTCAAGCTCCGAGACGATGATCTTTTTCACGCGCGCGGGGCGGGCGAGGATATCCTCGAGGTCTTCGATCTCGTCCTCGAGCGCGCTCGTCTCCTCCACGCGCTTTAGGATATATTCCTTGTTGATGTTCCGGAGCTTGATCTCCGCGACATACTCCGCCTGCACCTGATCGATGCCGAAGCCGATCATCAGGTTCGGCACCACATCGGCCTCCGCCTCCGTCTCGCGAATGATCTTGATGGCCTTGTCGATATCGAGCAGAATGCGCTTGAGACCCTTCAAAAGATGGAGCTTATCCTTCTTCTTCGCCATCACGAAGTAGACGCGGCGGCGCACGCATTCCGTGCGCCACGCGCACCACTCGTCAAGAAGCTCGCGCACGCCCATCACGCGCGGCATTCCGGCGATGAGGACATTGAAGTTGCACGACATCGTGTCCATGAGCGTCGTGGACTTCATGAGCTTCTGCATCAGCTTTTCGGGGTCGGTGCCGCGCTTTAAGTCGATCGTGAGCTTGAGACCGGAGAGGTCGGTCTCGTCGCGCATATCGGTGATCTCGCGCACCTTGCCCGCTTTGATGAGCTCGGCGACCTTATCCATGATCGCCTCGGTCGTGGTGGTGTAGGGGATCTCATAGACCTCGATGAGGTTTTCCTTTTTATCATACCGCCAGCGGGCGCGTACCTTGATGCCGCCGCGGCCGGTGGCGTAGATCTCGCGCAGCGCGTCGGCGTCGCAGATGACCTCGCCGCCGGTCGGGAAGTCGGGCGCGAGGAGTGTTTCGGTGAGGTCGCAGTCGGGATTTTTGAGGTAGGCGATCGTCGTGTCGCACACTTCTCCCAGGTTGAAGCCGCAAAGCTGGCTCGCCATGCCGACGGCGATGCCCTGATTGGCGGAGACGAGGATATTCGGGAAGCTCGTCGGCAAAAGCGCCGGCTCCTTCATGGTGTTATCGTAGTTATCGACAAAATCGACGGTGTCCGCGTCGATGTCGCGGAAGAGCTCGCCGCAGATGGCGGAGAGCTTTGCCTCGGTGTAGCGGCTCGCCGCCCACGCCATATCGCGCGAGTAGACCTTACCGAAGTTACCCTTCGAGTCTACGAACGGGTGGAGCAGCGCGCCGTAGCCCTTCGAGAGGCGCACCATCGTATCGTAAATCGCCGCGTCGCCGTGGGGATTGAGGCGCATCGTCTGACCGACGATGTTCGCGCTCTTCGTGCGCGCGCCGTTCAAAAGCCCCATCTTATACATCGTGTAGAGGAGCTTGCGGTGGCTGGGCTTGAAGCCGTCGATCTCCGGAATGGCGCGCGAGACGATGACCGACATCGCGTAGGGCATATAGTTCGTCTCGAGCGT
>CAYWAS010000081.1:0-5137 GCA_964455915.1 uncultured Oscillibacter sp. | reverse complement strand
TGCCAACGGCACACTGTTCCGTGCTGTCTGTGAGGACGCTGACGGCGATATGCGCTGCGCGATCGACGAGGCCGCCAACCAGATCGACCGCAAGATTCGCAAGAACAAGACCCGCCTTGCCAAGAATCTGCGCAGCGAGGCCATCGTGCCCGAGGTCCCCGAGGAGTTCGATATCCACGAGGAGCGCGAGTTCGACATCGTGCGCACCAAGCGCTTTGCCGTCAAACCCATGAGCCCCGAGGAAGCGATCCTGCAAATGAACCTCCTCGGCCACGGCTTCTTCGTCTTCCGCAACACGGACGATGACGCGATCTGTGTGGTCTATCGCCGCAACAGCGGCGGCTACGGCATCATCGAAACGGACGAGGCCGACTGAATTTTCAAAAAAACTTAAACCATCGGGGGTTGACCGTTCGGTCGACCCCCTTTATGATAGGACTATCGGAAAACCGTCCCACGAAAGCGAGGTCATCTCATGCCGCTCCAAACGCTCCCCTGCCGCGCCTTCCAGTGCTGCTTCGCCCTCGGCGCGCGCGTGCTGCCGTGGCGCAGCCCCACCGTGCTCTCCGGCGCGGGCAGCCTCGCCCAGCTCCCCGAGGTCTTTACGCGCGAGGGCGCTTCGCGTCCCCTCGTCGTCGCCAGCCGCCGTATGTGCGCGGACGAGCACTTCCTCGCCCTGCGCCATTCGCTCGAAGCGCGCGGCATCACGCTCTCGCTCTTCTCCGATGTCCGCCCCGATCCGGACATCGACACCGTCGAGCGCATCGCCGCGCAGTACCGCGCCGACGGCTGCGACAGCTTTCTTGTCCTCGGCGGCGGCTCACCCATCGACGCGGCGAAGGTCGCCGCGGCCCGCGTCGTCCGACCGGAAAAGAGCGTCGCCCGGCTCAAGGGTCTTTTGAAGCTCCGCCGCCCGCTCCCGCTCTTCATCGCCGTCCCGACCACCGCCGGCACCGGCTCCGAGGCCACCATCGCCGCCGTCATCACCGACGCTCAGCACCGCAAATACGCCGTCAGCGACCTCTGCCTGATCCCGCGCTATGCCGTACTCGACCCCGCGCTCACGGTCTCGCTCCCGCCCGCCGTCACCGCACAGACGGGGCTCGACGCCCTCACCCACGCCGTCGAAGCCTACCTCAGCCTTTACTACAACACCGCCGAAACGCGTGCCCTCGCCGAGCGCGCCGTGGTCGATATCTTCCGCTATCTCCCCGTCGCCTATCACGACGGCTCCTCCCTCACCGCGCGTGAAAAGCTCCTGCACGCCTCCTTCGACGCCGGACGCGCCTTCACCCGCGCGAGCGTCGGCAATGTCCACGCCATCGCCCACACCCTCGGCGGGCTCTACGGCGTTCCCCACGGGCTCGCCTGCGCCGTCACGCTCCCCCTCGTGCTCGAGGATTACGGCGAAGCCGTCTATCCCCGCCTCGCCCGCCTCGGCGCTCTTCTCGGCAGCAAGGGCAGCGAGCGCGAACGCGCCGCGGGCTTCCTCACCTCGCTGCGCGCCCTGAACGCCTCCCTCGGCATTCCCGAGCATTTCGACGCTCTGCGCGAAGAGGACTTCCCCCGCATGGCAGACTGGGCGTGCGCCGAGGCGAATCCCCTCTACCCCGTCCCCGTCATCTACGATGCCGCGCGCTTGCGCCGCATTCTCTCGCGTCTGCGCGGCGCGTGAAGCCCGTTTTAACGGCGCTTTTATGCTCCCGTTTCCAACTTCCCTTGCAAAGTCCGCCCTCCTTTGCTATAATGAGACCATCAACAGGAAAAGGAACTTCCCAACATGATCGGAGTTTACGATTATACCGTCCTCGCGACCTATCTCTCCCTCGCCTGCGGCGTCAACGGTCTGCTCTGCGCCATGCGCGGCAGCGTTTTCTCGGCGCTTTTGTGCCTCATGCTCGCGGGACTGCTCGACGCGTTCGACGGGCGCATCGCCCGCACCAAGAAAAACCGCACCGAGCAGGAAAAGCGCTTCGGCATTCAGATCGACTCGCTCAACGATGTCATCTGCTTCGGCGTCCTCCCCGGCATCGTCGGCGCGTCGCTCGGCAGCGGCGAATGGTGGCTGCGCGCCGGCGTCCTCTTCTATATCCTCGCCGCGCTCATTCGCCTCGCCTACTTCAATGTCACGGAGGAGGAGCGCCAGAGCGCCACGAACGAGCACCGCAAATGCTACCTCGGTCTGCCTGTCACCTCGGCGTCCTTCGTCATGCCGCTCTTCTGGCTGCTGCCGCTGCGCTTCGGCGCGTCGCCGGTCGCGGTCTACGCCATCGGACTCACCGTCCTCGGCGCGCTCTTCATCACGCCCCTGCATATTCCCAAGCCCGGTCTCAAGGGCATTCTTTTCATGGCGCTCCTCGGCGCCGTCGAGCTCTACCTGATGTTCTACGGCATCATGCCCCTTTGACAAAACCGCAAACGAAAAGCCGCTGCGTGAGCAGCGGCTTTTTCCTCTTTTGCGGCAAATGCGCGAAAAAAGTGCCGCCGGAAGGCGGCACTTTTCCTCTTTTCGCTTACTTTCCGCTCGGCGCGTCCTGCGGCACCTCGCGCTTTTCGGGCTCGATCTCGCCGCGGTCCACCGCAACGATGTGCTCGAGCAGGCGCACGACCATGTTGGAATAGCCGTACTCGTTATCATACCACGCGATGAGCTTGACGAAGTCATCGTCGAGCATGATGCCCGCCGTTTCGTCGAAGATGCACGGGCAGGGATTCGCGATCAGGTCGGCGGAGACCACCTGGTCGGCGGTATAGCCGATGATGCCCTTCATGTAGGTCTCGCTCGCGTGACGAATGGCATAGCAGATATCGGCGTAGGTCGTGCTGGTCTTGAGCTGCGCGGTCAGGTCGACGACCGACACATCGCTCGTCGGCACGCGGAAGCTCATGCCGGTCATCTTGCCCTTGAGCTCGGGGATCACGCGGCCGACGGCCTTCGCCGCGCCGGTGGTGGAGGGAATGATGTTGTTGAACACGCTGCGGCCCGTGCGCCAGTCGCTGCCGCCGCGGGAGTCGACGGGCTTCTGCTTGCTCGTCGCCGCGTGGATCGTGGACATCAGGCTCTGCTCGATGCCGAACTCCTCATGCACCACCTTGGCAAGCGGAGCGAGGCAGTTGGTCGTGCAGCTCGCGTTGGACACCACGCGCATATCGCTGCGGTAATACATGTGGTTCACGCCCATGACGAAGGTCGGCGTCGCCTCGTCCTTGGCGGGCGCGGTGATGATGACCTTCTTCGCGCCGCCCTTGAAGTGGCGGGACGCCTTCTCGGTGTTGTTGTACGCGCCGGTGGACTCGATGATATACTCTGCCCCGCAGCTCTCCCACGGGATCATCGCGGCGTCCGCCTCGCTGAACACGCGGATCTTGTGCCCGTTGACGATGAGATTCTGGTCCTCGCGCTCCACCGTTCCGCCGAACTGCCGGAACACGGAGTCATACTTGATCATGTAGACCATATAGTCCACATCTGCCTTACGCAGATTGATGCCGCAAATATCGAACTTCTCGGGATTCTCCATCATGATGCGCAGAACGACTCGTCCGATTCGACCGAAACCGTTGATGCCAACCTTGATCGCCATAGCTTGTTCCTCCTCAAGCGTTTCCCTGTATTCTGCGGCGCGCGCCGCATGGTCTTGGTACTACTATCCTATCACACCTCTTCCGCCTTTTACAATCCCTTTTGCACAAAAGGAATGGAGAAAAAAGGTTGCGTTTTTGTGCCTTTTTCCGCCTTTTTCACGAACTGAAAGTACAAGGAGTTTCAAATATTCCATACATTCACCACCGCCCGAGCGATAAAAAAGGAGGCGGCAGCCGCCGTCTCCTTTCCTTTTTTCAGTCCACCACTCTCGTGAAGCTCGTCCCGCTCTTCTGGAAGCACACATCGAGCAGCACGCGGTCCCCGCGCATATAGCTCGAGGTACACTCGTACACGATGCCGTTCTCCATCGTCGTGCGCCGCTGGTGATGGAACGCCGCCGCCCCCGGCGCGCAGCCGAGCAGCTTCGCCTCGTAAGCGCCCAGCGTCACCGCCTCATAGCTGTCCTCCGCCGCGAACGGCACCACGCCGACATGGTAGAGGAGGCTGTAGAAGCTGTGCGTTTCCAGCATCTCGCGCGTCAGATTCGGATAGATGTGCTGCGGATAGTACGAGGTCTCTAAGATCAGCGGCTCGCCGTCCACATTACGCACGCGCGTGAAGCAGTAGACCTGCACGCCGTCCTCAAGCGACATCAGCCGCTTGATCTTCGCGGGCGGCTCCGTCACCTCAAAGCTCACGAGCGTGGACGACGGGTGCTTACCCATCGACGAGATCTCCGTCGTGAACGAATACTGCACGCCCTTGCGCCGCGTGCTCGGATCGGCGACAAAGGTCCCCTTGCCGCGCTTGCGCACCACGAAGCCCGCCTCCTCCAGCGAGCCGATCGCCTGCCGGACGGTGTTGCGGCTGATCTCAAAGCGCTCGCACAGCTCCGCCTCGCTCGGCAGCAGATCGCCCACCTTCACCGCACCGGAGGTGATCGCGTTTTTGATGATGCCCGCGAGCTGCGCGTAAAGCGGGATATCGCTCGCCATCGAAAGTGTTGTTTTCAGGATCGGATCGTTTCCCATAAAAGCCTCCCCGGACCTTTCGTATTGTCTGGATTATACCTCAAATGTTCGGTACATTCCAGTCCCCTTCGGCACATTTCTGAAAATTCGGCAAAACGGCGGAAAACCGCTCCGTTTTCCGTCTATTCGACGAATTTTCCCCTCCGACGCAAAAAAAATTCAGGCGTCCTGACGGACGCCCGAATCTTTTCTGTTTTTCCGTTCTCTTAGAACTTGGGCTTCTGAGCCTTGACCTGAGGCTCCTTGCCGTTGCAGACGGCGACGATGTCGTTGGCAACGCTGGTGCAGCAGTTGAGCACGCTCTGCTCGGTGGTGGCGGCCATGTGCGGGGTCATGATGACATTGTCCAGGTCGAACAGCTCGCGGCTGGACTCCTGAATGGGCTCATGCTCGAACACATCGAGGCCGGCCTGGAAGAGGGTGCCGTCCTTCAGGCACTCGATCATCTCATCTTCCTTGATGAGAGCGCCGCGCGCGCAGTTGATGAAGGAAGCGGTGGGCTTCATCCAGCTGAACTGCT
>CAYWAS010000080.1:0-5456 GCA_964455915.1 uncultured Oscillibacter sp. | reverse complement strand
TCGTTCGCCTCGTTGATCTCCTTGAACTTCTCCTCGGCTTCCTTGTCGCCGGGGTTCATGTCGGGGTGATACTTGCGCGCCAGCTTTTTATATGCTTTTTTGATCTCGTCCTCGCTCGCGCCCTTGGAAACGCCGAGGACTTCATAATAGTCTCGTTTATTCTCAGCCATAGACGATTCTCCTGAAAACGCCACAATCGGAGACGGCGCCGCGCCGTCTCCGCTGTGACCGATTGGGATTTGTTTTACTGCTTGTTCTCGTCCTCGTCGACCACCTTGTAGTCGGCGTCATAATACTGCTGACCGTCGGGACCGGCCTGCGCGCCGTCCTGTGCGCCGCCCATGTCGGGACCCGCGCCCTGCGGATTGGTCTGCTGATAGAGCTTTTCGCTCATCGCGTAGAAGAGCTGTGTGAGCTCCTCGGTCGCAGCCTTGATCGCGTCGGTGTCATCGCCCTTGAGCGTCTCCTTGAGCTTATCGACGCCCGCCTGCACCTTGCTCTTCTCGTCCGCGGGGATCTTGTCGCCCACCTCGCCGAGGGTCTTCTCGCTCTGGTAGACCATCTGGTCGGCCTGGTTGCGCACCTCGACCTTTTCCTTCGCCTTCGCGTCCTCGGCGGCATACTGCTCCGCTTCCTTGACGGCCTTCTCGATATCCTCCTTGCTCATGTTGGTGGAGGAGGTGATGGTGATGTGCTGCTCGGTGCCGGTGCCGAGATCCTTCGCGCTGACATTCACGATGCCGTTCGCGTCGATGTCGAAGGTGACCTCGATCTGCGGCACGCCGCGGCGCGCCGGAGCGATACCGTCGAGGTGGAAGCGGCCGAGGCTCTTGTTGGCAGCCGCCATTTCGCGCTCGCCCTGGAGCACATTGACCTCAACGCTCGTCTGGTTATCGGCGGCGGTGGAGAAGATCTGGCTCTTCTTCACGGGAATGGTGGTGTTGCGCTCGATGAGCTTGGTGCACACGCCGCCCATCGTCTCAATGCCGAGAGACAGCGGGGTGACATCGAGCAGCAGAAGACCCTTCACATCGCCCGTGAGAACGCCCGCCTGCAGCGCCGCGCCCATGGCGACGCACTCGTCGGGGTTGATGCCCTTGAAGCCTTCCTTGCCGGTGAGCTTCTTGACCATCTCCTGCACGGCGGGGATACGGCTCGAGCCGCCGACCATCAAAACCTTGTGGATATCGCTGCCGGAAAGACCCGCGTCGCCCATCGCCTGACGGACAGGACCGGCGGTCGCTTCGACCAGATGCGCGGTCAGCTCGTTGAACTTCGCGCGGGTGAGGGTGAGGTCGAGGTGCTTCGGGCCGGTCGCGTCGGCGGTAATGTAGGGCAGGTTGATGTTGGTGGAGGTCACGCCGGAGAGCTCGATCTTCGCCTTCTCCGCCGCTTCCTTCAAACGCTGCATGGCGACCTTGTCGCCAGTGAGATCCACGCCGTCGGTGCGCTTGAACTCGCTCGCCATCCACTTCATGATGCACTCGTCGAAGTCGTCACCGCCGAGGCGGTTGTTGCCCGCGGTCGCGAGCACCTCGATCACGCCGTCATCGATGTCGAGAATGGAGACATCGAAGGTGCCGCCGCCGAGGTCGTAGACCATGACCTTCTGGCTCTGCTCCTTATCCACGCCGTAGGCGAGCGCCGCCGCCGTCGGCTCGTTGATGATGCGCTTGACCTCAAGACCCGCGATCTTGCCGGCGTCCTTGGTCGCCTGACGCTGCGAGTCGGTGAAGTACGCGGGCACGGTGATGACCGCCTCGGTGACAGTGCTGCCGAGATAGGCCTCCGCGTCGCTCTTAAGCTTCTGGAGAATCATCGCGCTGATCTCCTGCGGGGTGTAGGCCTTGCCGTCGATGGTGACCTTGTGGTCCGAGCCCATTTCGCGCTTGATGGACGCGATGGTGCGGTCGGGGTTGGTGATGGCCTGGCGCTTCGCGACCTGACCGACCATGCGCTCGCCGGTCTTGGAGAAGGCGACAACGGACGGGGTGGTGCGGTTGCCCTCGGCGTTCGCGATCACGACGGCTTCGCCGCCCTCCATCACGGAAACGCAGCTATTTGTAGTACCTAAGTCAATACCGATCACTTTAGACATAATTTTGTCCTCCTGAATCTATCTGAAATTTATTTGAAAACGATTTTAGTTGGCGACCTTCACGATCGCGAACCGCAGCACCTTCTCGCCGAGCATGAAGCCCTGCTGCAAGACTTCGACCACGGTATTTTCCCCGCAGCTCTCGTCCTCAATATGCATCACGGCGTTGTGCCGCTCGGGATCGAAGGGCTGACCCGCCGCCTGCATCTGCTCAACGCCGAGCTTCGTCAGGCTCTCCTTGAACTGGTTCATCACCATCTCAAGACCCTTGCGGTGCGGCGACTCCTCGTCGCCGTACTGCGCGATGCCGCGCTCAAGGTTATCGTAAACGCCCAGCAGCGCCTTGACCGTGTCGATCTTCGCGTCGGCGTAAATGCTCTCTTTCTCGCGGGCGGTGCGCTTGCGGTAATTGTCATACTCCGCGGCGAGGCGCAGGTATTTGTCGTGCTCTTCGGCAAGGCTCCTGGCAAGCCCCTCCATCTTTTCCATCTGCTCGCGCGTGACGGTGAAGGTCTCCTCCGCCTTGGTCTCTTCCGCGGCGGGAGCCTCCTGCTCCGCGGCCGCCTGCGCCTCCTGCTCGGGAATGTCCGGCTGCACGTTCTGTTGCTCTTTCTTTGCCATGCTTTACTCCTTCTCCTCCTTCGGCGGAAGTCCGGTCTTGCCGAACATTCGCGTCAGGCTGTCTGCAAAATAACTCAGCCGCGCCGTCACGGTGGCGTAATCCATTCGTGTCGGGCCGACCACGCCGACCAGTCCCCGCATTCCATCGCCGATGTCATAGCTCGCGACAACGACGCTCGTGTCGCGCAGCGCCTCGTTGACATTTTCGGGACCGATCAGAATTTTCAGCGGCGCATCGTCCTCGGGGACAGGGAGCTTTTCTTTGCTGTCCACAAAAAAGGTCATCAGCTCGTGCGCCTTATCAAGATCGCGGTACTCGGGCATCTTCAAGATTTGGCTCGCGCCGGTCGTGAAGACATTCTTCTTTTCCGCTTCCTCCAGCACATCTGCCGCGTATTCCACTGCGGACGAGAGCATCAGAAAAAGCTCCGGCGTGAGCTGATCGGACAGTCCCATCAGCCGCGCGCTCATCTCCTCGCGCGTACGGTGCGCGAAGTGCGTGTTGAGAAGCTGACCCAGCGGCGCGAGCTGCTCGCGCGCAACGGGGAGCTGCGAATGCTGTAGCTGTGAGCGCACGCGGCTGTCGTCCGTCATCACGACGGTGATGAAGCTCGTCTCGTCCACCGCGATCAGCTCAAAGCGCTCCACGGTCACGCCGCGCTTTCCCTCCGCAACGGCGTAGGCGGGATAATCGACGATGGAGGATACCATCTGTCCCGCCTGCGAGATGTGGTTGCCCGCGGCGGACATCTTTTCGTGCAGCGTCTCGTTGATCTGCTCGGTCTCCTGTGCGGAAAGGCTGCGCCGCTCCATCAGCTCGTTGACATACAGCCGGTAGCCCCTGGGGGAGGGCACGCGGCCGGCGGAGGTGTGCGGCTGCTCCAGATAACCGAGATCCGAAAGCTCGGCAAGCTCATTGCGCACCGTGGCGGAGGACACGCTCCCGCCCATTTCCTGCGCGATGGCCTTCGAGCTGACCGGTTCGGCCGAGGCGATATAATCCTCGATCACACGCTTGAGGATCTGCTTTTTGCGTGCGCTCAATTCCATGCCCCGACCGCTCCTTTCCGGATTTAGCACTCAATCTCCCCGAGTGCTAAGCGAAGTGTACCACCGTGCCGCCGCAATGTCAAGAGGCGCGCGTGTAAACAGTTTATGAACGAGGCGGAGGGCGGCGCGCCCGCCGCCTTCCGCCTCTCCGCGCGCAAAAAGAGGACCGCACAGCGGTCCTCTTTTCATAGAATATCCTGTTTTCGAAGAATTACTCCGCCTTGGTCTCCTGCGCCGCAGCAGCGGCAGCGGCCTCGGCAGCAGCCTTGGCAGCGGCGGCCTTCTTCTCGGCGGCAGCCTTCTGCGCGGCCTTGAACTTCTCCTTCTCCTCAGCGGTCGGGATCGGCTCGATCGCCCCCTTCGGGCAGGCCTTGGCGCACATGGTGCAGTTGCGGCACTTGTCGTAATCGATCACAGCCACATTGTTGACCACATGGATCGCATCGAACTTGCAGGTCTTTTCGCACAGACCGCAGGCGATGCAGGAATTCGCGCAGACCTTCGTCACCGCGGGACCCTTGTTCTTGTTCGCGCAGTTGACAAACACCTTCTGCTTGTAGGGGACCTCCACGATCAGCTTGCGCGGGCAGGCTTCACGGCAGGCACCGCAGTTGGTGCACTTGTCCTTGTCGACCTCGGCAACGCCCTTGTCGTTGATGTGAATGGCATCAAACTGGCAGGCGGTCACGCAGGAGCCGAAGCCCATGCAGCCGAAGGTGCAGGCGGTCGGACCGCCGGCGACCTTGAGCGCGCCGACGCAGTCGGAAATGCCGACATAGTTGAAGTTCTTGACGCTCGCCTCGCCGCCGTTGCAGATCACATGGGCGACCTTCTTCTCGCCGCTGGGCGCCTCAAGACCCATGATCGCGGCGATCTTGGCAGCACCCTCGGCGCCCGCAGGCGCGCAGGCGTTCACGGGCGCGTTGCCCGCGAGGATCGCTTCGGCACAGCCGCCGCAGCCGGGATAGCCGCAGCCGCCGCAGTTCGCACCGGCAAGGCACTCCTGGATCTTGGGCAGACGCTCGTCGACCTCGACCTCAAAGACCTTCGCCGCGACCGAGAGGATCAGACCGAAGATCAGGGCGATCACGCCCAGCACGAGAACCGCGAATACAATGTTCATAATATCCATCGTTCCATCTCCTCCTTACATGGGCCACACCTGCAGACCGGAGAAGCCCATGAAAGCAAGGGCCATCAGACCTGCGGTGATGAGCGCGATGGGGAAGCCCTCAAAGCACTTGGGATAATCCGCGAAGTTCAGGCGCTCGCGCACGGTGGCGAAGAGATAGATCGCCAGCAGGAAGCCGAGGCCGCCGGTGACGCCGTAAACCACGGAGCCGATGAAGTTGTAGTCGTTCTGCACATTGAGCAGCACCACGCCGAGCACGGCGCAGTTGGTGGTGATCAGCGGCAGGTAGATGCCCAGCGCCGTGTAGAGGGACGGCATGGACTTCTTGAGGAACATTTCCACGAACTGCACGAGACCGGCGATGACCAGAATGAACGCCAGCGTCTGCAAATAGCCGAGGTCGAGCGCCACGAGGATCTTGTTCACGCCGTAGCAGAACGCGGAGGCAAGACCCATGACGAAGGTGACCGCGAGGCCCATGCCGACCGCGGTGTCGCTCTTCTTGGAAACGCCGAGGAACGGGCAGCAGCCGAGGAACTGCGCGAAGATGAAGTT
>CAYWAS010000079.1:0-5464 GCA_964455915.1 uncultured Oscillibacter sp. | reverse complement strand
CAACGCGATCCTCCCCGGCAACGACTATGTCTTCGGCATCAACATCGCCGGCGACAAGTCCGCCGACCTCGGCAGCTACTGAGAAAAACCGCATTCATGCGGCAAGCAGAACGGGTGACCGTTCTGCTTGCTTTTCTCTATGCCTCCTCCGGCAGAAGGGGACCGCCCTCCCCATAGGGAAGGCAGAAGTCCGCTATGCCCTCCGCTGCCGACGCGGCGGAGTACATCGGGTAGAACCAGTGAAGCCCCTCCGGCGTGAGATAAAAGCTGTGCGCGGAGAAGCACCGCCGCAGCGCCGCGCGGTAGCTCGGATAGTACGCCGCGCTGCCCTCGTCGATCTGTGATGCCGCCTGCGCCCACGCACTGCGCACGAGCAGCCGCTTCACCGCCGTCTTCGGCGGGAAGAAGTCCGCGAGCGGCAGCAGCAGTCCCCGCCGCATATCCCAGGTTTCGGCGCGGCGGATCGTCAGGCGCGGCGGAAGATGCTCCTCGCGCCCCTCGGTATAAAGACTCAGAAGCCCGCCGCGCGTGAGCGTCACCGTGTAGCCAAGCGTCACCTGCGCGCACTTCCACGGCGCGCTGCGCTCCATCGCGCTTCGCATCTGCTCGGCGGCGCGCGGGAGCAGCTCGCCCTCGCAGTAGCGCAGATACGCGCGCGCATAGCGCCGGTAATAGCGGTCGAAGCGCCGCGCCCGCCGCCCCTTTTCCCCGCAGCGCGGAAGCGTCACCTCCGCGCGCAGCACGGCGATGCCGTCTGCCTCCCACACGCGCTCGTCGTGCAGCGGCGTGTCACTGAGCTGCAAAAACTCTCCTCCCATACCGCCCTCCTTTTCCTCGCGACAGTGTATGCGCGCTCGCGCGCCGCGGTCACAGTGCCGCGCGGCGTAAAATTTTGCGCGTTCGGCTCTTTACTTTCATGGTGCAAGCTGTTAAACTATAAAGCAGGGTGTGCGCGGCACACTACTGCTGGATTCGGAGGGAAGGCACTATGGCTGCACCGGGAAGCCGCATCGGCAAAAAGGAAAAGAACGACGATTTTTATAAGGCGATCTTGCTGCTCAAGGACGAGAAGGAGTGCTACAGCTTCTTCCGCGATGTATGCACCATCGCGGAGCTGCGCTCGATGGAGCAGCGTTTCGAGGTCGCGCGAATGCTCACCGACGGCAAGGTCTACAGTGAGATCCTTGAGCGCACGGGCGCTTCGAGCGCGACGATTTCGCGCGTGGCGCGCTCGCTCAACGACTCCGAGGGCGGGTACGACTGCGTGTTCGCGCGCATGAAGGAAGAAAAGTGATGGAGAGCTATGCCTCCCTCGCCGCGTCCTACGACGCGCTGACGCACGATGTGGGCTACGAAAAGCGCGCGGACTTTGTGGAAAAGCTCTTCCGCCGCAGCCACATTCCCGTGCATACCGTGCTCGACCTCGCCTGCGGCACCGGCACGATGACGGCGCTCTTTACCGAGCGCGGCTACGAGCTCATCGCCGTGGACGGCTCGGAGGAAATGCTGCTCGAAGCGCGCGAGAAGGCGCAGACGCTCAGCGGCGTCCCACCGCTCTTCCTGCACCAGTCCATGCCCGAGCTCGACCTCTACGGCACGGTCGAGGCGGCGATCTGCTGCCTCGACAGCCTCAATTATCTCACCGACCCCCGCGAGGTGCGCGAGACCTTCCGCCGTCTGCACCTCTTCATCGCCCCCGGCGGCACGCTGGTCTTTGATGTCCATGCCCTCGCCAAGCTCGAGGCGATGGATTCTCAGGTCTGGCTCGACGAGCAGGAGGGCGTCTACTGCGTCTGGCGCACGGAATACTCCCGCCGCGCGCGGCTGCTGGACTACTATGTGGATATCTTCTCCGAGCGCGCCGACGGCGCGTGGTCGCGCAGCTTTGAAGAGCATCGCCAGCGCTGGTACAGCGTCGAGGAGCTGAGCGAATGGCTCACGGCGGCGGGCTTCGGCGAGATCCGCGTCTACGGCGACTGCCGTCTCCGCGCCCCGAACGAAAAGGACGGGCGCATCTATATTTCCTGTATCAGAAAAGAGTAAGATCATGTCAAACGATGTTTTGGTAAGAGCCATGTCAAAGGACGGTGCGGTCAAGGCGACCGCCGTCTGCACCCGCGCGCTCACCGAGCGCGCCCGTCAGATCCACCACACCACGCCCGTCGCCACCGCGGCGCTCGGCCGCGCGCTCGCGGGCGTTTCGATGATGGGCAACGCCCTCAAGGGCGAGGGCGAGAGCGTCACGCTGCAGATCAAGGGCAGCGGCCCGCTCGGCACCATTCTCACCGTGTCCGACGCCGAGGGCAATGTCCGCGGCTATGTGCAGGACGCGTCGGTCGAGCTTCCGCTGCGCGCGGACGGCAAGCTCGATGTCGGCTCCGCCG
The DNA here is from genome assembly GCA_964455915.1 of uncultured Oscillibacter sp. GTDB lineage: Bacteria > Bacillota > Clostridia > Oscillospirales > Oscillospiraceae > Hominicoprocola. The sequence continues at coordinate 3,080 of CAYWAS010000079.1, read as the reverse complement.
TCGGCCATGAGGGGACGCTGACCGTCATCAAGGACCTCGGGCTCAAGGAGCCCTATGTCGGCACGGTCGACCTCCTCGGCGGCGAGATCGCCGAGGATCTTGCCGCGTACTTTGTCGAGTCCGAGCAGATCCCCTCCGCCTGCGGGCTCGGCGTGCTCGTCGACCGCGACCGCAGTGTGCTTGCCGCCGGCGGCTATCTCATTCAGCTCCTCCCCGGCGCGGGAGAGGACACCATCGCCAAGGTCGAGGGCGGCATCTACGCCGCGCCGAGCGTCACGACGCTCCTGCGCGACGATCCCGACCCCGCGAACCTTCTGCGTACCGTTCTCTCCGACTTTGAGCTGGAGATTTTGGAAACAACGCCCATCGAGTACCGCTGCTACTGCTCGCGTGAGCGCACGGAGCGTGCGCTCCTCTCCCTCGGCTCGCAGGAGCTGGAGGATATCCTGCGCGAGCAGGGCGGGGCGGATCTCACCTGCCAGTTCTGCGACCGCGTCCATCACTTTTCCGGCGACGAGCTGCGCGCCCTGATCGACCGCGTCAGAAAGATGGGAAAGTAAAAGCGGATCATTTGAGACAAAAAGAAACGCACCGCAAAGCGGTGCGTTTCTTTTTGGTGGAGGCGGCGGGAGTCGAACCCGCGTCCGAAAGCGCTTCAACAGGACTTTCTCCGGGCGCAGTCAGGATTTAGAGCTTCCCGCCGCGTAAGGACACCTGACGGACCTTACGCTTTGGTAGAGTCATGATGCGTGGGCGAGTCAACTCTTTCCCGCCTCACGGACGCCACATCAACGACGCCTTCCCCGGCCTGTGGCCTCTCCGGTTCAGACGGCTGCCTTTACTTAGGCAGCGACAGCAACAGTGTTGTTGTTCTTTAATTTATAAGTTGCCCGTTTTAAGGAGGTCAGGCGCCTCCGCCCGCTGATCCTGCCTCTACGCCCCCGTCGAAACCGGTACGCCCCCATATAGGCGGCGAAGCCGCAGCTTCGCCGCGCGGGGAAAAGCAGAGAAAAAACTTTTAATGCGTCTCGGGCGCGGGATAGTCCACGCCGAGCGTGTCCACGCGAACGGACTTGATGGTCTGGGGCTGCTTGGGCTTGTCGGTGAACATATCACGCTTGACGCGGGAGATGTCCACAGCCGCCTGCGCGTTCTCGGTGATCTTGCCGAAGGCGGCATACTGCCCGTCGAGGTGCGGCGCGTCCGCGACCATGACGAAGAACTGGCTGCCGGCGCTGTTGGGCGCCATCGTGCGCGCCATGGAGAGGACGCCGAGCGTGTGCTTGAGGTCGTTCTTGTGACCGTTGGCGGAAAATTCGCCGTCGATCTCATAGCCGGGGCCGCCGGTGCCGTTGCCGTCGGGATCGCCGCCCTGGATCATGAAGCCGGGGATCACGCGGTGGAAGATCAGGCCGTCGTAAAAGCCCTTGTTCGCAAGGGAGATGAAGTTGTTGACGGTGTTGGGGGCAAGCTCGGGATAAAGCTCGCCGCTCATCACCGCGCCGTTTTCCATTTCGATCGTGACAATGGGATTGGACATGGTGTGCGTTCTCCTTTATTTCATCGGTAGTTTTTCATCGTGCGGTCGATCTCACGCTTGGCGTCGCGCCGCGCGGCGTCCTCGCGCTTGTCGTAATTCTTCTTGCCCTTGCACACGCCCAGCTCGACCTTCACGCGCGCGTCCTTAAAATAGACCGAGAGGGGAATGAGCGCGTAGCCGTCCTGCTTGACGAGGGCGTAGAGCTTGTTGATCTCACGCTTGTGCAGCAGCAGACGCTTCGGCCGGTCGGGGTCGTGGTTGAAGATGTTGCCCTTTTCGTAGGGCGAGATGTGCATGGAGTGGACGATGGCCTCGCCGTTTTTCACGATGCAGTAGCTGTCCTTGAGGTTGAGCGTGCCCGCGCGGATCGACTTGACCTCCGTACCCTTGAGCTCGATGCCGGCCTCAAGGCGGTCCTCCACAAAATAGTCGTGATGCGCCTTGCGGTTCTGCGCGGCGATCTTGACGCCTTTCTTTTCTGCCACGGCGCACACTCCTTTCCTTGGGGCTTTGAGGGAAGTATAGCATGATTTTCCATTTCGCACAAGGGCTGTAACGAAAATGTAATGTGATAAAATAGGTGTGGCAATCCGCTGCGCTTTATGCTATACTTATTCTGATAAGTTATGCAGTCGAAAGAGGGCGAGCCGATGGAACTTTATGAAGAATTTGTCAGCCGCGAGGAGATCTTCCACGGGCGCATCGTCGATCTGCGCGTGGACACCGTGCGGCTCCCGAACGGGCACCTCACCACGCGCGAGGTGATCGACCACCCCGGCGGCGTGGCGGTCGTCGCGATCGACGAAAACGACAATGTGCTGACCGTGAAGCAGTTTCGCTATGTGTTCGGCAGAGTGCTCGAGGAGATCCCCGCGGGCAAGCTCGAGCGCGGGGAGGACCCGCGCGACGCCGCGCTGCGCGAGCTTGCGGAGGAGACAGGCGCGACCTGCGAGCGCCTCACGCCGCTCGGCGAGATCTACGCGTCCCCCGGCGGCTTCGGCGAGGTGCTGCACCTCTACATGGCAGAGGGGCTGACCTTCGGCGCGCAGCACCCCGACGAAGATGAGTTCATCACCTTCGAGCGCGTGCCGTTCGACACGCTGCTGCGCCGCTGTCTTGCGGGCGAGCTCCGCGACGGCAAGACCGTTGCCGGCGTTTTGAAGGTCTACGCCCTGCGCACACACGGAAGAGAGGAGAAGTGAGATGGAAGGAAAAAAGACCGTTCTCATCGTGGAAGATGAGAAGAACATCGTGGATATTATCCGCTTCAACCTGCGCCGCGAGGGCTACGATACCCTCGAGGCGTACGACGGCGAGGCGGGGCTCGCGCTCGCGCGCGAAAAGAAGCCGGATCTTCTGCTGCTCGATGTGATGATGCCGAAGATGATGGGCTTCGATGTCTGCCGCGCGCTGCGCGGGGAGGGGGACAATGTGCCCGTCATCATTCTCACCGCGCGCGAGGAGGAGGAGGACAAGATCCTCGGGCTCGAGATCGGCGCGGACGACTACATCACCAAGCCCTTTTCCATGCGCGAGCTGA
>CAYWAS010000078.1:0-5623 GCA_964455915.1 uncultured Oscillibacter sp. | reverse complement strand
TCGGATCGGAAAGAGGTGAACACGAGCAATGAAGGAAGGAATCCATCCCAATTATCAGCAGACTACTATTACTTGCGCCTGCGGTAATGTGATTGAGACAGGTTCCACCAAGGCGAACATCAAGGTGGAAGTGTGCTCAAAGTGTCACCCCTACTTCACGGGCAAGCAGAAGCTGGTCGATACCGGCGGCCGCGTTGCCAAGTTCAACAAGAAGTTCGGTCTGGACAAGTAAGAACGGCGAAAGAGGTCTGCGAGAGCAGACCTCTTTTTTCTTTACATTTCCGCGCAAACTGCGTATACTGAACGAAAAGCAGAGAAAAAGGACGGTTGGCATGGAAGAAAACAAAGCAAAAATGATCGAGCAGCCGCGCGACCGCGCGATCCTCGTGGGCCTTTCCTCGCCGGTGCTGCGCGGCGACAGCGCGGACGAGGAGAGCATGGACGAGCTCGCCGCGCTCGTGGAGACGGCGGGCGGCGTGAGCGTCGCGACGGTGCTGCAAAACCTCGCCTCGCCCAACCCGCGCACCTTCATCGGCGAGGGAAAGATGGCGGAGATCAAAGAGCTCGTCACCTCGCAGGAGGCGACGATGGTCATTTTCGACAACGACCTCTCGCCCTCGCAGATGCGCGTGCTGACGGAGGAGCTGGGCGTGCAGGTGCTCGACCGCAGCGGCCTCATTCTCGACATTTTCGCCCAGCGCGCCAAGACGAAGGAGGGGCGGTTGCAGGTCGAGCTCGCGCAGTATCAGTATCTTCTCCCGCGCCTGATCGGTATGTGGACGCACTTGGAGCGTCAGGCAGGCACGAGCGGCAAGGGTCCCATCGGCTCGAAGGGCCCGGGCGAAACGCAGCTTGAGACCGACCGCCGCCATATCCACCGCAAGATCGACAAGCTCAAGGTCGATCTTGACGAGGTGCGCCGCGTGCGCGGCACGCAGCGCGAGCGGCGCATGAAGAATGAAATTCCCGTCGTTGCCATCGTCGGCTACACGAACGCAGGAAAATCCACGCTTTTGAACGCGCTCACCGGCGCGGACATTCCGGCGAACGACCGCCTCTTTGATACGCTCGACACCACGACGCGGCTTCTGACGGTCTCCGACACGCTCGATGTGGTCGTCTCCGACACGGTCGGCTTTATTCGAAAGCTTCCGCATCAGCTCATCGATGCGTTCAAGGCGACGCTCGAGGAGTTGGAGTTCGCAGACCTGCTGCTCCATGTCATCGACATCTCCAATCCCGAGTGGGTCGCGCAGGCGCAGATCGTCGACTCCCTCATTCACGACCTCGGTGCGGAGGAGATCCCATGCCTGCGCGTTTACAACAAATCCGACCTCTTTTACGGCGATATCCGTCCGCGCGGTGAGCGCACGGTCAACATCAGCGCGAAGACCGGCGAGGGGCTCGACGAGCTGCTGCGCGCCATCGACGCGGAGCTTGATAAGGGCACGCGCCGCGTGACGATCCATCTGCCCTACGATAAGGGCGGTCTGCTCGACGGTCTCTACCGCGAGGCGAAGGTCGAGCGCGTGGACTACGGCGAGACCATCGACATCGTCGCGGTCTGCACGCCGCGCGTGATCGGTCAGGTGAAGGCCTACATCGAGGGCTACACCGAGCCGAAGGAGGACTGGGAGGTGTGAGCCGTGGCTGAGTATTTTGTTCCCTGCGGCGCGGGGGAGACGGAGTTCACCGAAAAGCGCTCGCGCTTTCTCGGTCATGTCCGGCGCGTGGAGACGGAGGCGGAGGCGCGCGCCTTCCTCGAGGAGATGCGCAAAAAATACTACGACGCGCGCCACAACTGCTGGTGCTATGTGCTCCACGAGGGCGGCGTCGTGCGCTACGGCGACGACGGCGAGCCGCAGGGCACGGCGGGCCAGCCGATGCTGAATGTTTTCCAGCGCGAGGGCGTGGAGAATGTCGTGTGCGTCGTGACGCGCTACTTTGGAGGGGTGCTGCTCGGCGCGGGCGGACTCACGCGCGCCTACGCGAAGTCCGCCAAGGACGCGCTCGACGCAGCGGGCAAGGCCGGAATGCGCCTTTGGAGCGCGCTTGCGGTGGACTGCCCCTATCCGATGCTCGAGCGGCTGAAGCTCCTCATCGCCGCGCATGATGGCGTGTTGGGGGAGACGGAGTTCGGCGCGGCGGTGGGCGTACATTTCCTGCTGCCGAAGGAAAAGGCGGAGTCCTTTGCCGCTGCGCTCACCGAGCTCTCCGCGGGAGGACTTGCTGCGCAGTCGGAGGGGGAGCGCTTCCTTCCCGGTCCGCGCGAGGAATAAATAAAGAAGAGAGCCCCGCTGCGCGGCAGCGGAGCTCTCCTTATTTTACTCCGCGCGGTCGAGCCAGCCGCGCCCTTCGGTGATGCGTGCGACGAGGAACGAGGCGGCGTAGTCGCCGGCGGCGTTGACCATCGTGGCGGGCGGGTCGACGAGATTGCCGATCGTGACGGCGATGGGGTAGGCGACAGACATATCGTTCGGGAAGAAGAGCGAGCAGAGAATGAACTCGGCGATGTAGCCGCCGCCGGGAATGCCGCTCATGGCGACGGAGGAAAAGACCGCCACGGCAAGCACCTGCAAATAGAGCGCCGTCCCCTCAAACGGCAGGCCGAACACGCCGAAGAGGAAGGAGACCTTCAGCACGCAGCTAAAGCACGAGCCGTCCATGTGCATCGTCGCACCGAGGGGGAGGACGAGGTCCGCGACCTCGCGCGGGATACGGCTGCGCTCCGCCGCCTCCATGTTGGCGGGGATCGTCGCGACCGACGAGCAGGTGCCGAGCGCGGTGACGGCGGGACGGAAGATGTGGCGGCGCAGGAGGCGCACGCCCTCGCGCCCTGCACCGAGGTAGGCAAGGAGCGGGAAGGCGGCGAGCGCGTAGATCAGGCAGAGGGGGTAGTAGGCGAGCAGGGCGCGGGCATAGTCCGCGGTGATCTGAGCACCGTAGGAGGCGGTCATCGAGGCGAAAAAGCCGAAGAAGGCGAGGGGCGCGTAGCGGCTGACGAGCGAGACCATTTTGAGCAGGCATTTCGTCGCGGCGTCGAGCACGCGGGCGGTGATGGTGTTCGGCCCGCCGCAGGCGGAGACGGAGAAGCCGAAGAGCAGCGAAAAGACGATCAGCGGCAGCATCGCGCGGCGCGAGAGCAGCGCGGCGAAATCGTCCACGGTGAAGAAGTTGACGATCAGCTCCGCGAGCGGCATTGGCTCATCGACCGCGCCGGAGACGGTCTGCGTCCACGGCGCGAGGACAGGCGGGAAGATGCGGACGACAAAGAGCATCACGAGCGCGGCGACAAGTCCCGTGACGATGAACACGCCGAGCGTCGAGGCGAGAATGCGCCCCGCGCGCCGTCGCGAGCGTGTGTTGGCGATGCTGCCCGCGAGCGAGCAGAACACCAGCGGCACGACGAGGCAGAACATCATGTTGATGAACAGCGTCCCGAGCGGGGCGAGGCAGGTCGCGCCCTGCCAGACGGCGCCGGTCAGGCAGCCGAGCGCGATGCTGAGGAGCATCGCGGCGAGAAAACCGTAATGCTTCCAGAAAGAATGCAGCATGGAAAAAGCCCTCCGATCTGCGAAATTTGTGTCTATCTCCATTCATAGCGCGGGACAAAGCCGGATATACCGCGCCACGGCGAAATATTTTCACAAAATCGCGAAAAGGGCTTGACTGTCAAGCGGCTTTACCCCTTATAATGCAGCTACAAAGCAGGAAGAAACCGCGCCCGACAAAAGGAGAAGCTATGAACATCAAAGAGATCGAGCAGCGCAGCGGCCTCACGCGCGCAAACATCCGCTACTACGAGCAGGAGGGACTGCTGCGTCCCGCGCGGCAGGAGAACAAATACCGCGACTATTCGGACGAAGATCTGGAAACACTGCTGCGCATCGCTCTGCTGCGCTCGCTCGGCTTTTCCATCGATGAGATCCGCCGTTTGCAGAGCGGCGAGCTCGCACTCGCGGAGGCGATGCGCTCTCGCAGCGACGCCCTCGGCGCGGAGGGGCAGCGTCTGCTCACCGCGCAAAGTGTCTGCGACACCATATCGCGCGAGGTGGCAAGCTATTCCGCCTTACAGTCGGAGCAGTACCTTTCCGCGCTCTCCGATGAGCGAAAGACAACGAGCGAAGATGTTTTGGAGACGCACCCCTGGCGGCGCTTCTTCGCGCGCTCGGTCGATACAGCGCTGTGCGGCCTGCCGGTGACCTTTCTTTTGTATGTTGTGCTTCGCACCGTGCGGGGGGATTCCACATGGATGAATTTCCTCATCGGTCTTGCCGGCTGGGGTGTGATGCTCCTTGTCGAGCCGCTGCTGCTCTCGCGCTTTGGTACGACTCCGGGCAAGCGGATCATGGGCATCACCCTCACGCGCCCCGACGGCGAAAAGCTCAGCTACCGTGAGGGACTTGAGCGTACGGCGCTGCTCTTCTGCTGCGGCGAAGCGTTTTCGATCCCGCTCGTGAACATTGGCTTCAATATCTGGAGCTACCGCAAATATACCCGCGGCAAGGAGCTTGCGTGGGAGTACGGCAGCGTTGAGCACTTCGCCACGCGCAGCGAGTGGAAAATGGTGCTGGGCTATGTCGGGAACTGGGCGCTCTGCACCTTGCTCACGGTCGTGATGCTGCTCACGACCTATCTGCCGCCGTGCCGCGGCGAGCTGACCGTGGCGGAGTTTGCGGAAAATGTCAACTACTACCGCGAGCGCTTTGACCTCTCGGAGCGCTGGAAGATGGACGAGAGCGGTGCGTGGGTCGAAAACCGGCAGGACAATGTGATCTACTTCGGAACAGTCGGTCAGCCGGAATTCACCTATGAGGTGGAGAACGGCGTGCTGCGCGCCGTGCGCTGGGACTACGCCGTGGAGACAGACGAGACGGTCACGCTGCCGCTCGCGAGGCTTGCGCGGCGGAGGAAAGTGTGGTAGAATCAGGGACATATTTGCGCAGGGGGTATGAGATGGATCAGACGAAAGAGATGACCGCGACCCGCCGCCTCGTGCTCACGGCGGTGAGCGTGGCGATGTGTGTCGTTCTGCCGATGGCGTTCCACGCCGTCCCGAACGCGGGGAAGGTGCTGCTGCCCATGCACATTCCGGTGCTGCTGTGCGGAATGCTCTGCGGCGCGCCCTGCGGCGCAGTGTGCGGACTGCTCGGACCGCTGCTCTCGAGCGTGCTGACGGCGATGCCCGCTGCGGCGATGCTGCCGGGAATGATGGTCGAGTGCGCCGTATACGGCCTTTCGGCGGGGGCGATGCTCCGCCTGATCCGGACGGGGCGGATCTATGCCGACCTCTATCTTTCGCTCCTCATCGCCATGCTGCTCGGGCGCGTCGCGTCGGGGCTTGCCAAGGCGCTGCTGTTTCAGGCGGGGGAGTATACCGTCGCCGCGTGGGTGACGGCGAGCTTTGTCACGGCACTTCCGGGCATCTTCCTTCAGCTCCTGCTCGTGCCGAGCCTTGTCTACTGCCTCATGCGCGCGGGTCAGCTCCCGCCGCGCTATCCGAAATAGACTGTGGAGCGCGGGAGGTCCCGCGGCGGCGGAGCACGCCGCAAAGATCGAACAATATCATGAGAAGACCTGCTAAGTTTTGTCAAGCAGGAAATTCAGAAAAATGAAGAATGCA
>CAYWAS010000077.1:0-5624 GCA_964455915.1 uncultured Oscillibacter sp. | reverse complement strand
CTCGAGATCGGCGCGGACGACTACATCACCAAGCCCTTTTCCATGCGCGAGCTGATGGCGCGCGTGAAGGCGAATATCCGCCGCACGGCGATGGCGTCCGCGTCCGCGGAGAACGCGATGAGCGCGGGCGGCGGGCTGACGATCAACACCGAGTGCTTCCAGGTCTACAAAAACGGCCGCCCGATCGAGCTGACGCAGCGCGAGTACGAGCTTTTGACCTTCCTCGCCAGCCACCCCGACAAGGTCTTTTCCCGCGTGGACCTCATGGAGCAGGTGTGGAACTACGGCTATGTCGGTGACGATGTGCGCACGGTCGATGTGACCGTCCGCCGCCTGCGAGAGAAGATCGAGGACGATCCCGCCTCGCCGCGCTTTATCCTCACGCGCCGCGGCGTGGGATACTATTATTCCACGCTCTAATGCACTGAAACCGTTCCGAAGGGGAGGGAAGACCTGTGTTCCGCTCGCTGCACATGAAGCTGGTGCTCATCATGCTGCTGCTCATCACCTCGCTCATGGCGGTGGTGGGTGCGTTCCTGATGACCAGCGTGACCAATTTCTATATTGACGATTTCTACGCGCAGATGGGCGAGACCTTCGGCGAGAGCAACGCCGATTTCGTCAACTCCCTGCGCGCCGAGGCAGCGCAGGAGGACGGCGTGGCCGTGATGCAGGCGATGCTCGAGACCTACTCCGGTACGCTCGGCATCGACTCGCGCAACCGCAACTACTATATCCTCGACGCGCAGACCGGCGCGTGCCTTGCCGCGAGCGACGAGGCGGGCGGCGAAGCGCTCGAGCAGACGGGGAATCTTCTCACCGCGCGCAACGGCGAGGTCGGCGACGAGAGCGACATTGCCGCGAACTATATGGACGTCGCCATTCCCATCTCCGGCGGGGACAACAGCTATATCATCTATATCCGCGATAACCGCAACACCGTCACGAGCCTCAACAGCGAGCTGCTGCTCATCGTTTTGCAGGCGCTGCTCGTGGGACTTCTGATCTCGGTGCTGCTGAGCTTCCTTCTGAGCAAGACCATGATCAACCCCATCGAAAAGCTGACCGAGGGCGCCGAGCGCGTGGCGAGCGGCGACTTCAGCGAAATGCTGGAGGTCGATTCCACCGATGAGATCGGCATTCTCACCACCACCTTCAACGACATGGCGAGCGTCCTGCACGAGACGCTGCGCGCCGTCGAGGACGAGCGCAATAAGCTCGATACGCTCTTCCTCCACATGACCGACGGCGTGGTCGCCTACGACCGCGGCGGTGTGCTGATCCACTGCAATCCTGCCGCGATGGAGCTGCTCGACCGTCAGGCGGAGGAGTGCGTGTACGCCGACCTCTTCGAGCCGATCTGCCCCTTTGCGCGCGTGATGGCGCTCGAGCGCAGCGACTTTGCCGCCGGTGAGCTGACCGTCGGCGAGCGGACGGTCGAGCTCTACTTCGCGCCCTTTTCCGACGAAGAGCGCGGCGGTGTGCTCGTGGTGCTCCACGATGTGACGCAGCAGCGCAAGGCGGAGGAGCGCCGGCGCGAGTTCGTGGCGAATGTCTCCCACGAGCTGCGCACGCCGCTGACGAATATCCGCTCCTACGCCGAGACGATCCGCGACACGGGCGAGGAGCTGCCGCGCGAGATGGAGAACAGCTTCCTCGACATCGTCATCAACGAATCCGACCGCATGACCCACATCGTGCAGGATCTGCTCACGCTCTCGCGGCTCGACAGCGGGCGCACCGAGATGACCATGGCGCGCTTCGACTTCGGCGCGGCGATCGACTCCGTCCTGCGCTCGATCGAGCTGGACTCCCGCCGCCACGGGCACGAGCTCACGCACGACTACCGCGACCTTCCGATGATCGAGGGCGACCGCGGCCGCATCGAGCAGGTCATGCTCAATGTGCTCGGCAACGCCGTGAAGTATACGCCCGACGGCGGCCATATCCGCGTCACCGCCGGAACGGTCGGCGAGCGCGTGTGGATGGAGGTCGCGGACGACGGCATCGGTATCCCGCAGGAGGATCGCGGGCGCATCTTCGAGCGCTTCTACCGCGTGGACAAGGCGAGGTCGCGCGAGTCCGGCGGCACGGGCCTCGGGCTCTCCATCGCCACCGAGATCGTCCAGCGTCATTCTGGCACGCTCTCGCTCGTGGACCGCGAGGGTCCGGGCACGACCGTGCGCCTTGAGCTGCCGCTGCGGCAGGCGGAGGAGCGGGAGGCGGCCGATGAATAAGAAAGCCAAGCGCGTCGATCGCCTGCAAAACCTGACCATCGCGCTCCTGACCTTCTCGTTTTTGCTGCTTTTGCTGCAAACGCCGCTCTTCAGCGCGGACGGCAAAACGCTCACCGAGACGCTGCGCGGCTGGCTTCCGGACACGCAGACAGCCATTTCGCCCGTGGACGAGGCGCTCACGGCGCTCTCCGTCCCCGTGCGCGTGGTGCAGACGAATGAATTCCTGCGCAGCGGCACGGACGCCATGACCACCGCGGACGATGCGTTCGAGGGCGTGGCAGCCCTCTTCGGCGAGGCGCTCGGCTCCGCCTACGGTCTCTCGAGCGTCGGGGAGAGCGTGCTGCTCAGCGCGCTCGACGGCAAGGGCATCTATCTGGAGTTTGCCTGCGACCTTCCGCTCGAGGTGCTTGCGGCGCGGCTGGGCGCGGCGCCGCCGACGGCGCGCGAGCTCGATGTGCGCCGCTGCCTGCTGAGCGCCGAGGGCGCGGAGCGCGCGATGCTCTATCTTCAGGACACCGAGCGCGGCGTTTTCTGCTTCTCTACCGCGCTGGACGCGGAGACCGTGCGCGCCTATCTGGAGGAGCAGAGCGGCAGCGAGGTCGATTTTGCCTTCTCGCTCGGCGAGGAGTACGAGTCGCTCTCGCCCTACACGATCCTCTTTTCCTCGCGCGTGGAGCGCAGCGAGCTGACCGCCGCCAACGCGCTGAGCGATTACGCCGCGGAGGAGCTGCTCCGCCGCGCGGAGTTCAATCCCCACACGCAGGACTGGTACACGGAGTCCTCCGGCACGGTCGTTTATATCGAGGGGCAGCGCAAGCTCTATCTGCTCACCGACGGCACGCTCGCCTACAGCGGTGCCGCGGCAGAGGAGGGCTCGCTGTTCGCCGTCTCCGCGGCGAATCCCGCGCAGCCCACGCGCACGGAGCTCTGCGCCGCCGCGCGCAGTCTTGTCGGCACGCTCACGCAGAGCCGACTGGGTGATGCCGCGCTGTATCTGAGCGGCATGGAGCGCGACGAGACCGGCACGACCGTCCGCTTCGACTACATGGTCGGCGGCACGCCCGTCCGCTTTTCCGACAGCGCCCCCGCCGCCGAGGTCCGCATCGAGGGGAACAGCATCACCGCCTTCGTCCTGACCATGCGCCGCTACACGCTCACCGAGCGCAGCACGGCGCTGCTGCCGACCGCGCTCTCGCGCGCCATCGCGCAGCGCTATCCGAACTGCGAGCTGACCGTGGCGTATATCGACGCCTACGGCGACACCGTCGGCGCGAGCTGGATCGCCGACTGAAAAAACCGGAAGGGAGGACGCGCCTTTGAACACCGCGAGGCTCAAAAACATCATCATCATCGTGCTGCTGCTCGCCAACGCCTTTCTGCTCGTCCTCCTCGTTTCCCGCCGCGCGGAGGAGAATGCCGCGCATGAGCGCGCGGTCACGCAGCTCATGCAGCTCTACGCCTCGGACGGTGTGCTGCTCGACGCGGCGCTGCTCGACGCGCTTCCCGCCACGCTCCTGAGCGTGCAGCCGGTGCGCGACACCGACGCGGAGCGCGCGTTTGCCGAGGGACTGATCGGCTCCGTCTCGTCCGTGGATTCGGGCGGCGGCATCTACCGCTACTACAGCTCCGACGGGCTGGGCGGCGGCGCGTGTCTGATCCGCAACTCCGGCGCGCTGGAGGCGACGCTCAGCCGCGCGGTGGACGATCCCGCGGACTTCTGCGCGCAGCTTTGCAGGCCGCTCGGCTACGACGACAGCGAAGCGCTGAGCGACGGACGGCGCACCACCGTCACTGCCACGCGGCGGATCGAGGGCAGCGAGGTCTTCAACGCCGCGCTGACCTTCCGCTTCCTCTCCGGCACGCTCACCGAGGTGAGCGGCAGCTTTCTCCCGCCCGTCGAAACGGCGGAGAGCGCCGCGCTCCCGATCGACACGGTGACGGCGCTCGTGCGTTTTCTCGACTACCGCAACACCTCCGGCGCGGTCTGCACCGAGATCAGCGCCCTGTCCGCAGGCTATCTTCTGCGCAGTACGGCGAGCGTGCCGATGCAGCTCGTGCCGGTGCTGCGCGTGGAGACCGATGTTTACAGCTACTATGTCGAGCTGCAAAGCGGCGAGGTCACGCGCGAATAGCCTTTGGTCGAATTTTTCGCAAAGAAAGGCATTGCTTTTTCCGGTTCTTTTGGTATACTGTAGCTATATGATGAGAATACTATCGGCACGAGGCGGAGAAAAGCACATTCTCCGTCCTCGAATGTCGTCCGATCCTCTTTGAAGCGAGGTGCTTTGTTTGACAAAATACATTGTTCGCGGCGGCAGGCCGCTGTTCGGCGAGGTACGCATCAGCGGCGCGAAGAACGCTGCGGTCGCCATTCTCCCCGCCGCCCTGCTGGTAGACGGCGTGTGCCGCATCGAAAATATCCCCCAGATCAGCGATGTGACCGTGCTGCTGAAAATTTTAGAGCAGCTCGGCGCGAAGGTGCGCTTCCTCAACCGCAGCGATGTGGAGCTGGACTGCCGCCATATCACCACCACCCGCGCGCCGCAGGAGCTGGCGCACAAGCTGCGCGCGTCCTACTATTTCATCGGCGCGCTGCTCGGTCGCTTCGGCGCGGCGGAGGTCTCCATGCCCGGCGGCTGCAACTTCGGCGGCACGCGCCCCATCGACCAGCATGTCAAGGGCTTTGCCGCGATGGGCGCGACGGTGCGCGAGGGGGACTACATCTGCGCGAACGCCGAGGGCGGGCGCATGAAGGGCGCGAATGTCTATCTTGATGTGGTGTCCGTCGGCGCGACCATGAACATCATGATGGCGGCGGCGCTCGCCGACGGGACGACGGTCATCGAGAACGCGGCGAAGGAGCCGCACATCGTGGACCTTGCGAACTTCCTCAACTCCATGGGCGCGGACATCAAGGGCGCGGGTACCGACACGATCCGCGTTGCGGGCGTCGAGCGGCTCCACGGCGGCGTCTACGCCATCATTCCCGACCAGATCGAGGCGGGCACCTATATGGCGGCGGTCGCCGCAACGGGCGGTCAGGTCCGCGTGCGCGGCATCATTCCAAAGCACATGGACTGTATCACCGCGAAGCTGCAGGAGATGGGCGTGGAGGTCGAGGAGCAGGACGATGAGCTGATCGTCCGCCGCTCGGGCGCGCTGCGCCACGCGAATGTCAAGACGCTGCCCTATCCGGGCTTCCCGACCGATATGCAGCCGCAGATCACCACCGTGCTCACGCTGGCAGACGGCACGAGCACCGTGACCGAGGGCGTGTGGGACAGCCGCTACCGCTATGTCGGCGAGCTGACGCGCATGGGCGCGCAGATCCGCGTCGAGGGGCGCACCGCCATCGTCGAGGGCGTGGAGAAGCTCACGAGCGCCAAC
>CAYWAS010000076.1:0-5631 GCA_964455915.1 uncultured Oscillibacter sp. | reverse complement strand
TGTACGCCCGCCGTCTCGTCAAGGACGAGAAGGCCGGCAAGGATCTCCAGCCCACGATCGACAAGATGAACGCGCTGATCCAGGACTACGCGCACAAGTCCAGCCCGAAGTTCTGCGCGAAGGCGGGTCTGACCGACGAGATCGTCGACATGAACGATATGCGTCCCTACATTCAGGCGTTCGCCAATGCCTGCTATCAGAATCCCGAGAGCATCTGCCCGTTCCATCAGATGCTGCTCCCGCGCGTGATCCGCGATTACGACAATCTTCACGCGTAAGCGTACTGTGTGACTTTCGCTGCGGCTGCTGCGCGGCGTGAGCTGCGCAGCAGTCGAGAAAACGAAAGGAAACAGAGTTTTATGAGCATTTTTACCATGGGCATCGATGTCGGCTCGACCGCGTCCAAGTGCGTGATCATGAAGGACGGGAAGGACATTGTGGCGAAGTCCCTTGTCTCCGTCGGCACCGGCACCTCCGGCCCTGCCCGCGCGATCGCGGAGGTGCTGGAGAACGCGCAGATGACGCGCGAGCAGATGGATTTCGTTCTGGCTACCGGCTACGGGCGCAATTCGCTCGACGGGCTCGCCGATCAACAGATGAGCGAGCTTTCCTGCCACGCCAGGGGCGCGACCTATCTCTTCCCCGATGTCCGCACGGTCATCGATATCGGCGGGCAAGATGTGAAGGTCATCGAGATCGAGAACGGCATGATGAAGAACTTCGTCATGAACGACAAGTGCGCCGCCGGTACGGGGCGCTTCCTCGATGTCATGGCCCGCGTGCTGGAGGTCAGGGTCGAGGATCTGGGCGATCTGGGCGACAGGTCTACCCGTGAGATCGGCATCAGCTCGACCTGCACGGTCTTTGCCGAGAGCGAGGTCATCTCTCAGCTCGCTGTCGGGACGGACAAGTGCGACATCATCGCCGGTATCCACCGCAGCGTGGCAGGCCGCGTGAGCGGACTGTGCAACCGCGTCGGCGTGCGCGAGCGCGTGGTGATGACGGGCGGCGTGGCGCAGAACCACGGCATCGTGCAGGCGCTGGAGCGCCAGCTCGACCGTGAGATCGCCACCTCTCCGCTCACGCAGTACAACGGCGCCCTCGGTGCGGCGCTCTTCGCCTATCAGAAGGCACGGAAACAGCAGCAGTAAGGCTGCGAGAGTTTTTTGAATATTTTAGGAGGATCCCAAAATGGCTGCTAAAGTCAGTCCCGGCGTCCTTGCTCTGCGCAAGGTCGTCGACGATGTTTATGCTGACGCGCGCGAGGCCAAGAAGCAGGGCAAGCTCGTCGGCTGGTCCAGCTCCAAGTTCCCCTGCGAGCTGGCAGAGGCCTTTGACCTCAATGTGATGTATCCGGAGAATCAGGCTGCCGGTATCGCCGCCCAGCGCGACGGTGAGATCATGTGTCAGGCTGCCGAGGATCTCGGCTTCGACAACGATATCTGCGGCTACGCCCGCATTTCCCTCGCCTATGCCGCCGGCAAGCGCGCCAGCCGCAAGTTCGATCCCGAGACGCTCGAGTTCATCATCGACCCCAAGAGCGGCAAGCCCCTCAAGGACGAGAACGGCAATGTCGTGATCGATCCCGAGACCGGCAAGCCCAAGAAGGACCCCAAGACGCAGGTCCCCTACACTGTTCTGGACGATATCCATGAGATCGAGGCGCTGCCCGAGACCACCGAGAAGGAGATCGCCTACAAGAACTTCCGCCGCGAGGCCATCAAGCCCTACAAGCAGATGCGCATTCCTCAGCCCGACTTCGTGCTGTGCTGCAACAACATCTGCAACTGCATGACCAAGTGGTATGAGAACATCGCCCGTATGTGCAACATTCCGCTCATCATGGTCGATATCCCCTACAACAACACCGTGGAAGTCAGCGACTCCGCCGTGAAGTATGTCCGCGCCCAGTTCGACAATGCCATTCATCAGCTCGAGGAGCTGACCGGCAAGAAGTTCGACGAGGAGAAGTTCGAGAATGCCTGCAAGCACGCGAACGCTACCGCGCAGAATTGGCTGAAGGTGTGCGACTATTTGCAGTATAAGCCCGCCCCGATGAGCGGCTTCGACCTCTTCAACCACATGGCCGATGTCGTCACCGCCCGCGGCAAGCAGGCGGCCGCCGAGGCGTTCGATCTGCTCGCGCAGGACCTTGAGCAGAACATCAAGGAAGGCAGCTCCACGCTGCCCTTCCCCGAGCAGTATCGCGTGATGTTCGAGGGTATCCCCTGCTGGCCGAAGCTCCCCAACCTCTTCAAGCCCCTCAAGGAGCATGGCGTCAATGTCACCGCCGTTGTTTACGCGCCCGCGTTCGGCTTCGTTTACAACAACATGGACGAGATGGCGCGCGCCTACTACAAGGCGCCCAACTCTGTGTGCATCGAGCAGGGCGTTGCGTGGCGTGAGGGCATCTGCCGCGACAATAAGGTCGATGGCGTGCTCGTCCACTACAACCGTTCCTGCAAGCCCTGGAGCGGCTATATGGCTGAGATGCAGCGCCGCTTCACCAAGGACCTCGGCGTTCCCTGCGCCGGCTTCGACGGCGACCAGGCCGACCCGCGCAACTTCAACGAAGCGCAGTACACCACGCGTGTGCAGGGTCTTGTCGAGGCCATGGAAGCCAACAAGAAAGATTAAGGAGGGCGTGAAAAATGAGTATTGAAGCTTATGTGAACGAATTTTCCGCCATCGCCGCCGACCCCCACGGTCAGCTCAAGGCCTATAAGGCCGCCGGCAAGAAGTGCATCGGCGTGATGCCCTACTATGCGCCCGAGGAGCTGGTCTATGCCGCCGGCATGGTGCCCTTCGGTATGTGGGGCAGCAACACCAAGACGATCCAGCGCGCCAAGGAATACTGCGCGACCTTCTACTGCACGATCGCGCAGCTCGACCTCGAGATGCTGCTCGACGGCACGATGGATCTGCTCGACGGCGTCATCACCCCGACCATCTGCGATACGCTGCGCCCGATGAGCCAGAATATCCGCGTCGCGATGAGCGAGAAGCTGCCCTGCATCTTCCTTGCCCACCCCCAGAATCGCTTTGCCGACTGGGGCAAGCAGTTCTGCATGGATCAGTACAACCACATCAAGGGCGAGCTGGAGAAGATCTGCGACCACGAGATCACGAGCGAAGCGATCCGCGATGCCATCAAGGTCTACAACAAGTCCCGCGCCGCCCGCCGCGCGTTCGTCAAGCTCGCGAGCGAGCACTGCGATGTGATCGACCCCATCATGCGCTCCGCCGTGCTCAAGGCCGCGTGGTTCATGGATAAGGTCGAGTACACCGAGAAGCTCACCGCGCTCAACGCCGAGCTTTCCGCGCTGCCCGCTGCCAAGTGGAACGGCGTGAAGGTCGTCACCTCCGGCATCATCTGCGACAATCCCGTGCTCCTCAAGATCTTCAAGGACAACAATGTTGCCATCGCCGCCGACGATGTGGCGCACGAGTCCCGTGCCTTCCGCACCGACGCGAGCGAAGAGGGCGATCCGATGATGGCGCTGTGCGAGCAGTTCACCAACATCGACTACGATGTGCTGCTCTACGATCCGAAGTCCAGCGAGAACCGCCGCGGCGAGTTCGTGGCGAATCTGGTCAAGGAGTCCGGCGCGCAGGGTCTCGTGCTCTTCATGCAGCAGTTCTGCGACCCCGAGGAGATGGAGTTCCCCTACCTCAAGAAAGCGCTCGACGCTGCCGGCGTGCCCTTCATCAAGCTCGGCGTCGACCAGCAGATGCGTGACTTCGGTCAGGCGGCGACCGCGATCCAGGCGTTTGCCGATGTTCTGGCCGTGTAAGGATCATTATATTGCTAAGAGAGCGCAAAAAATTGCATCACCGCTGTTGATTTTTAACGGCGTTTTGCTATAATTCCATAGAAAGGGAAAAAGGAAATGGAATACAGCCCGCTTTTCGTTACCCTCATGGGCATCGGCACCGTCTTTTTCGGCCTCGTCTGCATCATCTTTTTGACGATGGCGATGGGCAACCTGCTCAAGACGAAGGCCGCTCCCACCCCCGCCGCTCCCGCAGCGGCACCCGCAGCCCCCGCCCCCGCCGCTCCCGCGGTCAACACCGTTAAGGAGCAGGAGATCCTTGCCGCGGTCATCGCGGCAGTGACCGAGGATCTCGGCCCCAGCGCTTCCCGTATGCAGATCACCGGCATCAACAAAATCTAATTATTTAGGAGAGAAAACATCATGACCAAGCAGTACACTGTTACCGTTAACGGCACCGCCTACGAAGTTACCGTTGAGTCCGCCGCCGGCGGCCGCATGGCTTCCGCCCCCGTCGCCCGCGCTGCGGCTCCCGCTGCCCGTCCCGCGGCTCCCGCTCCTGCGGCTGCCCCCGCTCCCGCTGCTGCTCCTGCCGCCGCTCCCGCTGCGGTCCCCGCCGGTGCCAATACCATCACCAGCCCCATGCCCGGCACCATTCTTGATGTGAAGGTCACTGCCGGCCAGAGCGTCAAGGCCAGCGATGTCCTCTTCATTCTCGAGGCCATGAAGATGGAGAACGAGATCTTTGCCGGCGTGGACGGCGTGGTTTCCTCCGTCGCGGTTTCCAAGGGCGCTGCTGTCAACCCGGGCGATGTCCTCTGCGTCCTCGGCTAAGACACAAAGAAAGCTTCCCCTTGAAATAAACTGTGAAAGGATACCAGAAATAAATGGTTGCTATTATCAATTTCCTGGAGCAGACCGGCTTCTATATGTTCAGCCAGGGCGACAACTGGAAGAGCCTTATCATGATCGCCATTTCCTTTGTCCTGATGTATCTGGCGATCGTCAAGGGCTTTGAGCCGCTCCTGCTGGTCAACATCTCCTTCGGTATGCTGTGCACCAACCTGCCCGGCGCGGAGATGTACCATGAGATCCTCTTCGCGGGCGGCCATGTCCAGTGGAGTCTCTTCGGCGGCAACCCGATCACCGCGGAGTTCCTCGCGGAGCTCTCGGCCAGCGGCGTCACAGAGGCTGTGCTTGCTCCGTGGGCGGCCGGTGATGTTGTTACCATCGGCCTGCTCGATGTGCTCTACCTCGGCGTCAAGCTCGGCATCTACCCCTGCCTGATCTTCATGGGCGTCGGCTCCATGACCGACTTCGGTCCCCTGATCGCGAACCCCAAGAGCCTGCTGCTCGGCGCTGCCGCTCAGCTCGGTATCTTCATGACCTATGTCGGCACGCAGTGGATGGGCTTCACCTCGCAGGAGTCCTCCTCCATCGGCATCATCGGCGGCGCGGACGGCCCGACGGCGATCTTCGTCACCACCCGTCTCGCTCCCCATCTGCTCGGCCCCATCGCCGTTGCGGCTTACTCCTACATGGCGCTCGTTCCGGTCATTCAGCCGCCCATCATGAAGGCGCTGACCACCAAGGAAGAGCGCAAGATCGTGATGCGCCCGCTGCGTCAGGTCTCCAAGCGCGAGAAGATCATTTTCCCCATCATGATCACCGTGTTCGTTGCGCTGCTCGTTCCCTCCGCCGCTCCTCTGATCGCCTGCCTCATGCTCGGCAACCTGTTCAAGGAGTCCGGTGTTGTTGAGCGTCTGACCAAGACCGCCGGCAACGAGCTCATGAACATCGTCACCATCTTCCTCGGCTTCACCGTCGGTGCGACGGCGACCGGTACCACCTTCCTCTC
>CAYWAS010000075.1:0-5706 GCA_964455915.1 uncultured Oscillibacter sp. | reverse complement strand
TCGAGCAGGCAGTAGGCGACGGGCAGCGCGAGGGCAAGAAAGCTCTTGGCGTACTTGCGGTTGCCCTCCTCCTGCCGCGCGGCGCGCAGCTCGGGGTCTTCGGTCGCGTCCACCACGCCGAGACCGATCGCGCCCACGCACACGAGCGCCACGGCGAAGATGGCGAGCGGCGAATAGTCCTCCCCGCCGAGGAAGAGGAGCGTCATCACCGCGACGAGCGCGCCGGACGAGTTGCAGATCGGCGAGGAAACGGACAGCTCAATGTAGCGCAGACCCAGATAGCCGAGCGTCATCGAGCCGATGTAGAGGAGCGACACGGGCAGGTAGGTGAGAATAATCGAGAAGCTGATGGGCGTCCCGCCGACAAAGATCTCGTAGCAGGCGTGCAGACCCATGACCGTGCCGACCGCCATGACCATCTTGAGATGGGCGAGGTGATCGTCCTCATTCTGGCAGCCAATCTTGGAAAAGAGGTCACTGCCGCTCCAGCAGAGCAGCGCGATGAGCGAAAGCCAAAACCACATATAAAATTGTTAAACTCCTTTTTCTGTCTGTATTTTTGTTTGTTTACGGGAAGATCAGACAGAAAACGGCGGTGGTCTGCGGCGAAAGTTCCGGTTGGTCAGGGGAGTTCTTCGAATCAGCATACGAGAACCTCCGGGACGATAGATTAGGGCAGAGTGACCAGCCCCGCGTCAAGCATTTTTTGCAGCGAGAGCAGCACGCCGAGCTTCGCGTGATACCAGGTCAGGCCGCCCTGATAGTAAACGGCGTAGGGCGGGCGAATGGGGCCGTCGGCGGAGAGCTCGATGGAGCTGCCCTGCACGAACGCGCCCGCCGCCATGATGACCTGCGAGTCGTATCCGGGCATATCGCCGGGGACGGGGTCAACATAGCTGTCGACCGGAGCCGCCGCCTGAATGCCCTTGCAGAAGGCGCACATTCCCTCGGGGCTCTTGAGCTCCACGCACTGAATGATGTCGTGCCGCTCCTCCGCGGCGGCGGGAACGACGCGGAAGCCGAGGCTTTCGTACACAGCCGCGGTGAAGATCGCGCCCTTGACCGCGCCGGAGACGACATTCGGCGCGAGGAAAAAGCCCTGATAGAGCGAGGGTATCAGCCCGAGGTTCGCGCCGACCTCCTGCCCGAGTCCGGGCGCGGAGAGGCGGTAGGCGCAGCGGTCGACGCATTTTTGCGTTCCGGCGATGTAGCCGCCGATGGGCGCAAGGCCGCCGCCGGGATTTTTGATGAGGCTGCCGACGATCATATCCGCGCCGACATCGCTCGGCTCAACGGTCTCGACAAATTCGCCGTAGCAGTTATCCACCATCACGATGACCTCCGGCTTCACCGCGCGGCAGACCGCGATTGCCTCGCCGATCTGCGCGACCGAGAGCGTCGGGCGCGGGGCGTAGCCCTTGGAGCGCTGGATATGAATGAGCTTTGTCTTCTCGCCGATGGCCGCGCGGATCGCGGGGAGATCGAAGCTCCCGTCTTCGTGGAGGTCGACCTGACGGTAAGTGACGCCGTACTCCGCGAGCGAGCAGGGCGAGGGGCGAATGCCGATGACCTCCTCGAGCGTATCGTAGGGTCTGCCGGAGATGGCAAGGAGCTCGTCCCCGGGGAGGAGATTCGCACTCAGCGCAACAGCGAGCGCGTGGGTGCCGCAGGTGATCTGCGGACGGACGAGCGCGGCCTCGGTATGGAAGGCGTCGGCGTAGACGCGCTCTAAATTGTCGCGCCCCTCATCGTCGTAGCCGTAGCCGGTCGAGGCGGCAAAGTGCGTGGCGTTGACACGGTTTTTCTGCATCGCGGCGAGCACCTTCGCCTGATTGATCTCCGCGCGCTCGTCGATGGCGGCGAAGCGCGGGCGGAGCGTTTCGAGGATCTGTTCGCCGTAGGCGAGGACCTCCCCGCTCACACCAAGGGTCTTATAGATTTCAGCCGCGGTCATTGCCCGCCCTCCTTTTTCAGCTCTTCCGGAAACGCCACGCCGTTGCATTTGAGCACGAAGCGCAGCGGATAGTCGCGGTCAAGATAGTTCTGCTCCAGCCAGCGGAAGGTCGCGACCGGAAGCTGGCGCAGCTCCGGCGCTTCGCAGCGCACGGCGTCGAAGGTCATGCGGTCGCCGGAGAGCAGCGCGGCGGCGATGTCCATGCGCCCCTCCGCGCGCAGGCGGTCAAGGAGCGAATCGACGATGATGGCGCAGGCGCGCTCGTCGTCGCTTTCGGCGTAGTCCTCGCGGTGCGCGAGCCAGAAGAGGAATTCGTCGGGGTCGAGGTCAAGGTGCGTGGTGATCTGCGAGAGCTTGTAGAAGCCCGCGCGGTCGTCCGATTTGAGCACTTCGATGAGATAGGCGACGAGCTTTTCGTCGAGCATCAGGCAGTCGCAGAAGACCTCGAAGGCGTGCTTGCCCGCGTCGGGATCGGGCGCGGACGGCTCGTCCGGTGTCGGCGCCTCCTCCGCGGTCGGCTCCTGCGCGCCGCCGAGCGCCATGCGGGAAAAGAGCGCGCGGGCAAAGCTCTCCTCATCGAAATTTTCGAACAGCGCCGCGGGGAGCGCATCGCCGGCGGCGACCGCGCAGCGGCGCACGAAATCGGGGACGCTCACCGCTTTGAGCGCCGATTGTAAGCTCATCGCGCGCTCCTCCGGCGTCTCGCCCGAAAGCGCGATGCCCTCCGGCGGGGCAAGCGTCCCCGCGCACAGGGCGTTCATGTACTTGAGATAATAGTCGCACAGCTCCATGGTCAGCTACTCCGTAAAAAATCAGAATGAGGTAAATTTATCATATCGCGCGCGAAAATGCAAGAGCGCGTCAACGCTTGCCATGCGCGGACGGATATGGTAAAATGGTAAAAATCGGGACATCGAGGTGCGTTTCGCGGCAGGGAAGCGCATCGCCGTCCCCGCGAAAGGAGCGAGAGCCATGCGAAGAGCCCGGCGCAGCGGCGGCTTTTTCCTCTGCCTGCTGCTCAATTTGCTGCTCAACTGGGAGGGCATTCTCCCCGCGGCGATCCTCTTTGCGCTGCACCGGTGGCGCGGCTGGCCGCTCTGGTGGGCGGGGCTCGCGCTCGCGCTGTGGATCGGCGGGATATTACTCTGGACGCTCTTCCTCGGCTGGGCGAGCGAGTGCGGCAGCCGCCGCGATGCCCCGCGGGAGAATAAGAACCCCTACTCCTCCAAGGGCTTTCCCGGCATCGGGGCAGAGACGGAGAGCAAGGACTGAATCGGAAAATGCGCGAGCGTCACCGCTCGCGCATTTGCTCAAAGAGCGCAAGATTTTCCCGCAGCCGCCCGTCCTGCGGAGCAAGGCGCACCGCCTCGCGGCAGGCCTCCGCCGCCCGCTCCGCGTCACCGAGGTGCGCGTAGGCGATGGAGAGCAGATCGAAGGGCAGCGCGCCCCAGGCGTCCGCCTCGCAGATATAGCTGCGCGGGCGCTCGGCGATGGCGAGCGCGGAGCAGAGCACATCGACCAGACCGTACCAGCGCTCCTGCGCGTACAGCAGCCGCGCGTAGTCGAGATACGGCTCGCGCAGGTGCGGCGCTTCGGCGATGGCGCGGTGGAGCCAGTGCTCGGCAAGCGTCTCCTCGCCGAGTGCGCGCAGGCAGCGCGCGATGTAGCGCATCGAGGCGCAGCGCTCGTCCGCCCACACCGCCGTCGGCAGCGCCAGATGGCGCGTGAGCGTTTCGATGGCGTGCCGCCACTCGCCGCGGAACATATACTCCCGTCCGAGATAATGGCAGTTGCGGTCGTTTTGCGGTTCCTCGCGCACGGCGAGCTCAAGGAGCGGCAGATACTGCCCACGCGATTTCGTCTCGTCGGGGTGGTGGTCGAGCTGCACGCCTTCCGCCTCGACAAAGCGCTCCTCTCCCCCACCGGTGTAGACGAGCGTTTCGTGGACAGGGCTCGCCCAGCGATAGCAGCCGTTTTTGTGGATCTTATCCGCCCAGAACACCACGCCCTCGCTGCCGTCCGGCTGAAAGCTCCAGGTGTAGCGGTAGCGCGCTCTCGTCGTATCCGGCTGCCACGCGCGCTCGAGCGCAGCGCGCCAGCCGGCGCGGAACTGCTCGTCAAGATCAATGGCGCAGCAGATCTCCGCGTCCGCGGGAATGAGCTTCATCGACTCGTTGCGCGCCGCGTCGAAGCGCCACGGCGCGATGACCGCCGTTTCCACGACCGCGCCGCGTGAGCGCAGGCGCTCGACCGTGTCGTCCGTCGAGCCGGTGTCGAGCACGCACACGCAGTCCGCCTCCGAGGCGGCGTCCATGAAGCGGTCAACAAACTTTGATTCGTTTTTGCAGATGGCGTACACGCACACCTTCATGCCGCTCTCCCCTTCCCCGCTGAAAAATTCCTGTTTGGGAGAGGGCGCGCGCCCTCTCCCCTCCTCTTCCGCTTCAGTTTGCGAGCAGACCCGCCGCGCGCAGGCTTGCGAGCAGCGCGTTGAACTGCGTCGCCACATCGGTCGCGTCGGTCGTATCGGCGACAGCCGCCGCCACGCGCGTATCCGCAGGGCCGGTCGGCCCAGTGGGACCGGTCGGACCCGTTGCGCCGGTCGCACCCGCAGCTCCTGCGGGACCGACAGGGCCGGTGGGACCGGTCGCGCCGGTGGCTCCCGTGGCTCCTGTGGCTCCTGTCGCGCCGGTGGGACCGACGGGACCCTGCGCCCCCTGCGCCCCCTGAGCGCCCTGCGGTCCCTGCGGACCGGTGGGACCCTGCGCGCCCGCGGCTCCCGCGGGACCGGGGACGCCCTGCAAGCCCTGTACGCCCTGCGGACCGGTCGGTCCGATCGGCCCCGGAACACCCTGAAGCCCCTGCACGCCCTGCGGACCGGTCGGCCCGATCACGCCATAGGGCGGATACGGCGGCGGAGGCGGCGGACACGGACGCGGGCAGCACGGCTCCGCGCAGCCGCAGTCGCAGCCATTGCCGCAATTTCCCTGATAACGGTTCATAGCGATCACCCTCCTTACGATCTCGGCGGCAAGCCGCCGAAGCGCAGGCACACGCCTGCGTTTCAGTCTATGCGCACCGCCGCGCCCCCGTGCAAAAAAGGAGCGCCGCCATGCCCGAGCATGGCGACGCTTTCGTCCTGTCCTTATGATATTCGCTTACAGCGCGGCGCGCAGCGCGTCCACGCGGTCGCACTTCTCCCACGAAACGCCGAGATCCTCGCGTCCCATGTGGCCGTAGGCGGCGAGGGGACGGTAGATCGGGCGGCGCAGGTCGAGGTCGCGAATGATGGCGGTCGGGCGCAGGTCGAAGACCTTCTCCACCGCGTCCTCCAGCGCGCTGTCGCTGACCGTGCCGGTGCCGAAGGTCTCCACCAGCACGCTCACGGGGCGCGCGACCCCGATGGCGTAGGCGAGCTGCACCTGACACTTCTCGGCAAGCCCCGCGGCGACAATGTTCTTCGCGATCCAGCGCGCGGCGTAAGCGGCGGAGCGGTCGACCTTCGTCGGGTCCTTGCCGGAGAAGGCGCCGCCGCCGTGCGGCGCGCTGCCGCCGTAGGTATCGACGATGATCTTGCGGCCGGTGAGACCGCTGTCGCCCTGCGGGCCGCCGATGACGAAGCGGCCGGTGGGGTTGACATAAAATTTCGTCTCGCTGTCGAGCAGCTCCGCGGGCACGGTGGGCTTGATGACCAGCTCGATCATGTCGCGGCGGATCTGCTCAAGCGTCGCCTCGGGCGCGTGCTGCGTGGA
>CAYWAS010000074.1:0-6078 GCA_964455915.1 uncultured Oscillibacter sp. | reverse complement strand
GAACCTCTTCCAGATGGGTCAGCAGCAACAGGCGCAGCAGGCGCAGATGCAGCAGGCTGCCGCTGCCGCGGCTCCTGCGGGCTGGCAGTGCTCTTGCGGACAGAGCGGCATCGCGGGCAATTTCTGCCCGAACTGCGGCGCGAAGAAGCCCGCGCCCGCCGCCGGCTGGACTTGCTCCTGCGGCGCGACGAACACGGGCAAATTCTGCTCCAACTGCGGCGCGGCGCGTCCCGCCGCGGACTGGCAGTGCGCGTGCGGCACGGTCAATCAGGGCAAATTCTGCTCCAACTGCGGCAAGCCCCGTCCCTGACAGGGTCCGAAGAAGGAGTGTGAAGCATGGCAACCCAGATCACTAACTATCAATGCCCCGCCTGTACCGGCCCGCTGCACTTCGTCGGCTCGTCGGGCAAGCTCGAGTGCGATTACTGCGGCTCCCGATATGAGGTCGCGGAGATCGAGGCGCTCTACGCGGAAAAGGAGGCGAAAGCCGCCGAGGTCTTCGAGCAGGACGAAGCTCGCTCCGCGTCCGACGGCGAATGGCAGACGGAGAGCGGCACATGGGACGCCGAGGGTGCAAAGCTCAAGACCTATTCCTGCCCGAGCTGCGGCGCAGAGCTGATCTGCGACGAGACGACCGCCGCCTCGGCCTGTCCCTACTGCGGCAACAACGGCATCGTGCCCGGGCAGTTCCACGGCGCGCTCAAGCCCGACTTTGTCCTGCCCTTCAAGCTCGATAAGGCCGCGGCGGTCGCCGCGCTCAAAAAGCACTACGCCGGCAAAAAGCTGCTGCCCAAGGCGTTTTCCGACGAAAACCACATCGAGGAGATCAAGGGCGTCTATGTCCCCTTCCGCCTCTTCGACGGCAGCGCCGAGGTCGATGTCCGCTGCCACGCCACGCAGGTGAGCGGCTACTCCACCGCCAAGGAAAATGTGACCGTCACGAGCCATTATGAGGTTCGCCGCGCGGGCACCGTGCAGTTCGAGCGCGTCCCCGTGGACGCCTCGACCAAGATGCCCGACGAGCACATGGACGCCATCGAGCCCTTTGACTACAGCGATCTCAAGCCCTTCTCCACCGCCTACCTCCCCGGCTTTTTCGCCGATAAGTGCGATGTCTCCGTCGAGGAGTGCGCCAAGCGCGCCGACCTTCGCTGCGAGGAGAGCGCCGTGGAGCTGATGCGCGAGAGCGCGTGCGAGGGCTACGCCTCCTGCACGGTGACCGGCCGCGAGGTCTCGCTCCACCGCGGCAAGGTTCACTACGCGCTCATGCCCGTGTGGCTGCTCTCGACGCAGTGGAACGGCAAGAGCTTCCTCTTCGCCATGAACGGGCAGACGGGTCGTCTCATCGGCGACCTCCCGCTCGACCGCGGGCGCTACTGGAAGTATTTCGGCGGCATCGCCGCGGCTGTGCTTGCCGTCGTCACGGCGGCAAGCGTGCTGATCCTTTAAGGGAGGTGGACGCGATGAAAAAAACAGCTTCTCTGCTCTTCTCTCTGCTCCTCGCGCTCACGCTGTCGACCGGCGCCCTCGCCTACACGACCGAGACCGGCGCGGACGGCGGCATCACCTACACGCCCGAGTGCGTGTTCGACATGGCGGGTCTTCTCGATGAGGACGATTTCTGCTCTCTTGAGGATACCGCCCTTCCCGCCGCCGAAACCTACGGCTGCGGTATCTACATCATCACCGTCGAGGATATGACCGAATTCGGCTATTCCGACATCGCGGACTTCTCCGAAGCCGTCTTTGAGGATCTCTGGCTCGGCCTCGGCGCGGAGCGCAACGCCGCGATCCTCGCGCTGAGCATGGCGGAGCGCGACTACGACATCACAGCACACGGCACGGTCGGCAACGGCGCCTTCACCGACTACGGCAAGGAGCTTCTTGCCGAGGAATTCCTCGACAACTTCCGCGAGGACGACTGGTACGGCGGCTTCTGGGACTACATCTACGAGTGTGAGTATTATCTCGCCGCCTACGCCGAGGGCAAGCCCATCGATGTCGAGCCCGAGGTCCCGCTGACGCTCGGTGAGAAGGTCTCCACCGGATTGATGTTCGGCATTCTGCCCGCCCTGATCATCGCGTTTCTTGTCTGCATGGTCCTCAAGGGCCAGCTCAAGAGCGCGCGCCGCGCGACGGAGGCCGACCGCTACACCGTCTCCGGCGGCACGGAGATCACCGCGCGCGAGGACCGCTTCACCCATGTCACCGAGGTCCGCACGCCCAAGGCAGAGCCGAAAAACGACAGCGGCGGCTTCCGCGGCGGAACGACGGTCAACTCCGGCGGCTTCTCCCACAAAAGCGGCAAATTCTGATTCCCGACGGGGACAAAACGAATCCCAAACAGATCGAGAGGTTTTATCTTGTTTTCCCGCATCTTTCACGCCACCGTCTCCGCTGTGCGCACGAGCGTGCGCGAGCTGGAGCTTTGGCGCGGCCTGATGGCGCTCTTTTTCAGCATTCTCCTCGCCTTCGGGCTTTATCATGTCCACTCCTTCTCCGGCATCACGGAGGGCGGCGTGCTCGGCGCGGTGCTGCTGCTCGACCACTGGTTCCGCCTCTCGCCCGCGATCTCGGGCTTTGTGCTGAACCTTCTGTGCTACCTGTGGGGCTGGAAGCTCCTCGGGCGCAGCTTCATCGCCTACTCGCTCATCGCGACCGTCGGCTTCTCCGCCGCCTATCGCGTCTTTGAGTGCTTTCCCCCGCTCTGGCCGCAGCTTGCCGACCTGCCGCTGCTCGCCGCCGTGATCGGCGCGCTGTTCGTCGGCGTCGGCGCGGGCTTCTGCGTGCGCGCGGGCGGCGCGGCAGGCGGAGACGACGCGCTCGCCATGTGCCTTGCGCACCTGCTCCGGATCGACATTCGCTGGGCGTATCTCTCCACCGACCTTGTGGTTCTTGCGCTCTCGCTCAGCTATATCCCGCTCTCACGCATCGGATACTCGCTTTTGACCGTGCTCCTCTCGGGACAGGTCATCGGCTTTATCCAAAAGCTCCCCCTGCCGTTCGACAAAGCGGCGGAGGGCGGCGCGAACTAACGAAAAAAGGACGCTGATGCCGCGGCATCAGCGTCCTTTTTTCGTTTCCTTTTTTCAGAACCACTGCTTCTCCTGCGCCCTTTCGAGGACAAAGGGCAGCATCTCCTCGCGGTCGAGAACCGTCGAGTGCCGCACGGCGCGCTCACGCAGCCCGCGCAGATTCTTCGGCGCAGCTACACCGGTGATGCGCTCGAGCTGCTCCATGACGGCGAACTCGTCGCCCTCCGCCGACTCGCCCAGTCCCTCCAGCACCGCCGCGGGGAACTTGTAGGGCGACGCGGTCGAGAGCACCACGACCGGCGCATGGTCGGGATTTTCCGCCTTGTACTGCTGCGCGACATTCCACGCGACCGCCGTGTGCGTGTCGCAGAGATAGTGATGCGCGCGCCAGACCACGCCGATGGTCTCCTTCGTCGCCGCGTCGTCGCAGCAGCCCGCCCAGAAAAGCTCGCCGATCTGCGCGCGCAGGCTCTCCGGCACCTCATACGCGCCCTCCTCGGAGAGCCGGCGCATCAGCGACGCGACGAGCGCCTCGTCGCCCGAGAGCAGGAACAGCAGCCGCTCGAGGTTGCTGGACACTAAAATGTCCATCGACGGCGAGCTCGTGAGATAGAACGGGCGCTTTTTGTCGTAGCGCCCCGTGCGGATAAAGTCGGTGAGCACATTGTTCGCGTTGGACGCACACACGAGCCGCCCGACCGGCAGCCCCAGCTCGCGCGCGAAATAGCCCGCGAGGATATCGCCGAAGTTGCCCGTCGGCACGACGAAGTCCACCTTGTCCCCGACTTTGACCGTCCCGCGCTGCACGAGGTCGGCGTAGGCGCGGAAGTAGTACACCACCTGCGGCGCGAGGCGGCCGATGTTGATGGAGTTCGCGCTCGAAAGGCGCACGCCCTTGCCGTCGAGCAGCCCCTCGCCGCCGACCTTCGCAAAGACCTGCTTGACGGCGGTCTGCGCGTCGTCGAAATTCCCGCGCACCGCGGCGACGCAGGTGTTGTCTCCGCCCTGCGTGACCATCTGCGCCTTCTGCACGGCGGAGACGCCGCCGTCGGGATAGAAGACGATGATCTTCGTTCCGGCTACATCGCAGAAGCCCTCCATCGCCGCCTTGCCGGTGTCGCCGGAGGTCGCGGTGAGGATCAAAATTTCATCATCCGCGCCGCACTTTTTCTTCGCCGCCGTCATCAGATGCGGCAGCATCGAGAGCGCCACATCTTTGAATGCGCTCGTCGGCCCGCGGAACAGCTCGAGCACCGTGTCCTCCCCCACGGGGACGGTGGGCGTGATGTCCTCCGTTTCGAATTTTCCCGTGTACGCCGCGCGCACCAGCTCCGTCATCTCCTCGTGCGAGAAGTCGGGCAGCAGCGCGCACAGGATCTCCACCGCCATGCCCTGCGTGGAGCGCGTCAGGCAGCCGCGCCAGTCGAAGCCCAGCTCGGCAAGACCGCGCATGGCGTACAGCCCGCCGTCGGGCGCAAGACCGTTTAAGATCGCCTCGGCGCTCGTCGCGCGCAGCGCCGCGTTTCGGGTGCTCTGATAGTTCATGTCGTTACCTCCGTGATCGGGCAAGCAGCGCCCGCTTTTCAAAACTTTTTCAATTCTCCTATTGCATTTTCACAACGCACATGGTATATTGTTTCCATCAAAAAGTCAAGTGTTTTTCTCTCGCGGACATTTCCGTCTATTCTGCACAAACCGTCCGCGCTTGACGGATTCTTCAAAAGAAAGGCTGGATCACCTTATGAACATTGGACTGCTCGGCTTCGGCACCGTCGGCAGCGCCTTTTACGCTCTCGCCGAGGGACGCACGGACCTGCGCGTCACAGCCGTCCTCTCCCGCCGTGCGCGGCCGGAGCTGCACTGCACCGTGACGAGCGAATTCGACGATATCCTGCGCGACCGCTCCATCGACACCGTGGTCGAGGTCATGGGCGGGCTGGAGCCGGCATACCGCTATATCTGCGCGGCGATGCGCGCAGGCAAAAATGTCGTCACCGCGAATAAGCAGCTCATGTGCGCGCATTATGACGAGCTCCTTGCGCTCGCCTCGGAATGCGGCGTGGCGCTGCGCTGCACGGCGGCAGCGGGCGGCGGCATTCCGTGGCTCACCTCGCTCTCGCGCGCGGCGCGGCTGGACGAGATCACCGCCCTCGGCGGCATTCTCAACGGCACGACGAACTATATGCTCTCCGCCATGACGGCTTCCGGCGCTGATTATACCACCTGCCTGAAGGAAGCGCAAGCCCTCGGCTACGCCGAGGCAGACCCCACCGCCGATGTCGAGGGCTACGACGCGCGGCGCAAGCTCGTGCTGAGTGCGAACCTTGCCTGGGGCGCGAGCGTGCGCGAGGAGGAGATCCCCTGCTTCGGCATCTCAAGCGTCGAGGCCGCCGACTTCGCGGCGTGGCGCGAGATGGAGCGCGTGTGCAAGCTCTTCGTCCGCGCCGAGCGGCACGGCGGGCGCATCTCCGCCTTCGTCTGCCCCACGCTCTTCCCCGCCGCCTCGCCGGTCGCGCAGACGAACGGCACCGGCAACCTCGTCACGCTGCGCGGCGCGCGCTTCGGTGAGCTGAGCTTCTCCGGCGCGGGCGCGGGCGGCTATCCCACCGGCAGCAGCGTGCTGAGCGACTGCGCAGACATCGCCGAGGGCGCGCGCGGCTTCTATGTCACCGCGCACGAGGCGCAGCGAATCGACAATTCCGCCGCCGTCAGCCGCTTCTATCTGCGCGTCGGCAGCGAGTCCGTCTGCACCGAGCCCATCAGCGTCGCGGAGGCTTTCGCGCGCGCCGACGCCGCCAAAGCGCGCGGCGAGCGGGTATTTTTAGCCAGGATCGAAGAGGAGTAAGAAAAAATGTTAAAGGTTTTGAAATTCGGCGGCTCCTCGCTCGCCGACGCACAGCAGTTTGAAAAAGTCAAAAAGATCGTGACCGCGGACGAGTCCCGCCGCGTCGTGATCGTCTCCGCCCCGGGCAAGCGCTTCTCCGGCGACCACAAGATCACCGACCTCCTCTACCTCTGCGCCGCGCACATCAAGTACGGCGTG
>CAYWAS010000073.1:0-6507 GCA_964455915.1 uncultured Oscillibacter sp. | reverse complement strand
GCCATGAAGTCCTCCGCCTCGACCCACAGCTCGCGGGAGAAGGTGATCTCATGCGTGCCGGCGGCGGGGTCGGTGGGATTGTTCTCGACCTCAAAGGTCTCGCTCTTCCCCGCGGGATAGTTCGTGATGACGAGCTTCACGGGGTGCAGCACGCCCATCGTGCGCTCCGCCTTTTCGTTGAGATCTTCGCGCAGGCAGTGCTCAAGGAAGCCGTACTCCACCACACTCGTATTCTTCGCCACGCCGATGCGCGCGCAGAAATTGCGGATCGACGCGGGCGTGAAGCCGCGGCGGCGCAGGCCGCACAGCGTCGGCATTCTCGGATCGTCCCAGCCGGAGACATAGCCCTCCTCCACGAGCTTGCGGAGCTTGCGCTTGCTCATGACGGTGTAGTTGATACCGAGGCGGGCGAACTCGATCTGGCGCGGCTTGTGGTACGGAATGGAGACATTGTTCACCACCCAGTCGTAGAGCGGACGGTGCTCCTCATACTCCAGCGAGCAGAGCGAGTGCGTGATGCCCTCGAGCGCGTCCTGAATGGGGTGGGCAAAATCGTACATCGGGAAGATGCACCATTTCGTTCCCTGACGGTGGTGGTTGATATAGCGGATACGGTAGAGCACGGGGTCGCGCATATTGAAGTTGCCGGAGGCGAGGTCGATCTTCGCGCGCAGCGTGCGGCTGCCCTCGGGGAATTCGCCGTTTTTCATGCGCTCGAAGAGGTCAAGATTCTCCTCCACATCGCGGTCACGGTAGGGCGAAACGGCGGGCTTGCCGATGTCGCCGCGGTACTCGCGGAACTGCTCGGGCGTCAGGTCGCAGACATAGGCGAGACCCTTTTTGATAAGCTCGACGGCGTACTCATAGTCCTTTTCAAAGTAGTCGCTGCCGTAATACAGGCGGTCGCCCCAGTCGAAGCCGAGCCAGTGGATATCCTCCTGAATGGCGTCGACAAACTCGGTGTCCTCCTTGGCGGGGTTGGTGTCGTCGTAGCGCAGGTTGCAAAGACCGCCGAAGCGCTCGGCGGTGCCGAAGTCGATGGTCAGTGCCTTGCAGTGGCCGATGTGCAGATAGCCGTTCGGCTCGGGCGGGAAACGGGTATGGACCTGTTGACCCTGGAAGCGACCACCCTCCGCAATGTCCTCTTCAATGAAGGCGTCAATAAAATTTTTGCCTTCGCTCTCGCTCTCGGCGGTTGTCAGTTTGACTTCCTCAGCCATGTTGATCTCAATCCTTTCCACACGCCCGCGCACAGCGGGCAAAATACTGTTTGATTATAGCGTCTTTATTTCCCGTTTGCAAGGATTTTATTGCATTCCGCCTCCAAAGCCGCGCGGTCCATCTGTCCTTCCAGCACCTCGAGCAGCGCAGCGGTCGATAAATGCTCCGGCAGCGCGAGCGCGCGCAGGAGCGCGGCGCGGCGGGCGCGGCTTCCCGCGCCGATGAGCCCCAGCTCCAGAAGGTCGGCGTGCGTAATGCAGGTTCCCTTTACATTTTCCGATTCGTCCTCAAAGGTCGCTCCCGCGCGGCGGAGCGCGTCGAGCAGCACCGCGGGACGCATTCCCTCCACGCCGAGCTTACCTTCCTTCCCCGCCGTGCGCTTGCGCTTTTCCTTGCCGTAGACATCGGGGATATAGGCGTGCAGCACGCGCCCGCTCTGAACAGCCCCCTTGAGATGATTGCGCAGGAGGAATCCCGCGCCGTCGGGGTCGGTGAAGAGAATGATGCCGCGCTCTTCGGCAAGGCGGCGCAGCAGCGCGAGCGTCTCGCGGTCATGAAAGATGCGAAAGCCGCCCAGCTCCAAAATGCTTGCGTCCACCACCTGCGAGAGCGTATTTTTATCGTAGCGCCCCTCGACCACGATGGTCTCGCGGATCTTCGGCTTCGTCATTTTCTCACACCCTCTGCGCAAGCTGCATCACCAGCAGCTTCAGCTCACCCTCGCGGTCGATGCCCTTTTCGCTCTTCATGCGCCGGTCGAGCTTTTGACACAGCGCAAGGCTCGTCGCGCACCACTCGTGCGTCGTCCGTTTCGCCGCGTCGAGCAGCAGCCGCGCGGGATAGTCCGAGCGCATATTCCACAGCTCCATCAGCCAGAGCTTGTCCTTGCCCGAATCGAGCGCCAGCCGCGCGGTGTAGAGCCGCCGCAGCTCCTTGGAGATCACGCCGAGGAGCATGATCGGCTCCTCCTGCTTTTTGAGGAGCTGCCCCAGAAGCTCGCTCGCACGGTCGTAGTTTCCCTTGGTGATGGCGCTCGTCATGTCGAACACCACCGCATCGAGCACGGGGTCGGCGACCGCGTTGATGTCCTCGATCGTCACGGTCTTCCCCTTGGCGTAGGCGCCGATCTTCTCGATCTCCGACACCAATCCCGTCATCAGGCTCCCGCAGGTGAACATCAGATGCTCCGCCGTGCGCGCGTCGATGTCGTGCCCCGTCGCGCGGAAGCGGCGGGCGATCCAGTTGAGAAGGTCGCCCTTCTCCTGCGGCTCGAACTTGACCTCCTGCGCCGCCGCGCCGAGCGCGGCATAGAGCTTTTTGTAGGTCTTGTTCGGCTTATACTCCAAAAGATCGTAGACGAACACAAGGCAGCAGTATTCGGGGAAATCGCTCAGCAGCGCGATGAGCTTTTCCCGCTGCTCCTCCGAGAGCTTGTAGAGGTCACAGTCCGTCACCACGATCAGCGTCCGCTCCGCCATCATCGGCATCGCCTCGACCATCTCGCCGAGCGCGTCCATCGAAAGCCCCTTGCCCGCGACGCGGTGGAAATTGAACTCCTCAAAGCCCGTGGGGACCAGCTTTTTCTGCACTTCCTTGAGATAATGCTCGCGCAGATAGCTCTCCTCGCCGTAGAAAATATACACCTGCCCGACGCTTCCCGCGGCAAGGTCACTTTTGAGCTTCTGATAGCCCTTCCCTGCTGTTTTCTTCTCTGCCATAGTTGTCCTCAATTCACTCTGATGTGGATATTTCCCTGCAAATCCGTCCGATAGACGGCGATCTCCTCGTCGGTCAGGCGCATGAGCGCCTCATCGGTCGGGTGACCGTAGCTGTTGTCGCCCACGCTCACTACGCCGACCTCCGGCGTCGTCGCCGCTAAAAGCTCGCGGCTCGTGGAATAGCGGGAGCCGTGATGCCCGACGAACAGTACCTCGATGTCCGGCAGCACGAACGCCTCCACGAGCAGCCGTTCGGTCTTGGAGTCCATGTCGCCGGTGATGAGCGTATCGAAATCCCCCGTCGTGCAGAGGATCGTCAGCCCCAGCTCGTTCGCGCTCTTCTCGCCCACCGGCGGGTAGAGCGTCAGCGCGGCGTCGCCGAGCGGCGCGTGTGTCTCCTGCGTCACATAGCGCACCTCGATGCCGTAGCGCTCGGCAAGGGCGAGCACCTTGGTCTTTTCGCCCTCTTCCTCCGCAATGTCGGGCAGGTAGATCGCCTGCGTGTCCATGCGCGCGAAGAACTCCCCAAGCCCGTTGGCGTGGTCGGCGTGATAGTGCGTGAGCACCACCGCGTCGAGCTGCCGGATCCCGGCGCTGAGGAAATAGTCCGCTGCCCGCTCGCCTGCGCTGATGTAGGAATTGCTGCTGCCGCAGTCCACGAGCACCGCGTGCTCGCCCGAAACGAGCGCCACGCTCTCACCCTGTCCGACATCGAGCGCCGTGATGTGCAGTGCGCCGCTCTCCAGCGGCAGCGCATTGGCGCGCGAAATGATCAGAACCGCCGCGACCGAGAGGATACTCGCCGCCCACCAGCGGTACTTTCCCCGCCGCGCGAGCGCGCAGACTGCGAAGAGCGCGTAGACATACACCAGCCACAGCACGGCAAGCGGCGTGTTGAAATAGATCGCGTGGAGCGGCAGCTCCTCCAGCACACCCGTCACAAAGAGCACATAGCGGATACCGAGCGACACGACCGGCACGAACAGCGCGCCGAGCGGCAGGATCACGAACGAGAGCGCCAGGGCGCTCAGCCCCACGCCGAACACGATGCTCACCGCCCACAGGCACAGAAGGTTCCCCGCGAATGAGGCGAGCGAAAAGGTCCCGAAGTAGTACGCCGCGAAGGGCGTGGAAAAGACGAGCGCCCCGATCGTCGCGGCAAACGAGGTCAGCACGAAGCGCCGCACCGGATTTCTCGTCCGCACATTCTGCGTGAGCTTCGGCGTGAGCCACACCAGTCCCGCCACCGCCGAAAACGAGAGCTGTAAGCTGATGCTCGCAATAGCGTAGGGATTTTTCAGCAGAATGAGCGCCAGCGCAAGGGAAAGCGCCGTCGGCCGGTCGTTTTCGCGCCGGAAGAGCGGCGCGAGCTTCGTCATCGAGATCATCACGCAGGCGCGCAGAATGCTCGGCGACGCGCCGACCATCAGCGCGTAGAGAAACAGCAGCGGGATCGTCACCGCACTGCGCACACGGCGGTGCGACGCGCGCAGCAGCCGGTCGATGAGCTCAACGAGAAAGACGCAGTGCAGACCCGAGACCGCCGTGATGTGGTAGATGCCCGCTTCGGAGAGGTTCGCGGAATCCTCCTCGTCCAGATGATCCTTGTCACCAAGGAGCAGCGCACGCAGGAAGCCGCCCTCGCGCTCGTCGTAGAGCGAAGCGATCTTCTCGCCCAGCACGCGCGCCGTGCGCTGCGGCAGATAGCGGAGCGAGCCGGCGTTTGCGCTCTCATACTGCGGCTCGCCGCGGCTGTAGAGCAGCAGATACACGCCCTTTGCCGTGAAGCCGCGCAGGAGCTCGCCCGTTCCGGCGGGATCGACGGCGCTGTTGAAGAGCACCGTGTCGTTCACCCGCTCCCCCGGCTCCATCGCAAGGAGCGAGGTGTCGCCGTAGTAGATCGCCTTGCCGTGCAGCCCACGGCCGAGAATGCGTACCGTGGCCTTCGCGCCGTAATTCGTCTCGACCGCGTAGGAGCACAGCTCGACCTCCACGCCCTCCGTCGTGCCGATGAGCGCCTCGTTCGGCGCGACAACGATCACGCGGTACAGACTGCTCCAGCCGAAGGCGAGCGCAGCGCCGAGCGCGCACAGCAGTACGCGCGTGCGCGTGTCCGCACGCAGGAGCGCGGCGGCGATGGCTGCGACTGCCAGCACGATGCCGCACGCCGCAAGCCAGTACGCCGGCGCAAGCAGATATTGCGCCAGCACGCAGCCCAGTGCGAACGCGCCGCAGAAATACATCGTCCGGCGCATTACGGCTTATCCTTCAATCCGAGGAGGTAGTCGGTGCTCACGCCGTAGTATTGCGCCAGCCTGATGACCGCCCAAACGGGGATCTCCCGTTCTCCCCTCTCGTAGCGCCAGTAAACATTGCGGTTCATGTTGAGGTATGCCGCTATCTCGATCTGCGTCTTATCGTGGTCAACGCGCAGATCCTCCAACCGTTTGAAATACATCGAATCACCTCGGGAATTATGCTACCATTTGGTAACATTCCCTTGTGTTTCTTCACCCATACGGTTGAATTTTGATGTATCATACTACAAAAAAAGCCATTTGGCAATGGCAGGATTTTTGCCGCGCGATGCGCGGCCACTTTCAAAAGGGGTCGTTCTTTCCGAAAGAACGACCCCCTTTGGAACCCCCAAGAAGCGCAAGGGCTGCGCCCTTGACCCGCCATTGTCCGTCCCTGCCATGCCGATGCTGCACGCGCTGCGCAAAGAACTGCCCTCCAAAAAACAGCAGCTTTCGATTTGGTCTGCTCCTCGCTCCGCTTCGCCGCTCCCCTCATCGTCAATGAAGCTCATTCGTTGACTGTTTAGCCGCTTTTTGTCCGTAACCCCACCGCAGCAGCGGCTGAGCGGAAAGAGAAGCAAGCCAAGTCGAAAGAGGAAAAATATTTGCATACTGACCGCACAGAGTAAGTTACGCTTTGCAGTTCGGGGGTTAAGGGGCGACAGCCCCTTATTGTCTCTGGGGTTTCAAAGGGGAGGTCTCTTCAACTAAGAGACCTCCCCTTTGGCGGTGCCGCGCGATGCGCGGCAAATATGATGCCGCCGCGCGGCATTATCCGAACAATGTCAACTGGCTCGTATCCGCCATGCCGGCGAACGCGCCGAGCGCGCGGAGCTGCTCGATGTGCGTCTTGGAGAGCTTATTGCAGGTCATCGCGAACTCCTCGACCGAGATGAACTCCTTCCCCTTGCGCTTTTCGACCGTGTCGAGCGCGGCGGACTCGCCGAGTCCGTGGACGGAGCTGAACGGCGGGAGCAGTCCGCCCTCGGTGACAGTAAACTTCGTCGCATCGCTCTTATAGATGTCGATGGTGTCGAAGTGGAAGCCGCGGCGGTAGAACTCGTAGCAGACCTCGAGCGTGGTCATGAGATCCTGCTCGACGGCGGTGGCGTCCTTGTTGTTCTCGATCTCGCGGATCTTGCGCTTGACCGCGTCGAGCCCCGCGCAGCAGTATTCCGCGTCGAACGCCTTTGCGCGCACGGTGAAGAAGGTCGCGTAGAACGCGAGCGGCTCATGCACCTTGAACCACGCGATGCGGAACGCCATCATGA
>CAYWAS010000072.1:0-6727 GCA_964455915.1 uncultured Oscillibacter sp. | reverse complement strand
CGTGGAAGTTGCCGCCGGAGATGACGGCCTCGTCCTCGAGGAACATCAGCGGGTTGTCGGTGACGGCGTTGAGCTCGATCTCGACCTTCTCGCGGACATACTCGAGCGCGTCACGGCAGGCACCGTGGAGCTGAGGAATGCAGCGCAGCGCGTAAGCGTCCTGCACGCGATCCTTCTGGCAGTTGTCGAGGATCTCGGAGCCGGCGAGCAGCTTGCGCATATTGCTCGCGACGAGCATCTGACCCTTCTGGCCGCGGACCTGATGGATACGGGGGTCGAAGGCGTTGCGCAGACCGGTGAGGCCCTCGAAGGACATGGAGGCGATGACATCGCCGAGCTGAGCGGCGCAGATGGAATCGTACAGAGCCAGCGCGCCGACGGAGGTCATCGCGCAGGTGCCGTTGGTCATGCCGAGGCCTTCCTTGGAAACGAGGGTATCGAGGGTGGCGATGCCGGCCTTGGCCATCGCCTCAGCGCCGGTCATCTTCACGCCGCCGTACATGGCCTCGCCCTTGCCGAGCATGGGCAGCGTCATGTGAGCGAGAGGCGCGAGGTCGCCGGAGGAGCCGAGGGAGCCCTTCTGGGGAACGATGGGGGTGACGCCCTTGTTGAGCATCTCGAGCAGCATCTCGACGAGAATGGGGCGAACGCCGCTCACGCCGCCGCACAGGGCGTTGGCGCGCAGGAGCATCATGCCGCGCACGATCTCATCGGCGTAGGGCTCGCCCGCGCCGGTGCAGTGGCTGAGGATCAGGTTGGTGGAGAGCTGATTGCTCATCTCCTTGGGAACGGCGACCTTCTGGAACTCGCCGAAGCCGGTGGTGATGCCGTAAGCGACACGACCCTCGGCCGCGATCTTCTCCGCGAGCGCGCGGGACTTCTGCATGGCCTCGAGCGCGGAGGGAGCCAGCTCGACGGTGGCGTTGTAGCGCGCGATGGCGACAAAGGACTCAAGCGTCAGGCTGTGGCCGTCAACGACGACATGCTTGATGGCGGTGGGATTCATGATCATAATCGGTTGCCTCTTTTCGTTTTGATGGCAGCGCCAAACGCGCTGCGTCTTTGGTCGTGAGAAGTTCCGGTGAGGGAGAAGTGCGCGAATGCGCGTCTGCCCGGGACGCGCGGCACGGTCCCCTCTTCCCTATTGCTCAGCCAAAAACTGTAGGATTTGGTTGATGGGATAAGGATATCACAAATTTTGTGCAAAATCAATAGGAAAAGGTGTTAACATTTGAGAAAACTTGTATGTTATCACTATATTATGCTGCTGTGATGATGCGCTATCACGACCGGAGTGCGAAAGGAGAAAACGACCGCAGAGCATTCGCTCTGCGGTCGTTCGTTCATTTTTTCCTCCGCCGCGTGGAACGGGAGGGCTGTGAAGCGGCATCGTGGTCGAGGACACGGATCGCGGGATTTTTCTCCTTCGCCATTTTGATGATGGCGTCCGCGTCGGACTTGGTGAAGAACAGCGCCTTTTCCATGGAGCTGTAGCCGATGTGAAGGCGGACCAGCTCGGGGTGGGCGCGATCCTCGCGCACGATGGAGTTGATTTGATCCCATGAGAAGAAATCATACTGCGTTGTGATCTGCATTTGATAGAAGATCTCCAGTCCGCGGGTGGTGACCACGGCGTCCTTCTTCATCAGGAGCGTGAGCGTGTACATCACGGCAAACGCGAGCGAGACGCACGCGAGCAGTATGTTGTTCCGCAGGAACGAGGCGTAGCCATAGGTCAGCAGAACAGCGACGAGGATCCAGCCGCCGACCGTCACCCATTTCTTGCGCGGCTTAGGCACGCGCGCGGTGTAGATGGGGGGCGGGACGGATTCCCATGGGAGCGTTTGTTTCACAGCACAGGTTCCTTTCTAAACGGATAGATGCGAGGGAGATCAGCCGCTGATCTTGGGAGCCTTGCCGGCAGTGCGGCGAGCCTCGAGGTTGGCGAGAGCCTTCTTGTGAGCCTCTTCCGGAGCACCGGCGGGCTTGCCGGCCTTGGTCTTGCCGAAGAGGTTGGTGTAGGAACCGTCAGCCCAGAAGATGTTGCGGCCGAGGGCGGCGGTGATGTAGGCGTAGATGGGGTTGAGCAGGTTCACAAACGCATAGGGGAAGAACACGAACGGGCTCATGCCGAGAACGCCGGTCTGGTAGGCGCCGCAGCCGGTCCAGGGGAACATGACGGCCCAGAGGGTACCCGCATCTTCGAGAGTACGGGAGAGCATATTGCGGCCGAGGCCGAGCTCATCGTACTTGTCGACATAGATGGGGGCGGGGACGCCAATGCCGAGGAACTGGTCGCACATGGTGGCATCGCAGAAGATGGAGGTCAGCAGGGTCGCGAGGATCAGGCTGCCGACGGAGTTGATCTTGTGCTTGAGACCACCGAAGAGCTTCTCGATGCAGCCGCAGCGCTCGAGCGCGCCGCCGTAGGCGAGAGCGACGAGGATCAGGTTGATGGTCCACATGGTGCCGTCCATACCGCCGGCCTTGCCGAGAATGGAGTCGGCGACTTCGTTGCCGGTCTCAACGCCGAGGCCATAGTGCAGGACCTCGAAGATATCGCCGAGGGCGCGGGAGCCGTAGATCTCAACGGGCTGGAAGATGACCATGAACACAACTGCGGTGGCAACGGAGACGGCAATGCCGACGAGACCGGGCACGCGCAGAATGCACATGAGGATAACGACGACGATGGGGACGAGCAGAATGGGGCTGATGTTGAAGGAGCCGCGGAACGCGTCCTGAATGCTCTGGGCAACGGCAGGATCGTAGGCGCTGGTATCAACATTCAGGCCGAGGACGGTGTAGAGCACGAGGGCGAGGATCATGGTCGGGCCGGTGGTGGAGACCATCGCGGTGACATGATCGAACAGGCCGGTCTCGGCAACAGCCGCGGCGAGGTTGGTGGTATCGGACAGGGGGGAGAACTTATCGCCGACATAGGCGCCGGAAACGATCATACCGGCGGTGATGGCGGGATTGATGCCCAGACCCGCGCCGATGCCGAGGAACGCAAGACCGATGGTCGCGGTGGTGGTCCAGGAAGAGCCGCAGGCGAGGCCGACGATCGCGCAGAGAATGCAGCCGACGGGCAGGAAGAGCTGAGGAGTCAGCAGGTCAAGACCGTAGACGATCAGGCTGGGGATCGCGCCGGAGCCCATGAAGCTGGACACCAGGAAACCGACGGTGCAGAGGATCAGGACGGCCTCCATGGAGGCGGCCAGACGCTCGATCATACCGGCGAGCATCTCCTGGAAGCTGTGGCCGCAGGCGAAGCCGACGATGCAGGCGACGATGATGGACAGCACCAGGGGCATGTGCGCATCATGGTAGCCGGACTCGGAGTGGCCGAGGAAGCAGTAGAGCATCAGGGCGATCATCGCCACGATGGGAACACACGCCAGAATAAAACTGGGTTCCCGAGGAGTTTTCTTTTCGTTTGCCATTTTGTCAGTACCTCTCTCTTAAAATAAATAATTTAGTTTGTTGCGTTAGGTCGAACGATACCCGAGATATCCGCCGCGCGGGCACGCGGGGGCTATCCCCACACACAAGGTCTCTTCCGATACCCTCCTTTCCGGTAAACAGATTGGCTGCAACAAGCTGTGATGCCCGCGCGCAGGAGGGAGCCCTGCGAACGGTGCATTGGAGCGGAGAGGATCGGGCTGCCGCCGTCGGGCAAACGGCGCTTCTCACTGCCGCCGTGCTCTTCTCCGGACCGAACGGACCGCGCGCCCGCTGCAAAAAAGCGGACGGGCGCGAAGCCAGTTTCTGTATTATAGCACAACAGTTCATAAAAAATCAATAAATTTGATGAAGAAAGTTCACAAATTTTGTGCTATCTGACAATATCACGGTGCTGTATCGCCTTGATAGTTGAGAAAAGCGGCAAAGAGAGCAAAAAAGAAGTCCCCGCCTTGCGGCGGGGACCGATAGGAAAAAATACGCGGTATGGGCACGCGCTCAGGCCTTTTCCTGCGCTTCGCGCAGCTCCTTCATGCGTGCGAGAATGATCTTATAACCGTCCGCACCGTAGCCGATGCACTTGTTGACGCGCGTGATGGTGGCAGAGGA
This sequence comes from uncultured Oscillibacter sp., assembly GCA_964455915.1. Classification (GTDB taxonomy): domain Bacteria; phylum Bacillota; class Clostridia; order Oscillospirales; family Oscillospiraceae; genus Hominicoprocola. The sequence goes on along the minus strand of CAYWAS010000072.1, from coordinate 2,653 downwards.
GACGCCGATTTCCTTGGAGATCTGCGAGAAGGTGTTGCCGGCCTCCAGCATTTCGGCGACCTGCAGGCGCTGGGTCATCGCCTGGATCTCGCTGAAGGTGCACAGGTCATCGAAGAAGCGGTAGCACTCCTCAAGATCCTTGAGGGAGAGAATGGCTTCAAACAGATGATCGGTCTCCTCGGACTTCATCTTGCTTCCGTACATAAACATTTCCTCCTTATCAGAAATGGGGCAAATGAGGGCGTGCGGACGGGAAAGACGCGGAGCTTACGCGCGGCGGACGCTGCGCAGCGAGCGCTGGAGCAGCTCGATCACGGGCGGGGCGACGAAGGCCATCACCACGGCGGTGGCCGCGCCGGAGATGACACGGATCACGATGCCGCCGAAGACATAGGCGTAGCTGTAGTAGCCGTTGATGACACTGTCGAGATACATCACGCCGGTGTTGAGGGCGGTGACGATGACGGCGGTGACGACCAGCACGCCGATGACCTGCGTGCGGGAGAGCGCATAGCCGTGCTTTTTCGCATAGGCGCCGATGAGCGCGCCGCGCACGGCGGCAGGGATCACCCAGAGCGCGGTAGTGGCGGTGAGACCGTAGGTCAAAAGCTGGTTCATGAAGCTCCCCAGAAGGCCGACGAGCAGTCCGCCTGCGGGACCGTAGAGCAGCGCGCCGAGAATGATGGGCAGGGAGTCCACCGAAATGCGGATCCACCAGAGGTTGAGCGTGCCGACGATGCTCAAAACGACATAAACGGCGATGAGCAGCGCGATGACGGTCAGCTTGCGCGTGGTGAGCGAGGCGAAGCGCCCGACGACCACGAGCGCGGCCAGCAGCCCGACCAGACAGGCCGCCGTGCAGAGAATGACATTGACTTGAGACATAGTAGAGAGATCCTCCTCATAAAAATGAGCTTCCGCCGCGGGCGTTCATTTTCCCCGCGCGGAGCGTGGCAGCTCGGAGAGGGCACAGCTTACCCCCCTCTCCTAACGGCAGACACCACGCAAAAAAGAGGTCTCATGTCTCTTTCTGTGTGGCAAGCGGAATGCGAAAGCCATACTGCAAACCGGGGTTTTTCGTCCGCCGGACAACTTCCCGTTCCGACGGCACTGTGCGTCCTTTGGACGCAAACACATGACTTCCTACTCTGCCAGAGCGTATTTTTGTGTAAAAATACATATATAGAGTAGCAAACTTTCCGCCGAGCGTCAAGCAATTTCATAAAGGAAAGTGAGGAATTTATTTTTTTAAGGTGAGGGGAGACTTATTTCTTACAAATCGCGGACTGTGCGCCGCGCTTTTTCCTTGACAGTACGGGGTTTTTTTTGCTATCCTAAAAAGTACAACGACAAGCGGAGCGGGTCCGGCAGGCTCCGTCTGCAAATTTTTCGATCATAAAAAAGAGGAGGAACTTTTATCATGATCAAGGAAACCATGGCGTATCTGTCCCAGTACGACCCCGAGGTCGGCGCGACCATTGAAAAGGAGTATCATCGCGAGCAGCGCAACATCGAGCTGATCGCCTCCGAGAACATCGTCTCCCCCGCCGTGATGATGGCGATGGGCACCTGCCTGACCAACAAGTATGCCGAGGGCTATCCCGGCAAGCGTTACTACGGCGGCTGCTACTGCGTCGACGAGACCGAGGAGATCGCCCGCCAGCGCGCCTGCCGGCTCTTCGGCGCCGAGCACGCGAATGTCCAGCCCCACTCCGGCGCGAGCGCGAACCTTGCCGCGTTCAAGGCGCTCATGCAGCCCGGTGACACCTACATGGGCATGAACCTCGCCCACGGCGGCCACCTCTCCCACGGCAGCCCCGTCAACATCTCCGGCCAGTATTTCCATCAGGTCCCCTACTCTCTCAATGAGGAGACCGAGCAGATCGACTATGATGAGCTCTATCGCATCGCGCAGGAGTGCAAGCCCAAGATGATCCTCGCGGGTGCTTCTGCCTATCCCCGCAAGATCGACTTCGCGAAGTTCCGCGAGATCGCCGACAGCGTCGGTGCGTTCCTGATGGTCGATATGGCGCACATCGCCGGCCTTGTCGCCGCGGGCGTGCACATGAATCCCGTCCCCTACGCCGATGTCGTCACCTCCACCACGCACAAGACCCTGCGCGGTCCGCGCGGCGGCCTGATCCTGTGCAAGAACGAGGTTACCAAGAAGAACCTCGAGACCGGCGAGATGGAGACCATCGCGCTTGCCAAGAAGATCGATTCCGCCGTGTTCCCCGGCACCCAGGGCGGCCCGCTCGAGCACATCATCGCCGCCAAGGCCATCTGCTTCGGTGAGGCGCTCAAGCCCGAGTTCAAGGCTTACGGCGAGCAGGTCGTGAAGAACGCCGCCGTTCTTGCCGAGGGCCTGATGGCCGAGGGTTTCCGTCTCGTCTCCGGCGGCACGGACAACCACCTCATGCTCGTTGATGTCCGCAACTTCAACATCACCGGCAAGGAGATCGAGCGCCGTCTTGACGAGTGCTTCATCACCGTCAACAAGAACTCCATTCCCAACGACCCCGAGAAGCCGTTCGTCACCTCCGGTATCCGCGTCGGCACTCCCGCTGCCACCTCCCGCGGCCTGAAGGAAGAGGAGATGAAGCAGATCGCGAAGATCATGGGCATGGTCGCCCGCGACTTCGAGGGCAACAAG
>CAYWAS010000071.1:0-6906 GCA_964455915.1 uncultured Oscillibacter sp. | reverse complement strand
AAAAGACGCGGCTGGCTGCCGCGCCTTAAACCGTAATCATTATTGTAGGAGGTGTAGACCATGTTTATGACTGTAAAACAAGCCGCACAGAAGTGGGGCATTTCTGATAGACGAATCCGTGTGCTTTGTGCCGAGGGAAAGATTCCGGGGGCGTACCAAGAGGGGCGTGGGTGGAAGATCCCTGCTGATGCCGAAAAGCCGTCAGACGGAAGATACAAGTCCAAGGAAAGCATCCTTGCACAGATCGACCGAAAAAAGGCTGAACTTGACGGTCGCAAACCACTGACCGAGGGCGAAGTGGAGCGTCTGAACGAGGAATTTGACGAGTATCATGTAAAGCATAACCTGTCTGCAATGGAGAACCTCTTTGCCGGATATATCAATGCAAGGCTTGATAAGTATTTGAAAATATTGCAGGAGTAACTGCAAGAACATAAGGTACACATCCACCCCGTATAGAAAAAGCATCCCTGCTACGGTTTGAATCCGTAGCAGGGATGCTTTTTAATTCCATTCCTCGGCAAGGAGAAAATCTCGGATGTTTCGGTGCTTGATACCGTTACGGCTCATATCGAACTCGTCAAGGGAAACAACATATTTGGGGTAATTATCCCGAATATTATCGTACACACCAAATTCACGCTGAATGGTTTCATCGGAAGCAAGCAGATAGGCTACCTGTACATACAGCTTTTCTCCCTGCTTATCGCAAACGAAGTCGATTTCCTTATCGCCGGTTTTACCAACAGTCACATTATATCCTCGACGCAACAGTTCAAGATAGACGATGTTCTCCAAAATGAGATTGATGTCACGCATATTGCCACCAAAGACAGCCTCACGGATGCCGTGATCGGCAATATAATATTTCTCGCCCACGGACAAAATCTGCTTGCCTTGCAAATCCTCACGCTTGACCGGATAGAACAGGTACGCATCAGAGCAATACTTGATGTAATTCAAGATTGTTTCCGGTGCAACGGTACGCTGCTCATTTTTGAGGAACTTGGAAAGAGAGTTTGCAGAGAAAGTGGTTCCCACATTGGCGATCACATAGGAAATGATGCGTTCCAGCAGATCAACATCCCGAATTTTGTTTCGCTTCACAATGTCCTTGAGCTGGACGGAATTGAACAAATCGTGAAGATACAGCTTAGAGGGAGCGTCCTCATAGCGGATATTGGCAAGGTAGGGCATACCGCCGGAGAGAAGATATTTCTGGAAAGCTTTTTGAACCGACTCGTTGGGAGCAACAGAGTGATACAGTTCCAGAAACTCCGCAAAAGAGAAGGGATAGATGACGAACTCCACATAGCGACCGCCCAAATAGGTGGAAAGTTCGCCGGACAGCAACTTTGCATTGGAGCCGGTGATATAGATGTCGCAATCCAGCGTGACGCGGAAAGAGTTGATGCACTTCTCCCAGTCCTTGACCTCCTGAATTTCGTCGAAGAACAGGTAGACCTTGCCGTCCACATTGGCAGAGCGTTTTGCGATCTCATCGTGGAGTGCCTTGGCTGTTTGCAGATGAGCATAGTTCATATCTTCAAAGTTGATAGAGATGAACTGAGCCGGACTGACACCGGATTCCACCAATTCCTCCTTGATCAAGTCCAGCATGACCGACTTACCGCAACGGCGAATACCGGTCATTACTTTTATCAGCTCCGTTCCGATAAAGGGACGGATGCGTTTCATATAAAGTTCTCGTTTAATCATGAAAATCAGCCTCCTTTTCCGTGGCTGACTATAGTATACCACATTTACATCTGAAATTCAAGACGATTTTTTAAATTTATCAGTTATAACTGATAAAAGCCAAAATTCAACATTTTCCGACAGATATATTTGCAACGAATCAAGAACCACCGATAACCCGAAACGGGCATTGTCGGTGGCTCTAAATGTTTTACAGGACAATTAATTTCTCCTCAAATTGAAATATCCGCTATGTAACGCACAGTAACCTTATGTCCATCTACAATACGATTTGTACGCTCAAAACTAATCTTTTTCGGAAGTCGTACGGTAGTAATTTTCTTGACCATCTGGCCGCCGACAGAGCCGGCCTCGCGGCTGGTCAGGTCGCCGTTGTAGCCCTGCTTGAGGTTGACGCCGACCTCCCTTGATGTTCCTTCTCCATCTTAACGCTCTGCCCCGCCTTCCGCTTTCGGCGGAAGGTCGCGAACGGGCTCGCCGGTCACCTCGCCGATGAATTTATAGACGATGCGAATGCTCTGGCGATAGGGCTGGGCACGATGCGTGGCCTTCTCCCGCCCCTCGGGCAGCTCCTTGGGACCGACCTCGATCCGCTCCACAAAGGTCTGCAAAATGTCCCGATCCAGCGTCTCGATGTGGGTATACTGTCGGGCGAGGGCAAAAAATCGGGCGTGATCGTCCCGGGTCTCCTGCGCGGAGCGGGTCTCCCTCTCCGCGCGGAGCAGCGCGCTCAGTCCGGCAGACTCCTTTTCCAGCTCCGCCACCATGCGCCGCAGACGGTCATCGTCCAGCTCACCCGCCGCATTGTCGGCGTAGAGCTTGACGACGATCCTGTCGATGGTCAGCACGCGCGCCTGTGCCCGCTCCCGCTGCGCCGCCCGCGCCCTGCCGCCGTCCTCGCCGCCGAGCCGCTCCAGCGCCGCGCGCAGCATTTCGTCCACCTGAGCGTCGCTCATGGCGAGGACCGCGTTGAGGTCCCGACGCACGAGCTCCATCAGGTCGGCATAGCGCACCCGCACGCCGTCGCAGGGCGCGGCGATGTCCCGCCGCTGATGCGTGCAGGAGAGATACCAGTATTTCTCCCGCTCGCCCTTGTAGACCGTCCCGCACGAGCAAAGGGAGTGACCGCATTTGGCGCAAACGGCAATGCCGGCGAAGATGCTCCGGCGCGCCTGATCGCCGGAGCGGTAGTCGCGCGCGCCGCGCCCGAGGTTGATCTGCGCCCGCTCGTAGAGCGCGTCGGACACCAGCGGCAGATGGGTATTCTCCGTCACCGCCCAGCGCTCCCGCGGGAGCGCGACCTTTTTTTCGGACTTGACGCTGACCTTCCGGCTCTTGCCCAGCAGGGTATGACCTAAATAGACCGGATTTTTCAAAATGCGCTTGACCGTCGTATAGTTCCACAGATCCGATGCCCGCGCCGCGCCCTCCTCGCTGAATTCATCGCGGTACAGCACCCGATACTTCAGCGGCGGGATCACGCCGTCCTCGTTGAGCTCGAGCGCGATCTTCCGCGAGGAATCCCCCTTCGCCGCCCGCTCGAAGATCCGCCGCACCACGGGAGCCGTCCTCTCGTCGGGCATCAGGCGGTGCTTATCCTCGGTATCCTTGCGGTAGCCGTAGGGCGGGCAGGCGCAGTATTGTCCGTTCTCCCGTTTGCTGCGCAGCACCTCCCTGACCTTGCGGGAGCCGTCGCGCAGATAGACCTCGTTCATGGCAAAGAGGAACGGCGCCATGATGTTCTCCCGCTCGGTGTCGAAGCTGTCCGAGATGGCGATATAGCGGATACCGTGCTCGGGAAAAAACTGCTCGGCGTAGTAGCTTGCCTCGCGCATATCGCGCCCCAGACGGCTGAGGTCCTTGGTGATGACCGTGCCGGCATTGCCCTGCCGGAGCTGCTTCATCATCTCCCGAAAGGCAGGACGGTCGAAGTTCCCGCCGGAATAGCCGTCGTCCACAAATTCCCTCACCAGCGTGAGGCCGTTCTGCGCGCAGTAGTTCTGCACGATCATGCGTTGATTCGTAATGCTGGCCGATTCCCCGCCCCGCGCCTCCTCGTTGGAAAGGCGCAGGTAGGCAAAGGCCGGCGTCCATTTGTCGGTTCTCATGCTCGCCTCCTTACGACAAACCGACCCGCTGAGGGGATTATACGACCTCAGCGCGCTGCTCGTCAAAGGAAGGATCTTCCATCAGCCGCCTGACCGCACGCTCCGACACGAGCTCTGCCGCGGAGCGCTCGCCGGTGTAGGCGCGGCTGATCTCATAAGTGACCTGTCCGAGCGTGATCTCCCGATGCTCCATGCTCTCACCTCCCCGGCGTTAGTTTGACCCGCGCGGCGCGATCCATACCGCCGCTTCAGCGCGCCTGCCAAAAAAGAGCGCGGGAAGGTCCTGCCCTCCCGCGCCCGTCTCAGCGCCGCTCTTTTCGCCTGTCCCGCAGCCGTTCGCGCGCCTCCTCAATGCCCTCACGCAGCTCTCCACGCGCCTCGTCCAGCTCCGTGCGCAGCTCTGCGCGCAGCTCGCGGCGAAGGCGCTCCGATTCCTCATGCCGCTCCCGCACGCGGCTCATCGCCTCCATCAGCTCGCCCTGCGCGCGGAAAAATTCGTCGCTGAAGCCCTCGTGCTTCGGGTACGCGCCGCTGCGATAGCGGTCGATCACGACCTCGTAGCGCGCGTAAGCGCGTGCGACCGCCTCCTCCCACGAGAGGTACAGCTCGCGCATGGCATTCTCCCCCACGCGGCGCATCGCTTCGCGCGCGGCGCAGAGGGTACGGAGCTTCGCGCGCAGACTTTCGGCGCTCTCCTCGATGAGAAAGCCGGTCTCCCCGTCGCGCACGCCCTCGGCAGCGCAGCTTCCCGCGACCAGAACGCTCGCAAGTCCGCTCGCCGCGGCCTCGCGCACGACAAGACCGTTCGTGTCGAAGGTCGAGGGGAAAAGAAAGAGGTCGGCGCGCGCATACCACGCGCGCAGCCGCTCGCGCTCGGCAATGGAGCCGGTGAAGAAGCAGCGGTCGTCCAGTCCGCGCTCGGTCACGCTCGCGCGCACCTCGCGCTCGTCGCCGCCCGCACCGATGAACACCATGCGAAAGTCCACTCCGTCCGCGCGCAGACCCTCGAGCGCGTCCAACACGAGCCGCAGTCCCTTGTACCACATCAGCCGCCCGACGAAGAGGAACACGGGGACACCTTCCGGCAGGTCATAGCCCGCTGTCTCCGCGGCGACCGCCGCGGCGCTCACGCGCCCGCGCGGGAGATCCACGCCGTTTTCCATCACGCGGTACTCGCCCTCGTAGCCGAGCGAGCGCAGATTTTCCCCCGCCCCGCGGCTCACGACCCACACCTCGTCGCAGGCGGAGATGTTCTGCACGAGCGCGCGGATCGCGCCCTCCTGCAAGAGCTTCCCGCGCACCGCCTTGGCGATGTCGATGTCGAACTTCGTGTGATAGGTCAGCACCAGCGGCGCGTCGAGCCCCTCGCGCAGCGAGCGCGCGAGCATCGCCGAGGCGACCGGACAGTGTGTGTGCAGCAGCGCCGTGTGCTCTTCGCGCAGGCGCTGCGCCGTCTCGGGCGAGAAGGGATAGCCCGCGACATAGCCGACGAGCCGGCGCGTGTCGATGCTCGGATAGCGCAGCACCGGGAAGGGAAAGCCCCCGTCGTCCGCGTCGGGGACGGCGGGCGTGACCACCACGGCGTGCGCGTGATTTTTCTCGATGTTCGCCGCGTAGTTCACCACGGCGTTCGCCACGCCGTCGATGACCGGCGGGAAGGAATCGTTCAGCAGGCAGATCGTTTGCTTTTCCACGGCGCACCTCCAAATTTTTCTGCCCGAAGTATACCACTTTCTCCGCGCTCCATGGTATACTGTTTGTAAATTTTACGGAAAGGAGGCGCTCTCCATGCGCGTTCTGAACGCCCTTGTCCCCGCCTCATACAGCGGTCGGCCGCTCAAACACTTCCTGCGCGGCGAGCTGCGCATCTCCTCCACGCTGCTCAAACGCCTCAAATGGCGCGAGGGCGCCATTCTCCTCAACGGAGCCGCCGCGCCCGTCAATGTCATTTTGCGCGAGGGCGACCGCGTGAGCGTCACGCTCACCGAGCGCGCACCGCAGGAGACCGATGTCGTCCCCCTCGATCTCCCGCTCGACATCGTCTACGAGGACGAGGATCTGCTCGTGCTCAACAAGCGCGCGGGGCTCGCCATGCACCCGATGTCCACCGACCTCGCCGCGCCGAACCTCGCAGGCGCGCTGGTCGCCTATCTCGGCGAAGGGAGCATGCCGCACTTTGTCAGCCGACTCGATAAGGGCACCTCGGGTCTCCTCATCGCGGCGAAGAGCGGCTATGTCCACGAGCTGCTGCGCCGCGCGCTCCACTCCGAGGGACTGCGGCGCGAATACCGCGCACTGCTCGTCGGCGCACTCACGCCGCCGTGCGGCGTCATCGACGCGCCCATCGCCCGCGAGACCGATTCGCTCGTCAAGCGCTGCGTCGCGCCCGACGGTCTCCCCTCCCGCACGGAATACGAAACGCTCTCCCGCCACGGTGCGCTCACGCTCGTGCGGCTCGTGCCGCACACGGGGCGCACGCATCAGCTCCGCGTCCATGCAGCACACCTCGGCTGCCCGCTCGCGGGCGACTGGCTCTACGGCCGCGAGGACAAATCCCTCATCGCCCGCCCCGCGCTGCACTCCTACGAGCTGTGGTTCACGCACCCCCTCTCCGGCAAGGCGCTGCACTTCACCGCTCCGCTGCCGGAGGATATGGCGCGGCTGCTGTGAGCGCCGCCAAAGCCGCGCCGAAGGGCGCGGTTTTTTCCATTTTTTCCGCCAATGTATATCGTGCATACACAGCCGCGCAAATGCGCTCCGGATCCACTTCGCGGCATCGCTCCTCATCTCTGTTGAACAAAAATTTCGGAAAAATGTCGTGCGTTCTGCCAAAACGGATTTCTAAAAATGCACAAAAAGCTGCAAGAAATACCGCGCCGAATTGTGCAGGCACGCGAATTGCAAACCTAACTGGTACTTGCGAAAAAGGGCGTCCAAGGGTACTGTTTTGTATAGAATATCTAAAAAGGCAACAAAGAGAAATAGCCGTTTGTAGATGTTTGCCAACACATTAGGAGGAAGACTATGGAAAACAAAACCACGAAGAGCAGCGGAAAGCTGAAAGCGATGTTTCTGATCC
>CAYWAS010000070.1:0-6945 GCA_964455915.1 uncultured Oscillibacter sp. | reverse complement strand
GTGGGTCTCATCACCTATATGCGTACCGACTCGCTGCGCATCAGCGAGGAGGCGCTCGGCGCGGCCAAGCGCTTCATCTTGGGGCGCTACGGCGAGAGCTATTATCCGAGCACGACGCGCCGCTTCAAGGCAAAGGCCGGCGCGCAGGACGCGCACGAGGCGATCCGTCCGTCGAGCGTCGAACTGACGCCCGAGCGGCTCAAGGGCGACCTCACGGGCGAGCAGTATCGCCTCTATCGCCTGATCTGGAGCCGCTTCCTCGCGAGCCAGATGGCGAACGCCGTGTACGACAGCGTCGCGGTGGAGGTCGCGTCGGGCGTCCATGAGTTCCGCGCGAGCGCGAGCAGCCTGAAATTCTCGGGCTATACCGCCGTTTACGAGGAGTCGCACGAGGACGAGAAGGAGGAGAAGAGCTCTCCGCTCCCGCCGCTCGCGGAGGGGCAGGCGCTGGAGCTGCAGGGCTTTGCCGACGAGCAGCACTTCACACAGCCGCCCACGCGCTACACCGACGCGACGCTGATCCGCGCGCTCGAGCAGAACGGCATCGGCCGTCCCTCGACCTACGCGCCGACGGTCTCGACCATCATCGACCGCGAGTATGTGGTCAAAGAGGGGAAGTTCCTGAAGATCACGCCGCTCGGCAGCATCGTCACGAAGCTGATGGAGGAGAAGTTCCCCGACATCGTGGACACCAAGTTCACCGCGCGCATGGAAAAGGAGCTCGACACCGTCGAGGAGGGCGCGATCGCGTGGAAAGATGTGCTGCGCGAGTTTTACGGCGGCTTTGAAGCCTCGCTCACCAAGGCAGAGCAGGAGCTCGAGGGCGTACACATCAAGGTGCCGGACGAGGAGACGGAGGAGGTCTGCCCCGAGTGCGGCAGAAAGCTCGTCATCAAGTCCGGCCGCTTCGGGCGCTTCCTCGCCTGCCCGGGCTACCCCGAGTGCAGCTTCACGATGCCGCTCGTGGTCGAGATGCCGGGGCGCTGCCCGAAGTGCGGCGGACGCATCATGAAGCGCACGGGCAAGAGCCAGAAGACCGGCAAGCAGTACACCTACTACTGCTGCGAGTTCGGCACGAGCCGCGACGAGGCGAAGAAGTGCGACTTCATGACCTGGGATGTGCCGACGAAGGACGACTGCCCGCTGTGCGGTCAGACGATGTTCAAGAAGGCGGGCAAGGGCTTCAAGAAGCCCTATTGCATCAATCCCGCCTGCGAGGGCTTCGTGCCCGAGGAAAAGCGCGGGTATGTGCGCAAAAAGGCGGCGGAGAGCACGGCGGAGGGCGAGGAGAAGCCGAGCGCCAAAAAGCCCGCCGCGAAGAAGAGCACGGCGAAGTCCGCCGCGGAGAAAAAGACTGCCACAGCGAAGAAAACGACAAAGAGCGCGGCGAAAAAGACCGCGAAGAAGGAAGAGAATTGATGCAGGTAACGGTCATCGGAGCGGGACTTGCCGGCTGCGAAGCGGCATGGCAGCTCGCCGAGCGCGGCGTGCAGGTCACGCTGCACGAAATGAAGCCGGAGAAAAAGACACCGGCGCACCAGACGGACTATTTTGCCGAGCTTTGCTGCTCGAATTCGCTGCGCTCCGACCAGCTTGAGAACGCGGTGGGACTGCTCAAGGAGGAGCTGCGCCGCCTCGGTTCGCTGATTCTCGCGTGCGCGGACGAGACGAGAGTGGAGGCGGGCGGCGCGCTCGCGGTCGACCGCCACGGCTTTGCGCGGCGCGTGACCGAGCGGGTGAAAGGGCACCCGAACATCACGGTCGTGGAGGGCGAGGTGACGGCGCTCCCCGAGGAGGGGACGGTCATCGTCGCGACGGGGCCGCTGACCTCGGACGCGCTCAGCGCGGCGATCGCGCAGAAGCTCGGCGACGGGCATACGCTCAATTTCTACGATGCCGCCGCGCCGCTCGTGACCTACGAGAGCGTCGATATGGGCAGCGCCTGGTTTGCCTCGCGCTACGATAAGGGCACGGCGGACTACATCAACTGCCCCCTCACGGCGGAGGAATACGATGCCTTCTGGCACGCACTCACCACGGCGGAGGAGGCGGAGGTCCACGGCTTTGAGGATAAGCGCGTTTTCGAGGGCTGTATGCCCGTCGAGGTCATGGCACGGCGCGGACACGATACGCTCTGCTACGGCCCCCTCAAGCCGCGCGGACTCAAGGACCCCAAGACGGGGCGCGAGCCCTACGCGGTGGTGCAGCTCCGGCGCGACAATGCCGAGGGCAGCATCTATAACCTTGTCGGCTTTCAGACGCACCTGCGCTTTCCGGAGCAAAAGCGCGTCTTTTCGATGATCCCCGCGCTGCGGAATGCGGACTTCGTGCGCTATGGCGTGATGCACCGCAACACCTATCTCCACTCGCCCGGACTGCTGGATCGGTATTACCGCCTCATTTCGGACGGGCGCATCTCCTTTGCCGGTCAGATGACCGGCGTGGAGGGCTATGTGGAGTCCGCCGCCTCGGGCTTCCTCGCGGGCGTGGAGACCGCGCGGCGGCTCATGGGAAAGCCGAGCGTCGATTTCCCGCGCGAGACGGCGATCGGCGCGCTGGGACTGTATGTGAGCGACACGACGGTCGCGGATTTCCAGCCGATGAATGTGAATTTCGGCATCATGCCGCCGCTCGGCTACCGCGTAAAGGGCAAGCGCAACAAGAATGCGGAGCTCTCGCACCGCTCGCTCGTGCTCATCGACGCGCTGCGCGAGACGGTGCTGGACGGCACAGGGAAGGAGGACGCGCATGAGGATCATCATTGATGCCATGGGCGGCGATCACGCGCCCGAGGCGAGCGTGGGCGGCGCGCTGCGCGCCAACCGCGAGCAGGGGACGGAGATCGTGCTCGTCGGGCGTGAGGACGCGATCCGCGCGGCACTGCGCGCCGAAGGCGCGGACGAGCTGCCGCAGGGCATGAGCATCGTCCACGCCTCCGAGGTCGTCGAGATCGAGGACGATCCCGCCACGGCGTTCAAAAAGAAAAAGGACTCCTCGCTGACGGTGGGGCTGACGCTGCTGCGTGACGGCGGCGGAGACGCCTTTGTGTCCGCGGGGTCGACCGGCGCGCTCCTTGCGGGCGCGACGCTGCTCGTCAAGCGCGTGCGCGGCGTGCGCCGCGCGGCGCTCGCACCGATCCTGCCGACCGAGACGGGGCGCATGGTGCTGCTCGACTGCGGCGCGAACGCCGAGTGTACGGTGGAGTACCTCTGCCAATTCGCGCTGCTCGGCAGCGAGTACGCCAAGGGCGCGCTGGGACTGGAGTCCCCGCGCGTGGGACTTTTGAATATCGGGCAGGAGCCGAGCAAGGGCGATACGCTCCGCCGCGAGACCTACGAGGCGCTCGCGGGGACGGAGGGGCTCAACTTCGTCGGCAATGTCGAGGCGAAGGAAGCGATGCTCGGCGCGTGCGATGTGCTCGTGGCGGACGGCTTCGCGGGCAATGTGCTGCTCAAGACCGTCGAGGGCTCGGGCAAGCTCATGGCGCACAAGCTCAAGGCGATGTTCCGAAAGAATCTGCGCACGAAGCTCGCCTATCTTCTGCTGAAGGACGATTTCGCGGCGTTCAAAAAGCTGCTCGACCCCAACGAGGTCGGCGGCACGGCGCTGCTCGGCATCTCCAGGCCGGTCATTAAGGCACACGGTGCCTCGAATGCCTACGCCTTCGCGCGCGCGATCGAGCAGGCGGTGCTGACCGCCGAGCGCGGCGGCATGGCCTCGGCGGAGGAAACGGAAAATACAGCGGCGGTAAAGGCGGCAAATTCTTGACAAATGCCTATTGACACCCGCCGCGGAATGCCGTATCATTTTTCCAAACATTCCCTGAGGAGGACGAAGCGGACATGACTTCTGAAGAAATTTTCAAGACAATGCAGGAGATGCTTGCCGAGCAGTTCGCGCTGGACATTGACAGCGTGACGATGGCAAGCTCCTTTGAGGACGATTTCGGCGCGGATTCCGTCGACCTGGTGGAGCTTATCATGGCGATGGAGGAGGAGTTCCAGGTCGATGAGATCCCCGAGGAAGACCTGATGACGCTCAAGACCGTGGGCGACTGCGTGCGCTATCTGACGGCGAAGCTGAACTGATCCCGACGGACAAAGCTGCGGAAAGGAGGCGGGAGGCTTGCACGAGCTGGAGAAAAAACTGGATTACCGCTTCCGCCGCGCGGAGCTGCTCGCCGAGGCGCTGCGTCACAGCTCCTACGCCAACGAGCACCGCGGTGAGGAGGCTGTGAGCAACGAGCGGCTGGAGTTTCTGGGCGACAGTGTGCTCGGCTTCGTGACGGCGGAGTATCTTTTCCAAAAGCACCCGACCTCGCCCGAGGGTGAGCTGACGCGCCTGCGCGCGGCGCTCGTGTGCGAGCAGAGTCTGCACGAGGTCGCGCAGAAGTTGGGACTGGGGGCGTTTTTGAAGCTCGGTCACGGCGAGGAGAGCTGCGGCGGGCGTGAGCGCGCGTCCATTCTTGCCGACGCGACCGAGGCGGTGATCGCCGCGGTGTATCTCGACGGCGGCTTGACCGCGGCGAGCGCGCTGATCCATCGCGTCCTGCTCGACTGCGAGCGCGAGGAGATCGTGGAGGAAAAGCGCCGCGATTATAAGACGCTTTTGCAGGAGCTCGTGCAGCGCGAGCCGAACCGCACACTTGTCTACCGTCTGTCGGGCGAGTCCGGTCCGGACCATGACAAGACCTTCCGCTTTGAGGTGCTGCTTGACGGCGCGGTCGTCGGCTGCGGCTCGGGCCGCAGCAAGAAAGAAGCGGAGCAGATGGCGGCGCGTGCCGCGCTGGAACAGATCGGGAAATGAAAAAAGCGGAAGCGTGAGCTTCCGCTTTTGATCGTTTTGGCATGAAGTTTTCGCGCGTCATTTTCAGCTGCCCCGAAGGGAGCGAGAAAATGGCGCATTTCATAATGCGAGCTGGGCTGCCGGATCGGCGTCTCATTCCAGGGACAGGGGCTGATCCCCGAGGCTGCACGGAAGGTGAGCGGAGACGGGCTCAGGCGGCGGCGTGCGCGGAGAGCATCTGCCAGAGAATGCCGAGCTGCTCGGTGGTCGAGAGGGCGTAGACGAGGATAAAGACGAACCAGAGCTTCTGCGGGTCCTCGCGGTCGCGGCTGAGGAAGCAGCAGTAGCAGAGATAGGCGAACGCGTCGATCGCCAGCGAGATCACCAGCACGGCGAGAAAGCCCGCCTCGCTGCTCTCCGCTGTGCCGGTAAAAAGAGAGATGAGCGCGTAGTATACAAAGGTGGCGCAGAAGGGCCACTTCATCAGATGCCAGTCGTGGATACGCTGCGTTTTTCGTGCCATGGGAGCCTCCGTTTTTGATGATTTGGGTTCTTTTATCAGTATAGCGTGCTGCCGGCGAAAAAGCAAGGGAAAGACAAAATCTTGACATCGGCGTGGCAAACGGGTATGATAAACAGCGTCAAAGAAAGATTTTCCACACACAAGGAGACTACATGAACGAAGAACTGAAACGGGCAAAGGCGCTGCTGGCGGAGGGGAACTACACCTGCGTCGTCTGCTGTGGCGGGGAGACCTACACGGCAACGGAGCGCGGTGTCCGCCCGCTGCTGAGCTGGCTGAACGGCGGAACGCCGCTCGCACTCGGCACGGCGGCAGACCGCGTGGTCGGCAAGGCGGCGGCTTTTTTATATGTACTGCTCGGCGTCAAGGCCGTGTACGCGCCGATCATGAGCGCTCCCGCGCGGGACACGCTGCGCGCGGGCGGGATCGAGGTCTTCGCGGATTCGATCGTGCCGGCGATCCGCAACCGCACCGATACGGGCTTTTGCCCGATGGAGAGCGCGGTGTGGGAGCTGAGCGACCCGCGCGAGGCGAAGGCGGCGCTGGAGCGCCGTCTCGCGGAGCTTGCGGCGGGACAGGGCGCGGCGCGATGAACGAACGGAAGCGGAAGTCCTGCCGTGCTCCCGCGCGGCAGAGAAACAGGAGGAGCCTATGCGGAAAAAATGGATAGGGGTCCTTCTGATCCTCGGACTGCTCGCTGTGCTGCTTCTGACCCAATGCGGGAAAAAGGAGCCGGCGGAGCAGACGAATGCCCCCGCCGTGGGGCAGACCTCGCCGCAGGACGGGGAGACGGGACCGGTCAAGGAGCAGAAGCTCGGCACGGTGACGGCGGCGGAGGGCGGCGGCATTCGGATCGAGACAGAGGAGAACGGCACGGCGGTCGTCTATCAGTTTTCCGATGTTGCCGCCGACGCATGGTATGTCGACGCGGTGAATTTTGTCGCGACGAACGGCCTGATGTCCGGCATGGACAGCGGGAACGGAACCATGTTCTTCCGTCCCGATCACGGAATGAGCCGCGCGCAGCTTGCCATGGTGCTCTACGGCTTCGCAGACGCCGCGCCGGTCAAGCCGCTGCGCGCTCTTGACGATGTATCGGAGGGCGACTGGTATTATGACTGCGTGAACTGGGCGGTCGCGAACGGGTATATGCTCCCGTCGAGCGACGAGTCGTTCGGCGCGCAGGAGTTCTGCTCCTGCGAGGAGACGCTGACGGTCCTGCATCGCGTGGCGGGCAGCCCCGCCTCGACGATGTCGCTCGAGGAGTATCCCTACGCGGCAAAGGTCTCGGAGGAGGCGCTCGTCGCGACGCGCTGGGCGTGGGAAAAGGGACTGATCGCGGAGGACGAGTGCGTCTGGTATCCGACGCAGGCGGTCTCCCGCGCGCAGGTCGCGTTGCTGCTCATGCGCTGCGACGCGATCTCCTGACGCGTCACGAGAACGGAACAAAGAGCGGGTGCGAGTGTCGCACCCGCTTTTATAATAGGCAGGGGAAAACGCTGATATAAGTATAACTTATAGATATCTTCAATTTTGACGCAAAAGCGAATGTCGAAAAAACGAAAAACCCGTTGACAAGTGAAAGAAGGTGTGGTAATCTATCAACTGTTCCGCGGTTGGAGCGTGTACCTTGTAAA
>CAYWAS010000069.1:0-7019 GCA_964455915.1 uncultured Oscillibacter sp. | reverse complement strand
TGCCCTTCTATCAGGGACAGGTCGTACCGCTGGTGGGATTCGCCCTGCTGCTGGCATTTATCGGCTTTGTCTTCACACTATGCTGGTCAGCTTTTGGTTCTGTTTTCAAATGGCTGTTTTCCAAGCATGCAAAGCCGGTAAACACGATCATGGCTTTGCTGCTGGTCTACTGTGCCGTTTCTTTGTTTTTGGCATAATGTAAAAAGAGGCGGGAACATCATTCGGTTTTACCATCGACAAGGACAAATGCTATCAGATAGACCCGCGCACTGCACCCGTGGTACTGGAATGTTTCACCCGCTATGATAAGGGAGCTACCATGAAAGAAATCGTGGAGTACCTTGTGGAGAGCGGCGTTACCACGGTTCGGGGCAAAAAGATAGACCTTAATTTCATTGCCCGCCTGCTGAAAAACCGGAAGTATATCGGAGAGTACAGTTATCGCCATATCGTCACGCCTGACGGTATCCCCGCCATCGTGCCGAAAGACCTCTTTGACCGTGTGCAGCATCGGCTTGAAGCCAACCGAAAGGTGCCAGCCCGTCATAAGGCGGAGGACGATTATCTGTTGACAACCAAACTGTTTTGTGGTTCCTGCGGGGCTATGATGGTAGGCGAGAGCGGGACGAGTTCCAGCAAGGGACGGAAGTACCATTATTACCGCTGTGTCAACACCAAGAAAACGCATAGCTGTGAAGCCAAGCACAAGAGTGTCCGAAAGGCGCCGCTGGAAAATGCCGTTATCAATGCTGTCCGGGCGAAAATCATGGATGATGCTTTTGTGGAGTATGTGGCTGACGCTGTGATGGATATTCAGAGCAGGGAAAGCAGCGTACTCCCCGCCCTCCGCAAGCAGTTGGAAGAAGCCGAGAGCGGCATCACCAATATGCTCAACGCCATTCAGATGGGGATTATCAATGCATCCACCAAGCAGCGGCTTGATGAACTGGAAGAACGCAAAAAGGATATTGAGCTTCAAATCATTCAAGAGGAAATGAAGCACCCCGCCGTGAGCCGTGAGGATGTCGTTTATTTCGTCTGCCGTTTCCGTTCGCTGGACACAAGCAAGCTGGACGCCCGCAGAAGGCTGATTGACAGCTTTGTAAACGCCGTTACCATTTTTGACGATTCTATCCTTATTACATTTAACTACAAAGAGGGCGAGACGAGGATTGATTTTACCGATATTGAAAGTTCGGATTTACAATCGGTCGGGGGACCACCGCAGGACCCTTGAGCCGCAAGGCTTTGGGGGTCCTTTTCTTTTTGTCGCGCGGGGCTTGACAGCCGTGCTATACTGAAAAAAACAGATGACATGGAGTAGGACCTATGCTTTCTTTCGTCAACGATTATTCCGAGGGCGCGCACCCGACCGTGCTTGCCCGCCTGACAGAGACCAATCTGGAGCAGCTTGCGGGCTATGGGAGCGACCTCTACTGCGAGCGCGCGAAGGAGAAGATCCGCGCGGCGATCGACTGTCCCGCGGCGGATATTTTTTTCCTCGTCGGCGGCACGCAGACCAATCAGGTCGTGCTGGACGCGCTGCTGAAGCCCTACGAGGGCGTGCTCGCCGCGGCGAGCGGTCACATCAATGTGCACGAGGCGGGTGCCATCGAGCACGGCGGGCATAAGGTGCTCGCGCTCGAGCATACGGACGGCAAGGTCACCGCCGCGGCGGTGAGGGAGTGGCTGCGCACTTTTTATGCGGACGGGAACTACCGGCACATGGTGTTCCCCGGCGCGCTCTACATTTCCTACCCCACGGAGTACGGCACGCTCTACACAAAAGCGGAGCTTGCCGCGCTGCATGAGGTCTGCGGGGAGTATCATATCCCGCTCTTTCTGGACGGCGCGCGGCTCGGCTACGGGCTGTGCGCGGACGGGGCGGACATGACGCTCGCGGATATCGCGGCGCTGACCGATGTTTTTTATATCGGCGGCACGAAGGTCGGTGCACTGTGCGGCGAGGCGGTCGTGTTCCCGCGCGGCGATATGCCCGAGCATTTTCTGACCATCGTCAAGCAGCACGGCGCGCTGCTCGCCAAGGGGCGGCTGCTGGGCGTGCAGTTCGATGCGCTTTTCACGGACGGGCTGTACCTCTCCATCAGCCGCAACGCCATCGAGACCGCCGCGCGGATCCGTGCGGCGCTCCGCCGGAAGGGCTACCGCCTCTTCTGCGAGAATCCGACGAATCAGATCTTTGTCGTGCTGGATAGCGAGCGCGTCCGTGAGCTTGCGGAGCAGGTCGCGCTGGGCTTTATCGAAAAATTCGACGAGACGCATACCGTCATGCGGATATGCACCTCGTGGGCAACGAGAGAGGAAGACGCAGACGCGCTCATCGCGCTGCTCTGAGCGCTCCGCCGGATATGGCAAGGGGACACCGCCGAATGAGATCGGCGGCGCCCCCTTATTTTTTTTGCGTCGATTTTGCTGCCCTGCGCTCACAGCGGCACGGGGACCTCCAGCTCCACATCGCTGAGCGGATAGGTGCGGCAGGGATGGACCCAGCCGAACTTCTTGTCCGCAAGACGGCGGCCGTCGCTCTCCTCGGGGACATAGACCTCGCCGCTCACCAGGCGGGAGTGGCACCAGCCGCACTCACCGCTGCGGCAGTGGGACGGCGCGCGGATACCCGCGGCCTCCATCGCGGAGAGCAGCGTCTGCTCGGCGCGGCAGGGGACGGTCTGCTTTTCGCCGCGGATCGAGACGGTGATCGTGAAGCTCTTGCCCTTTGCCTCCGTGGGATAGGCCGCGTCGCCGGTGGGGTCGCCGTACTCGCCGGGGATCTCCATGCGGATACGGCGCGGCTTCAATCCGAGCTTCGGAAGCTCCGCACGCAGGAAGGCGTACATCGCCTTCGGGCCGCAGACATAGATGCTGTAGTCGCCCGCGGGCGCGTATTTGCGGATCAGCTCGGCGGTGAGGAAGCCCTTCTCACAGCCCTCGCGCTCCTCGTCGGAGAGGACATGGACGACCTTGACCCTGCCGCCGCTCGCCGCGGCGATGGCGTCCAGCTCGTCGCCGAGGAGGGTGGACTCCTTCGTGCGGTTGCCGTAGAGAATCGTCAGGGTGAAGTCCTCCGTGCCGTCGGCGATGGCGGCTGCCATGGAGCAGAACGGCGTGATGCCGCTGCCGCCGGCGAGGGCGATGACCTGCTTCGCGTCGCGCAGCTCCTGATGGTAGAACTCGCCCAGCGGCGCGGAGAGTGTGACCTTCGTGCCGACGCACCAGCCGTCGAGGATCTCATCGGAGGCGAAGCCGTTCGCGCCGCGGCGGACGGTGATGGTGTAGGAACCGTTCAACGCGTCCTTCGGGCAGGAGCGAATGGTGTAGGGGCGGTTGACCCGCGCCGCGCCGACATCGAGCGCGATGCTCAGATACTGCCCCGCGCGGAAATAGGCGAGCTGCTGCGTGCCCGCTTCGGCGTCAGGCTTGAGGACATAGCTCTTCGCGTCGCCGTGGTCGACGATCTCCGCAACGACGGCGTGCTGCACGGCAGGGTGGAGCTTTTTGGCGAGGACATTCGCGTTGTAGATCGAAACGGGAGGCGCGTCGTCCGCCGCAGCGATCATCTTCTCGCGCAGCTTGACCTGCCCGAGAAAGGGACCGACGCCGAGGCTCCTGAGGAGCTTTTTATCGTAATTGTACTTCATCTTACTTGCCCTCCTTCATGTCGCGAAGTGTGTATCTTGCCTGCTCCGCGCCGGACATATACGCCTGCGAGTAGCCGTCCATCTGCGTGCCGTGACCGCCGGCGAAGCGCAGACCCTTGATCGTGTAACCGAGGTCTTCCGTGCCGGACTGCACGCGCGGGAACATACCGTCCCAGGTGTGCGGCTCGTAGCCGTAGACATCGCCCTTCGGCGTCCCGAGGTAGCGCGCCCAGGTGACGGGCGTTGCCACGACGATCTCCTCGATGTGGCTTTGAAGGTCGCAGCCGGTGACGGCCTCGTAGCGCTCCACGCACTCGCGGGCGATGCGGTCCTTAATCTTGAAGTAGGTCTCCTCCGTCACATCTTTGAAGGGGTCCTCGGTGTAGAACTTGGAGAACTGAATGAAGGCGCGGTTTTCTCCCGCCGCGTCGGGCACGGCGTTGGTGAGAACGGTGACGGTGATATCCTTGTGCGTCTCGATCTTATTGGAGCTCGCGTACTGATTGCGGTTGTTGGGGTCCTCGCGCATGAAGGTGTCGTAGCCCTTGAGACCGATCTCCTCGGCACTCGCGTCGAGCCCGAGATAGACCGTGACGCAGGCCTGCGCGATCTTGCGCGCGTTCATCGCCTTGCGGTCGTACTCCGGCACCTCGGCGGGGTCGACCATGCGGTCGAAGACGACATGCGGCATGAGGTTGGAGATCACGCGCTCGCAGGCGATGTAGCTGCCGTCGGCAAGCTCCACGCCATGCACCGCGCCGCCCTTGACATCGATCTTTTTGACCTCGGTGTTGTACCAGATGTCACCGCCGAGCTCGCGGATACGCGCGTCGAAGGCCATCGAGATCTCATGGCTGCGGTTGCGCGCGATCCATGGACGCTGCGTGAGATAGACATAGGTCATGAAAGCGTACACCGCAAACGACATCTGCGAGGAGTCGGCGGAGATATAGGTCCAGTAGGATTCATAGATGTTCTTCGCCTTCTCGGGCACGCCGAGCAGGTCGAGCACCGTCTCCACGCTCTGCGGGACGAGCTTCATGAGGTCGTGCCACTTGGCGAGCATGACGACCTTTTCAAGCGGGGAGGGGTGATTGTGCCGCGCGCCCAGCCAGTCCACGCCGTCAACGAGCATACGCGATATCTCCATCACATTTGTCATGGATTCGCGGCTGCCGGGGACCTGACGCTCCATTTCGTCGATAAACGCCTGCACACCCACGGGCATCTCTACATGGAAGCCCTTCTCGGGGTCGGTCGCGACCGCGCAGAACGCCTCGTCGATGGGGACCCAGTCCACATTGAGCCCGTAGCCGTCGAGCAGCTCACGCACCGCGCCGCGCGGCTCGCCGTCCACGCCGCGCCCCATCTGGCACATTTCATGCAGCGTCGCTTCGAATTCGTATGCGCCGCGCCGGAAGCTCGTGGCGCAGCCGCCGGGGAGATTGTGCTTTTCCAGCACCAGCACCTTCTTGCCCGTCTTGGCAAGATAGGCTGCCGCGCTGAGTCCGCCGTTGCCCGCACCCACGACAACGACATCATAAGCCTTTGCCTGCATATAAAGTACCCTCCTGTATTTCTTTCAGAATGTGTTCCGGAAGAACTGTCATTATAGTATACCAAAAAACGGAGGGAAGCAATGCCTGTGCATAAAATAACGGAATTTTCTGCGAGAAAATGCAGGAGTGGCATCGCAGGAGGGGATTGCCAAACGCGCGAAAACAGGCTACAATAGGAACAAATATCAAAACAGGAGGCGGAGCGATGAAAGCAAAGGTCTATTTTTCGCGCGAGATCACACCGGAGAAGGTCGTGGAGCTCTACCGCATGGCCGGCAGAGAGCTTGGCGGCAGGGTCGCCGTGAAGCTCCATTCCGGCGAGCAGGGCAATCAGAACTTCCTCAAGCCCGAATTCTGGCAGCCGATGATCGAGACGGTGGGCGGCACGGTGGTGGAGTGCAACACCGCTTATGAGGGGCAGCGTAACTCCACCGAGAAGCATCGCCGCACGCTCCTCAAGCACGGCTGGAGCCGTCTCTTTGAGGTCGATCTGCTCGACGCGGAGGGGCCCGACCTGGAGCTGAGCATTCCGAACGGCAAGCGCATCAAAAAGAATTTTGTCGGCAAAAACCTTACGAATTACGACGCTATGCTCGTCCTCTCCCACTTCAAGGGTCACCCGATGGGCGGCTTCGGCGGCGCGCTCAAGCAGCTCTCCATCGGCTGCGCGTCCTCGTTCGGCAAGGCGTATATTCACGGCGCGGGCGAGCCGGAGAAGATCTGGACGGCGGAGCAGAACGCCTTCCTCGAATCGATGGCGGACGCCGCACTGTCCGTGACGGAGCTGTTCGGGGACAAGCTGGTTTACATCAATGTGATGAAGAACCTCTCGGTCGACTGCGACTGCTGCGAGGTCGCGGAGGACCCCTGCATGGCGGACATCGGCATTCTCGCCTCGCTCGACCCCGTGGCGATCGATCAGGCGTGCCTTGACCTCGTCTACGCCTCCGACGATCCCGGGCGCGACCATCTCGTCGAGCGCATCGAGAGTCGCAGCGGCGTGCGCACGGTCGAAGCGGCAGCGGCGCTGGGCATCGGCTCGCGCGAGTACGAGTTAGTGGAGCTGCCCGCCGCAAAGTAAAAGGAAAACGCAAACAAGTTGACAGGGGACGTGGTTGACAACCACGTCCCCTGTGTTCGCTTTTAAGACATTTCAAGCATTATTAAGGCGTGCATAGAAATCGCTGTAAGCAACAGTTTCGCAAAAATGCGTTACCGCATATGTCATTTTGCCTTGGCGATATTAGGTTGCTATGCCTTGGTGATATATACAAGAGAAAGAAATCGAGCCATCATATAGACGGCTCGATTTTGAGGCAAGTTTATTTTAATTAGATAGTTTATTTACCTAATTTGGCAATTTCCGCCATCGTCCATTCATAACCGCTTTTTTGCACAAAATGAGTTACTGCATAGGTCATACCTCCCTGACGATACACGCCAACGCCAATATATTTAAAGGTCTTGCCAAGCATTGCTTCGTTGTGCCCTGCAGAATTCTTCCAACTATTGAAAATCGCGGATGCGGTATCGGCAATTGTCATGTCATAGGTCGTACCAGTCCAACAATTCTCACTGGGATTTGCACCAACGCCAATCAACTCCTGATACAAGGTATGACAGGGTCTGCCATCCGGCCGAACATGCGCGAACTTCTGCACGAGCTCCTTACTCCGCGCCGTCGCACCGGTCACGAGCACGTCCCACTCTTCGCACGCATCAAGCCCGTTCGCGACGCGATGCTCGTTGATAAGCTTCGTCAACTCAATGCGAATCGCTTCCCACGCCTGTTCCTCGCTCATCT
>CAYWAS010000068.1:0-7236 GCA_964455915.1 uncultured Oscillibacter sp. | reverse complement strand
ACTCCTTGCTCAGGGGGATGGTCGCAGCGGAGGAGGTGGAGGTGAAGGCGAAGATCATCGCGGGAGCGGCGTTCTCGAAGAAGTAGACAGGGCTGACACCGGCGAAGGCCTTGGCGGAGATGGAGTAGCAGAGCACCGCGTGGGCGATGTAGCCGATGTAGGCGCACAGGAGCACGATGCCGAGCGAGCCGAGGATCTCAGGCCCCTGGTTCGCGACGACCCACGCCATCATCGTGAAAACACCGATGGGGCTCAGGGCGATGATGAACGCCATCACACGCTCGATGACCGCGTAGAAGGAGGTCACGATATCCTGCGCGAGCTTACCCTTCTCGCCCGCGGCGAGGATGCCGCCGCCGAAGAAGAGCGCGATGATGATGACCTGAAGCATATTGGCCTCGGTGAAGGCCGCCCACATATTGCTCGGGAACATCGCAACGAGGGTATCCATGAAGTTCGCGCTCGTGGCCTTATCCCACGTCGCGCCCTCCTCGAGGGCGAGCGTCGGGAACAGCCCCGCGCTGTTGAAGAGGTTCGCGAAGACGAGGCCGATCACGCAGGCGATGGCGGTGGTGACGAGGAAGTAGGCGACGGTCTTCCAGCCGACCGCGCCGACCTTCTTCATATCGCCCATGGAGATGATGCCGTCGATCATCGAGAGGAGCACGACGGGGACAACGATGAACTTGAGGAGGTTCACGAAGATCGTGCCGAAGGGCTTGAGGTAATTGGTGGTGAGCTCGGGCTTACCTATAAAGTAGAAGGCAAGGCCGACCAGAATGCCGAGGATCAGCGCGAGGAATATCTGCACCGGCAGGCTGAGCTTTTTCTTTCCCATACAAATAACACACTTTCTATAAAATTTATCCCTTATAGTCATTTATTGAGATCATCTATAAAAGACAGGGTCATTTTACCGCATCGTGTCGGCTTTTGCAATAGGCTATGCAGGAAAAATTTCATATTTTTTGGAAATTGCAGGAGAGCGCAAAGCGGCGGCCCCGCGCTTTGCCGCGAGGCCGCCGTAGCAGCGTTGACTTTACTTTTCCGTGCCGTAGAAGAAGAGCGCCACCGTGCCCGGGCCGACGTGCGAGCCGGTCACGGGCTCGTAGTCCACCGTCAGGCAATCGCCGGTGAAGCCGCGCTCGCGCAGCAGCGCAATGAGCTGCTCCACGCCAGCGAGGTTGTCCGCGTGGGCGATGCCGAGGCGCTCCGACTTATCGAGCGCGCGCGTATCGAAGTAGTCCGCAAGCTCAAGGTACGCCTTTTTATTTCCGCGCACCTTGCCGCACTGGACGATGTGCCCCGTCTCGTCGCCGCGCAGGATGGGCTTGATGCCGAGCATCGTGCCGACGAGCGCGGTCGCGCCGGAGATGCGCCCGCCGCGCTTGAGGTAGGCGAGATCGTCCACCGTGAAGAACTGGCACATATGCGGCAGACGCTCGTAAATATAGTCGCTGACCTCCTGCAGGCTCTTGCCCGCGCGCAGCAGCTCCGCCGCCTCGAGCACCTGCAAGCCCTCGCCGAGGGAGGCGGCATAGGTGTCGATCGTGACGATCTGCGCGCTGGGGTACTTCTCGCGCAGCTCGCGCGCGGCGCTCGCCGCCGCCTGCGCCGTGCCGCTGATGCCGCCGGACATGCCGATGTAGAGCACATCGTCGCCGCGCTCGAGCGCCTGCTCGAAAAAGTGCTCCGCCGTGGCGGGATTGATCATCGACGTTCTGACCTCCGCGCCCTCGCGCATCGCGTCGTAGAACTTCTTGCCGTCGAAGTCGGTCGCCTCGTCGTAGTCCTCGGCGACGCCGTTCACCGTGTAGGCGAAGGGCAGGACGGTGATGCCATACTGCCGCAGGAGCGTGAGCGGGAGATTGGCTGAGGTATCGGTAAAAAGCTGAGTCATATCGGGAGCTTCCTTTCCTTCGGTCTCCGCAGCGCTCTCCCGCCCCGCGAAGCCGCGTTCTTCTTTCTTGCTTCTTTATCATTTTACCACGTCTTTGCCGCGGACGCAAGCACAGATAGAAAATCTTTATACACCGCGATACATCGCAAACAAAGGCGCGGCGCGGCAGGAGCTTTTCCCGCCGCGCCCGATGGGGATTTTTTGCGTTTCTTCAGTTCTTTTCGAAAATCGTGCGCATGGCCTTGTAGGTCATGTAGCAGTCGAGCTTCGCGACGGTCTCGTACGGCGCGTGCATCGAGAGCACCGGCACGCCTGCGTCGAGCGTGTCGATGTTGCGCTGCGCCATGAACTTCGCGACCGTGCCGCCGCCGCCCGCGTCGGTCTTGCCGAGCTCCGCCATCTGCCAGAAGACGCCGTTGTCGTTGAAGAGCTTGCGCACGCGCCCAACGACCTCCGCGCTCGCATCGCTCGCGCCGGACTTGCCGCCCGCGCCCGTGTACTTGCAAAGCCCCACGCCGTAGTTGACGAAGGCTGCGTTGCGCTTATCGTAGACCTCGGAGAAGTTCGGGTCGTAGGCGGCGGTCACATCTGCGCTCAGGCAGAAGGAGTTCGCGAGGCAGTCGCGCAGCGCGACGCCCTGCGTCTCGCAGAGGTCCGCCATGAACTTGTCGAACGCCTGCGAGAGCATACCGGAGACACCCTCCGAGCCGATCTCTTCTTTGTCCGCAAAGATGCACACCGCCGTGCGCGCGGGGGTCTTCGCGTCGAAAATACCAGCAAGCTCGGCGTAAGCGCATACGCGGTCATCGTGGCCATAGGAGGCGATGAAGCTGCGGTCGAAGCCGATGTCGCGCGCATGACCGGCGGGAACGACCTCGAGTTCGGCGGAGATGAGGTCCTCCTCCACGATGCCGTACTTTTCATTGAGGAGCTTCAGGACACTGAGCTTGAAGCGGTCCGAGCACTCCTCCCCCGCAAGCGGACGGCCGCCGACGAGCAGATTCAGGCTCTCGCTGGGGATCGCCTCATTGAGCGGCTTTTTCCCCTGCTCGCGCCCGAGGTGCGGGAGAAGGTCATTGATGATGAACTGCGGCTCGCCCTCCTCAGCGCCGATGTGGACGGCGACCGTCGAGCCGTCGCCGCGCACGACCACGCCGTGCAGCTCGAGCGGGATCGTCACCCAATGGTACTTGCGAATGCCGCCGTAGTGGTGGGTCTTGAGGTATGCCATCTCCGCTTCCTCATAGAGCGGGCGGGGCTTCAAGTCCAGACGGGGCGCGTCGGTGTGCGCCGCGCCGATGTTCGCGCCGTGGCTGAGATCCTGCTGACCGATGACGGCGAGCATGATCGCCTTGCCGCGATTATTGTAGTAGACCTTGTCGCCGGCGCGGAGCGCCATGCCCTTCTCGTAAGGCACGAAGCCACGCGCGGTCGCGAGCTCGATGCAGTGCTCCACGCACAGCCGCTCGGTCTTGCCGTGGTCGAGGAAGGACTTATAGTCCTCGCAGTAGGCGTGCATCGCCGCCTCTTCCTCCGCGCTCAGGCGGTCGTAGCCGTTTTTCGGGGCGTAGGCGAGCTTTTCCGCCCACTCGTTCTTTTTCTTCTCAGGCATTGTTCGTATCCTCCTTACAGTATGGTGTCCAGAAACGCTGCCGCAGCAAGCTCCGCCGCCGCGGGCGTGGGATAGTTGTTCTCGAAAACCGCGTCGCAGTGTGCGCGGAACCAGTCCTCGCTCCGCTGCGCGGCGATGCGCGCGCGGGCATAGTCCTCGGGAATGCCGTCGCGTGCCATGATGCGCGCCGCGCGCACCTCCTCCGGCGCAGTGACGGCGACGGTCACATCGCACAGCGCGGCAAGCCCGCTCTCAATGAGCTTGATCGCGTCGAGCGCGGCAAGCGCCGCGCCGCCCACTTCGATGCGCCGCGCGATCTCCCGCGGGAGATGGGTATGGACGATCTCGTCGAGCCGCGCGAGCGCGGCGGCATCGCCAAAGACTATCCTGCCCAGCTTCTGCCGATCCAACTCGCCCGCGGGCGAAAAAACATCGCCGAACGCCGCGCTGATGTCGGCGCGCAGGCGCGCGTCCGAGCGCAGCATTTCGTGGTAGACCGCGTCGCAGTCGAGCACCTGTGCGCCGCGCCGCTCAAGCGCATGAAGGAGCGTCGTTTTCCCAGCTCCGGTCGTTCCTGTAATGCCAATGAGCTTTACAGAATTTTTCGCTTCTACCGTGTGGAAGCCCGCCGCTTTTTTCAGCCGGTTCCCGACGGCGAGACCCAGCCCCTCGCTCGAGGGACACTGCGCCCAGATCGCGCCGACCGCCGTTTCGTCGAAGCTGCGCAGCGCGTCGAACACGCGCTGCGAGTGCGCCAAATCGTCACCGCGCGCGCCGATCGTGCGGACCGTGCAGCCTGCGAAGAGCGGCGCAAACTCGTCGAAGAGAATCACGCCGTCTCCCGCGCCGAGGTGCGTGAGGAGATAGCGGGCGCTCGCGCGTGCGTCTCCGGTCACGACCGTGACGGGCGCTTTCGGCGCGTAGTGGCGGTACTTCATGCCCGGAGCGCGGGGCTTCTCCCCCGCCGCCATCGGCTGCACCACGGCTTTGTCCACCGCGACCTCGCCCAGCGCCGCTCGCAGGTCTTCGAGCGGCAGTCCGCCCGGACGCAGCAGGCGCGGAGGCGTACAGGTGAGGTCGATGATCGTCGATTCCACACCGACGCGGCACGCGCCTCCGTCCACCACGCCGTCGATCTTCCCGTCCATATCCTCGCGGACATGGGCGGCGGTCGTGCAGCTCGGACGCCCCGAGGTGTTGGCGCTCGGCGCCGCGACCGGCACACCGGACGCTTCGATGATCGCACGCGTGACCGCATGGTCGGGGCAGCGCACGCCGACGGTGTCAAGCCCCGCGGTCGTGACGAGCGGAACGCCCTCTGCCTTCGGCAGGATCATCGTCAGCGGCCCCGGCCAGAAGCGCTCGGCAAGGCGGTACGCCGCCTCCGGCACCTCGCGGCAGCAGCGCGTGAGCCAGCTCGCGTCAGGAATGTGCAGAATGAGCGGATTGTCCTGCGGGCGACCCTTCGCCTCGAAAATGCGGCGCACGGCGTCCTCATTCAGTCCGTCCGCGCCGAGGCCGTAGACCGTCTCGGTCGGAATGGCGAGCAGTCCGCCGCGGCGCAGGATCTCCGCCGCCGCCTCGACCGCCGCGCGCTCCCGCGCGTGGTCGGTGATGGAAAAATACCGTGTTTTCAAAAAGGTTCCCCCTTTTTCGCGTTCAAAGCCGAGAAAGCGCGTATCCCGAAAGATCAGCTCTCCGCGCTCTCGCGCAGCTTTTCCGCCTGCGACTGCATCGTCAGCGCGTCGATGATGGGGTCGAGCTCGCCGTTGATGACCGCGTCGATGTTGAAATTTTTGTTCTCACCCGTGAGCCGATGGTCGGTCACGCGGTTTTGCGGGAAATTATAGGTGCGGATACGCTCGTTGCGCATTCCCGTGCCGACCTGTGCGCGGCGCTCGTTCGTCTGCGCGCTCTCCACGCGCTCGCGCTCGATCTCGTAGAGCTTGCTCGCGAGCATCTGCATACATTTCGCGCGGTTTTGCACCTGCGAGCGCTCCTCCTGGCAGGCGACGACGATGCCCGTGGGCTTATGAATGAGGCGCACGGCGCTGCTCGTCTTGTTGACATGCTGCCCGCCCGCGCCGGAAGCGCGGTAGACCTGCATCTCGATATCCTCCGCTCGGAGGTCGACATCGACCTCCTCCATCTCGGGGAGCACCGCGACCGTCGCGGTCGAGGTGTGGACGCGCCCGCCGCTCTCCGTCTCCGGCACGCGCTGCACGCGGTGGACACCGCTCTCAAACTTCAATCGCGACCACGCGCCCGCGCCGATGATCGTAAAGTCCGCTTCCTTTACACCGCCGAGCTCCGTGTCGTTATAGTTCATCAGCTCGATCTTCCAGCCGTGCTTTTCCGCGTACATCGAGTACATACGGTAGAGGTCGTAGGCGAAGAGCGCGCTCTCCTCACCGCCGACGCCGCCGCGCAGCTCCATGATGACATTTTTCCCGTCGTTCGGGTCGCGCGGGAGCAGCAGCACGCGCAGCTCTTCATAGAGCCGCTCCTGCTCCGCCTTGGCCTCGCGCAATTCTTCCTGCGCCATCTCGCGCAGCTCGGGATCGGAGAGGAGAGCGAGCGCCTCGGCCTCGTTTTTCTCCGCGCGGCGATAGGCTTCATAGCACTGCGCGACCGGCGCAAGCTCCTTCTGCTCCTGCGTGAGCCGGCGCAGCTCCTTCGCGTCGCCGTAAATTTCCGGCACGGTCAGCAGCTCGCCGATCTCCGCGTAGCGGCGCGCGAGCGCCTGCAATTTTTCCCACATCGCTCAGCTCTCCGCCGTCAGGAAGGCGTTGACCTTGCGCACGAACTCGTCGCGCCAGAAGTGATAGCCTGCCGAGCCGATGCGCAGCGACACATCTGCGGCGTGCGGGTGCGCGACATACCGGTCCATCTGCGCGTAAACATCTTTGTAGAGCTCCTCGCTGCCGTGCGTCACGACATAGGCGGCGTTTTGCAGCTCCAGCCCGCGGCGCTTCAAAAAGCCGCGCGCAACGCTCGAGCAGCGCCCCGCCCAGATCGGCGTGCCGATGATGACCAGGCGATAATCCTGCAATGCGCGGCGCGTGGTGATCGGCTCCATCGCGCGGGTGCGCTTGCGCATCGCGTCCAGTCCGCAGCGCAGCCAGCCGATCGCGCCCGAACGATCCACGCGGTCACGCAGCGCCACGCACTCGCAGTCGAGCGCGGCGGCGATCTCCTCCATGGCAAATTTGGTGTTTCCCGTGCGGGAATAGTACAGGCACAAAACATCTCGATTCATGCTATCAACCTCCGAACACATAGAACGATGCGAGGGCAAACGCCTCGCGGACATAATAATTGACGCTCAGCGCCCGATAGTACAGCGCGGACGGAAAGTGCGCGGGAACGCCGACAACGCGCAGCTCCGGCTGCGCGAGCAGGCTCGCGCGGAAGAGGTGGAAGTCGCTCGTTACGACCGCCACACACGCGCCGTCCCCGCCCTCCGGACCGAGCGAGGCGAGGATCTGCGCGGAATATTCGAAATTCTCCCGCGTGCTCGTCGAGCGCTCTTCGAGGTACAGGCGGCCCGCGTCGATCCCGCGGGAGACGAGCGCGCGGCGCATACACTCCGCCTCGGTGATGTCCTCCCCCGGTCCCTGTCCGCCGGAGAGGATCGCGGGAAGGTCGGGGTGCGCGCGAAGATAGTCCGCCGCCGCGTCGATGCGCGTGCGCAGCGTGAGCGAGGGCGTTTCGCCGTTCACGC
>CAYWAS010000067.1:0-7435 GCA_964455915.1 uncultured Oscillibacter sp. | reverse complement strand
GGATCAGAAACATCGCTTTCAGCTTTCCGCTGCTCTTCGTGGTTTTGTTTTCCATTTTTCTCTCCCTTTCAAACATAGATCGACGAGAAAACCAAAAACTGTCCCTCTCTCTCGACATTTTTTAGTCAATTCGCCGTCATTATTACTTTATACGAATTTAGTGCTATAGCAAGTACCAGTTCATTTTGTAAATCGCATACCAGCCCTGTCGGAGCGGCATTTTTGCCCCGTTTTATGTGCAAAATGACGAAGCTCCCCCGCCTGCTGCCTCGAGCGAAAAGACAAGGCGGTGCTCGCTCACGGTCTCGCCGTTCACGGCAAGGCAGTAGTCCAGCTCCAGCTCCGCGGGCAGCGCATCGCGGACGCTCCGCGTGATGACCTCCATCGTCAAGCGGCCGACGGGCAGAGCATAGAATGCCGTGCGGCGCTCGCCCTCGGCGAAGCTCAGCTCGCTGCGCACCGCGCCGCGGCGCGTGAGCGTGACGCGCCCATCGGCGAGGCGGAGCAGCGCCTTGACGCGCCCGTCCGCCATCTGCTCCTCGTAGGCGAGGAGCCAGCCGTCCGCCGTCTGCCGCAGCACGCCCTCGCAGCGCAGCTCGCTCGTCTCCTCCTGCGCGTCCGGGCCGCGCTGCGTGCCGCGCACAAGGAGGGATACCCTCTCATTCACGGCCCCTCTCCCCTTTCTTTTTTGCATTCTGCCTGTTTTTTCTATAGCTTTTTTTCGCGGAATGTGCTATCATCAGGAAAACTCAGTCCTTCACAGGAGGCACAGCATGAAAATCGAATTGACGGAAAAGCAGTTCCGCCGTCTTCTGGATCTGGTCTACATCGGCAACTGGGTGCTCAACTCCACGCGCGGCGAGGACCGTATCCGCGAGTATGACGAGGTGGAAAGCCTGGTCTTTTCCAACTGCATCAGCCACGGCATGGTCCCGCTGGTCGAGGCATATCAGGGCGAGCTGATCCCCTCGCGCGCCTTTGCCGACGGCGGTATCCACGAGGCGATCCTCGCTTATGAGGACGCCATGTTTTTCGAGATCCTCGCGCAGGAGCTTGCCCTGCGCGACATGGACTCCGATGCGCCCACGCCGGAAAATTACGAGGAGCTGCGCGAGCGCATGGACATCTACTTAGGCGAATTTGAGCAGCACGGCACCGACAACATCACCGTGGAGATGTGAGCGCCGCATTTTTCAAAAAAGAGAAAAGCCGCAGGGCTTTTCTCTTTTTTTGTGCATCATGAACGGATCGCCTTGCGCTCCCACTTTCCGCTGCGGTAGCGCACGACGAAGATCACGCTGCGCGTCAGCCAGTCGAGGATTGCGTGGGCGAACCAGACACCGACCAGTCCGAAGCCGAGGTAGCGGCCGAGCACATAGGCGCCGAACACGCGCACGAGCCACATCGTGATCATGCTGGTGACCATCGTGAAGCCGGCGTCCCCCGTCGCGCGCAGGAAATAGGGGATCATGAACGAGGGGACCCAGAGGACGATCGTGCTGCCGCCGTGGATCAGCATGACGCTGCGCGCGAGCGCCGCCGCATCGGGCGCGACATCGTACACATAAAGGATCAGCGGGATCGACAAAATGAGCAGGATATTGATGACCCCGATGATCACATAGGCGGCGATGGAGAGCTTTTTCATGTAGTAGCGCGCACGCTCATAGTCGCCCGCGCCGATGCACTGGCTCACCACGGTGGTCAGACCCATGCAGATCGCCTGCCCCGCAAAGACATGGAAGTTGCCCATCGTGTTGCCGATCGCGTTCGCGGTGATGCTCGCCGTGCCGAAGGTGGAGACCAGGCTGAAGAGCGCGAGCCGGCCGAGGTGGAACATTCCGTTTTCCACGCCGCTTGGAATGGCGATGCGGAAGATGTTGCGCGTGACGCGCCGCTCGAAGCGGAAGGCCTTGACGTTGGAAAGGTGCAGCTCCAGCCGCTCGTCGAAGAGCAGCCACAGGATCACGGCCGCCGCCACCGTGCGCGAGACCAGCGTCGGAATGGCGACGCCCGCCACATCGAAGCCGAAGCCGAAGATCAGCAGAGCGTTGCCCGCCACATTGATGCCGTTCATCAGCATCGACACCTTGAGCGACACGCCCGAGCGCGACATCGTGCGGAAGAGCGCCGCGCCGCCGTTGTAGAGCGCGATGCCCGGAATGGAGGCGATGACATAGCTGTAGTAGGTGTTGGTCGCTGCCATCACATCGGCGTCGATCTCACCGAACAGCCGCGTGATGATGAGGTCCTGAAAGACATACAGCAGCACCGTCACCACAAGGGAGACCGCGCCGAGCAGCACGACGGTCTGCTGCGCGCTGCGGCAGGCCTCCTCCCGCTCGCCGCGGCCGAGGTACTGCCCTGCCACGACCGCGCCGCCCGTCGCCATCGCGGAGAAAATATAGATCATCAGCGCGCCGATGGAGTCCACCAGCGACACCGCCGAGATCGACGCATCACCGACCGTCGAGACCATCAGCGAGTCGGCAAGGCCGACCGTGATGCCGAGAAGCTGCTCGAGCAGCATCGGTGCGATCAGCGCCACGAGCTGCCGGTTCGTAAACTCGACCGTTCTCTTCCCCGCGAGCGGGGACCTCTGCTCACCCATATCTGAAAACACCGGCGCGGAGCCGATGCCTCCTTTCTCTTCTTCTGCCGCGCCGCAGCGCGGCGGATCGCATTCTGATTATAGCCGTCCCGCGCGTTTCCGTCAAGCGCGGCGGCAGCTTTTTCCGTGCGCGGCGGGATAAAACGGCGGACAAATCCATACAATGAGAGGAGTTCGCTCTTTGGGAGGTATCGCCATGCAAAAAAGGCTGCTGCGCCGGGAATGGTTCGGCTTTTTCTTCGTCGGCGCGGTCGGGACGCTGCTGCACTTCGTCTTTGACTGGACGCTCGCAAGTCCGCTCGCCGCGGCGTTTTCCGCCGTGAACGAATCCACCTGGGAGCACATGAAGCTGCTCTTCGTCCCCTTCTTCCTCTTCACCACGGTGCAGTTCGTCCTCTTCGCCGAGCCGCTGCACAACTTTTTTGCGGTCAAGGCCGCCGCGCTCCTCGTGGGACTGCTCACGATCCCGGTGGCTTTCTATACACTCAGCGGCGCATTCGGCAAAACGCCCTCGTGGGTGAACATCGCCATCTTCTTCCTCGCCGACGCGCTGTGCTTCCTGACGAGCAGCCGCCTGCTCACGCGCGGCGCGCTGCGCGGCGGCGCGTGGCAGGCCGCAGGCTTCGTGCTGCTGTGGCTGCTGGCCTTTGCCTTTGTCTACTTCACCTATCGCCCGCCGCAGCTCCCGCTTTTTCAGGATCCCCTCACCTTCACCTACGGCTTTTCCGGCGCTTAGGAAGTCAAATGCCCCGACGCAGTTCCTTCCTGCGTCGGGGCATGATCGTCGGTCAAGCGGGGCGCTCAGCGCGGATCGTGCGCGGCATCGGTCTCCTCCGCCGCCTCTCCGCGCGCCGCGGCGCGCAGCGCCTCTGCCTCCGCCTTTGCTTCGGCGAGGAGCCTGCGCTCGCCTTTCGTTTTGCAGTGGCTCTCGTCAAAGCTCGCCCAGAGATCGGGACGGCGGAGCATCGTGCGGATATAGCTCTGCTTCCGGCGCCATTTTTCCACATTCCCGTGGTGGCCGGAGAGCAGCACCTCGGGCACACGCCGCCCGTGCCACTCGTCGGGACGGGAATACTGCGGATACTCCAGCAGCCCGTCCCAGTGGGACTCCTCCGTGAAGCACTCCTCCCCCGGCAGAACGCCCGGAACCATGCGGCACACGGCGTCCGCGAGCGCCATCGCGGGGATCTCGCCGCCGGTGACGACGAAGTCGCCCATGCTGATCTCCTCGTCCACGCACTCGTCGATAAAGCGCTGGTCGATGCCCTCATAGTGTCCGCAGACGAGAATGAGGTGGTCGTAATGTTCCTTCAGCTCGCGCGCGACGCTCTGCGTGAAGGTGCGCCCGCAGGGGGAGAGATAGATCGTGCGGCAGCGCTCACCCGCCTCGCGCTCCACGCTCGCCCAGCAGCGGTAGAGGGGATCGGCCTGCATCACCGCGCCGCGCCCGCCGCCGTAGGGATAATCGTCCACCTGCATCTGCTTGTTCGTGGTGAAATCGCGGATCTGGTGGGTGTTGATGGCGATGTGCCCGCGCTCCTGCGCGCGCCCGAGAATGCTCGAGCGCATCATCGCGTCCACCGCGTCGGGGAACAGCGTCAGAATATCAATCCGCATCGGTCTCCAGCCCCTCGATCATATTGACGGAGATCTCGCGCCGCTCCGCATCGATGCCCGTGATGAAAATATTCTCCACCGCGGGGATCAGGTAACACTTTTCCCGTCCGCGCACCTTGTAGAGCTTGTGGGCGGGATAGGTCAAGACCTCCTCCACCACGCCGATATAGCGGTGGGTGAAGTACTGGTAGACCTCCATGCCGATGATCTCCGCGTCAAGATACTCGCCCTTTTTGAGCTGCACCTCGCTGCGCTTGATGGAGAGGATCTTGGTTTTGAGCGTCTCCGCGCTCGTCATATCGTCCCAACCGGGGAAGTGCATAAGCACCATATTGCCCTGCACGCGGCGGTCGATGGGGCGGAACTGCGTGCCGTCCATATAAAGCGCCTTGAAGCCGACGAGCTGCTCGGGCGTCACGTCCCACGGCTGGACCTTCACATCGCCCTTCACGCCGTGCGTGTTGACGATCTGGCCGACCTCGATGAACTGCGGCGCCTCGGTCTTGACCGGCGCGCCCTTGGAAAAGATACCCATGGCGGGGACCTCCTTTGTGATTCTATCTTATCAGTATAACCGATATCGCGCGCAAGGGCAAGAGCGGATTTCGACACCGCACGCATTTCCGTCGGGGCATTGAAATAGACGAAAAACTGTGATAGAATACTCATATCATCGCTATTCTGCCTGATCGCAGCCGCTTTTCCCGCCCGCCGCGGGCGGAAAAGCGAGGGAGGAGACTTATGCTCATTTCGACCCGTGGACGCTATGCGCTGCGCGTGATGCTCGAGCTCGCGCAGCACGAGCGGAGCGAATACATTCCGCTGACGCTGATCGCCGAGCAGCAGGACATTTCCGAAAAATACCTCGAGAGCATCATCGCCGCGCTCGTGCGCGCGGAGCTGGTGGAGGGTCGGCGCGGCAAGGGCGGCGGCTATCGTCTCAGCCGCACACCGGAGGAGTGCTCCGTGGGCGCGATCGTGCGTGCGAGCGAGGGCTCGCTCGCGCCCGTGGCCTGTCTGGAGGGGGACAACACCTGTCCGCGCGCCGACCGCTGCCTGACGCTGCCCGTGTGGACGCGGCTCGATGCGCTCATCAACGACTATCTCGATGCCGTCTCGCTCGCCGAGGTGCTCGCCGACGCGCCGAAGGGCGGCGGAGAGCGCACGGAAACCGAACAAAAAGGAAGCCTCTGCTAAAAGCAGAGGCTTCCTTTTTCGATTCATCTGTGCAGCAGCGGCGAGAGGGGCTTGTAAATGAGGAAGCAGAGCGCCACATCGAGCATTCCCTTGAAGAAGGTGAAGGGCATATTGAAGGTCAGCAGGCACTCTAACAGCCCGTCCGCACCCGGACGGATCGCCTGATACATACCGAGAATGGCGTCCATCGGCAGCTCATAGCACACGACATAGGCAGGATAGACCACAAAGTAGTTGAGCGGCACGGACAGCACCGACATCAGCAGCGCGCCGGTGATCGCACCGATGAGCGCACCGCGGCGGCTCTTATGCAGCCGGTAGACCACGCCCGCGGAGAAGGCGAACACCGCGCCCATGAGGAAATTGAACACCTCGCCCACATAGGCAGAGGAGGTCCCGTGCAGGAGGGAGAAGAGGATATTCTTGAGCAGCGCCACCACCACGCCGTAGACCGGTCCGAGGGAGAAGGCGGCGAGCAGCTCGGGCAGGTCGGAGATATCGAGCTTGACGAAGGCGGGGATCAGCGCGGGGATCGGGAACTCAATGAACATCAGCACGAACGCGACGGCGGAGAGCATCGCCGTGACCGTCAGCTTATGCGTGCGGGCGCGGGAGGCGGCGCGGACAGGGGACTTGACACAGGTTTCGGACATAAAAAGACACTCCTTCTTGTTTTGTAAACACCCCGAAGCCTTTGACTTCTCCAAGGTGAACAAACAAGAAAGAGCGCGCAAATAGCGCACGGCCTTCCCGTACTCATCTTCTTCCATCCAGACTGTAACTGTTGGTCCCGGAGTTGCACCGGGTCAGCGCCCGCCGAAGCGAGCGGTCGCGGACTGTACCGCCAGTGGGGAATTGCACCCCGCCCTGAAGACAAAGATCCAGTTGTGTTTCTGGGCATAGTATACGACGCGCACGGAGAAAATGCAAGCCCCAATTTCCTCTTTACAAATCAGAACGAATGTTCTATACTGTAGAAGAACGACGAGAGGAGTGATGTGCGTTGCGCGGAAGACCGGTGAGCTGCTGCTTTACGGGGCACCGTCCCACAAAGCTGCCGTGGGGCAGCAACGAAAACGATCCGCGCTGCCTTGCCTTCAAGGAGCGGCTGCGCGTGGTGGTCGAGCGCGTGGCGGAGGACGGCTACACGCACTTCATCTGCGGCATGGCAGAGGGCTGCGACCTCTACTGCGCCGAGGCCGTGCTGGCGCTCAAGGCGCTCTATCCCGCCGTGACGCTCGAAGCGGCGATCCCCTGCCCCACGCAGCCGGACGGCTGGAGCCGCGCGCAGCGCGAGCGCTACCGCCGTATCCTCGTGCAGTGCGACTATGAAACGCTCGTGCAGGAGCGCTACTCGCGCGATTGTATGCAGCGGCGCAACCGCTACATGGTCGATCACGCCTCGCTCCTCATCGCGCTGCACGACGGGCTTCCCGGCGGCACGCGCTATACGATCGAATACGCGCTGCGCCGCGGCGTGGACATCATCGATGTGCCGATCGAAGAATAAAAAAGCCGGACGGCGAAGAAGCTTCTTCGCCGTCCGGCTGCATTTTCCGATAGGCTCCGCTCACAGGTCGAATACGCCCATGATGGCGATGCCCGCGACCACGAGCACGATCATGGCATAGTGCTTCCACGAGAGCTTTTCCTTGAGGAACAGGCGGCTCCACAGCACGCTCGCCGCGCAGTAGGAGCTGATGATGGGCGCGGACATGGCAAGATGCTCGGTGTCCGCAATGGCATAAATGTAGGCGAACTGACCGGCAGTCTCACAGACCGCGCCGATGTACTTGGGCGCTTCGCGGCGGGGCAGAAGCCTGTCCTTCTTGATGAGCACCACATACACGAAGCACACGGCGGCGGAGGCGAGGAAGGTCAGCTCGTAGGCGACATTGGCGCTGCCCTCGTCGAGCGTTTCGAGCACGCGGTTGTCCGCGAAGGTGCCGGCGGCATCGAGCAGGCAGTAGGCGACGGGCAGCGCGAGGGCAAGAAAGCTCTTGGCGTACT
>CAYWAS010000066.1:0-7470 GCA_964455915.1 uncultured Oscillibacter sp. | reverse complement strand
GATTACCACACCTTCTTCCGCTTGTCAACACCTTTTTTCGATTTTTTTGAGATTTTTATTTTTCGGCAAAATACGGCGCATCGGAGCGGCGCGCGGGAGGGTAAAATAGCCGCGTGGGACGCATTCCCCCGTCTTTTTCTTGTCAGGACTGCGGCGGCGTGCTATACTATATATTTAATGGGAAGAACCCCTCTTCCCCCGATCGTCAAAGGAGCAAGGAAATGGTGACCAGACACACGCTGAAGGAATACGCCGCCGCGCTGGAGCGCGCGGGACTTTTGGAAGAGAGCACGCTCTCGCCGGAGTCGGGCGAGGTGCCCATCGACTGCCTGAGCTATGATACGCGCACGCTGCACGGCGTTTCGCTCTTTCTGTGCAAGGGCGCACATTTTAAGGAAGAGTATCTCACCGACGCGCTCGCGCACGGCGCGGCCGCATACATCGCCGAGCGCACATACGGCGTGGACGCGCCGCACCTGATCGTGACGGATATCCGCCGCGCGATGGTCGTGCTCGGCCGGCTTTTCTACGACGGCGTGACCGACAGGCTCACGAGCATCGGTCTCACGGGGACCAAGGGCAAGAGCACGACCGCGTACTATGTGCGCGCGATTTTGAACGACTGGCTCACGAGCGCAGGGAAGCCGCAGTGCGCCATTCTCTCCTCTATTGATAATTACGACGGCGTGGTGACGGAGGAGTCGCACATCACGACGCCGGAGGTGCTGGAGCTTTATCAGCACTTCCAGAATGCCTATGACTCGGGCATCTCGCACCTCGTGATGGAGGTCTCGTCGCAGGCGCTCAAGGTCGGGCGCGTGGAGGGCATGAGGTTCGATGTGGGCGCGTTTTTGAACATCGGCACCGACCACATCAGCCCCATCGAGCACGCGGATTTCGAGGATTATTACGCCTCGAAGCTCCGCCTCTTCGATCTCTGCCGTGTGGGCTGCGTGAATACCGATGCCGACCACGCCGCGGAAACGCTCGCCTACGCGGAAAAAAGCGGCTGCCGCGTGCTGACCTTCGGCAGTCACGAGAGCGACATGGTGTACTGCGAGAGGGTCGAAAAGCGCGCGGACGGACTTTACTTCACCGTCCGCTCGGAGCGCTACAACGGGGAATTTTCCATCACGATGCCGGGATTATTTAATGTATCCAACGCGCTCGCTGCCATGACGATCGCGCTGGCGCTGGGCGTACCGGAGGAATTCGTGCGCTCGGGACTGCGCCGCGCGCGGGCGAACGGGCGAATGCAGGTCTACGAGAGCCGCGACAAAAGGGTGACGGTCATCGTCGATTACGCGCACAACCGCATGAGCTTCGACGCGCTCTACCGCTCGACGCGGGTGGAGTATCCGGGCAAGGAGCTGATCTCGGTCTTCGGCTGCCCGGGGAGCCACGCCTTGCAGCGGCGGCAGGATCTCGGCGAGCTGAGCGGCGAGAACTGCGCGTTCGTCTACATCACCGAGGAGGACTCCGGCGAGGAGCCGTTCGGGCAGATCGCCGCAGACATCGAGCGCCATGTCAGGGCGCCGCACCTCGTCTGCGAGGACCGCGCGGAGTGCATTCGCCGCGCGATCATGGAGCACGACGCGCCGCGCGTCATTCTGCTCACGGGCAAGGGCGAGGAGACGACGATGAAGCGCGGGCGCGAGTTCGTGCCCTACCCGAGCGATGTGGAGCTGACGCTCCGATACCTCGCCGAATACGACGAAAGGGAGGCGGGCGCATGAGCAAGCGCGATTTCCTGCCGATCATTTTAGGGAGCGACGAAAATGCCTACGGCACGGCGCGGCTGCTGCGCGAGGCGTACCCCGAGGTGACGCCGCTGCTGGTGTGTACGCAGCAGCTCATTCCCACGCGGCACTCGCGCCTTTTTGACTGCCGCATCATCGAGGGCTTCGAGCGCGAGGAGGTCTTCCCCGCCGCGCTCCGGAGCGTACTGCGTGAGAAGGCGCAGGCGTATGAAAAGCTGTTGGTGATCCCCTGCTCGGACTATTACACCGGACTTTTGTGCCGCCACAGCGCGGAATTCGAGGGGCTGATCGCGAACCGCTTCATCTCCGAGGAGCTGCTCGAGACCTTCGACACGAAGGATAAATTCTACGCGCTCTGCGAGCGCTATGGGCTGGACTATCCGAAAACCGTCATCGCTGCGCCGGAAGAGCGCGAGCGCGTCGCGCAGGAGCTGCCCTTTGACTTCCCCATCGTGGTCAAGCCCGAGAACTCCAACTCGCTCGACTATCTGCGCTGCCACTTCGAGGGGCAGAAAAAGGTCTTTTTCTTCGACACGAAGGAAGAATACCTCGCGATGGTGCGCAGCATGAACACCTCGGGCTATCGGGGCAAGCTCATCTTGCAGGAGTTCATTCCCGGCGGAGACGACGCGATGCGCGTGCTCAACAGCTATTCCGACCTTTCCGGCAGGGTGCGCGCGATGTGCCTCGGGCAGCCGGTGCTCGAATACTACGACCCGAAGAGCGTGGGGAATTACGCCGCCATCGTCTCGCGCGGTGACACGCTGCTCTACGACAAAATGCAGCAGTTCCTCGAGCAGCTCGGCTATGTGGGCTTCGCGAACATCGACATGAAGTACGATTCCCGCACGGGGCGCTATGTGCTCTTTGAAATCAACCCGCGGCTCGGGCGCTCGAGCTACTTCTGCCGCGCGGCGGGGCTGAACATGATGGAGCTGTTGGTCGAAGATGTGGTGTACGGGCGGCGCGGGGCGTGCATTTATAGTGAAAAGGCCGCGCTGTGGTCGAATGTGCCGCGCGGCATTTTGAAAAAGTATGTCACCTCCCCCGCGCTGCGCGAGGAGATCGGGAGCTATCGGGCGCTGCACACGCTTTGGGCGCGCGGCGACCTCTCCCCCGCGCGCGTGTACCGGCTCGCGCGCTACTACGCGGCGCAGCATAAAAATTTTGCGCGGTACTATTTCGATAAGACGAAGGAATGAAAGGAAGCGGCAAGCCGAACGGCTTGCCGCTTCTCTTTATTATACGATCTCATAAAGCTCGCGCAGGTCGCGGATCTCGTAGTCGATACGAAGGTCCGCGGGGCGCGGGAGGGCTTTGGGATTGTACCAGCAGCACGCAAGACCGTAGTTGTTCGCGCCGCGGATATCGCTCGTGAGGGAGTCGCCGATGACGAGGCAGTTTTCGCGCGTGATGCCCGAAATGTGGGCGAAGACATAGTCGAAATACGCGCTCGAGGGCTTGGCGGCGCCCGCCGCTTCGGAGATGAACGCCTCTTCGATGAGTGGCGCGAGCTCGGAGCGGCCGAGCCGCCCGCGCTGCACAGATTCGACCGCGTTCGTGATGAGGAAGATGCGGTGCTCCTCGCGCAGCGCGCGCACGACCTCCAGCGCGTGGGGCATGAGGAAGGTCGAGCGGCCGAGGACATCAAGGCGCACGCGGATACAGCTCTCGGCGTCGAGTTCGAGCCCTTCGCCGGAGGAGAAGGCGCGGAACTGCTCGCGCAGCGTCTCGTCCTTGGTGAGCTCGCCGCGGTCGAAGCGCGCCCACGCCGCGTCGTTGCAGCGGGCAAAGCGCGCGAAGCGCTCGGGCGTGAAGGGAATGCCCGCGTGGTCGCAGACGGCGCGGAAGGAATGCTCGTTCGCCTCGTCGAAGCTGAAGAGCGTGTTGTCGGCGTCGAAGAGCAGATAGGGATAACGGGTCATAAGCGGTCTCCTTGGCTGATTTTTTGTCAGGATACCACACTTTCCCCTTTTTCGCAATCACATTTCGCCCGCCGCGCGCATAGGCTGAGGAGACGGAAAGGGGGACGCCTATGAAAAAAACGATCGCCGTGCTCGGCGGCGACAAGCGCATGGCGCTGCTCGCGCGGCGGCTGCGCGCGGACGGCTTCGCCGTGCAGACCTGGGGGCTGGAGTCGTTCGGCGCGGCGGCGACGCCGCTCGACGAGGCAGCAACGGCGGAGCGGATCGTGCTCCCCACGCCGCTCGCGCGCGGGGAAAAACTCAACTGCCGTGCGGAGGACGCACCGACGCTCGAAGCGCTCTTTGCGCGCTTTTCGAGCGCGCAGCGGCTCTACGCGGGCGGCGTGAAGGCGCGTGAATACGAGGCGGCGAAAGCGCGCGGTCTGACGCTCACCGACTATCTTGCGCGCGAGGAGAGCGCGGTGCGCAATGCCGTGCCGACCGCGGAGGGTGCCATTGCGCTCGCGATGGCGGAAACAGACTTTACGCTCTGCGGCGCGCCCTGTCTGGTCATCGGCTTCGGGCGCATCGGCAAGCTCCTCGCCCATCGTCTGCGGGGGCTCGGCGCAGAGGTGACGGTCAGCGCACGGCGCATGGACGATCTTGCGTGGATCGACGCCTTCGGCTATCGCGCGCTGCACACGAACCGGCTCACGGGGACGCTCGGCGGCTTCCGCGTGGTCTTCAACACCGTGCCGCACACCGTCCTCGATGCGGAGCTGCTCGGCGAACTGCGGCGGGACTGCGTGCTCATCGAGCTCGCGTCCGGCTCCGGCTTCGACCGCGCGGCAGCCGAGGCGCTGGGGCTTCGGTGCGTCGCGGGGGGCG
Source organism: uncultured Oscillibacter sp. (assembly GCA_964455915.1). Taxonomy (GTDB): domain Bacteria; phylum Bacillota; class Clostridia; order Oscillospirales; family Oscillospiraceae; genus Hominicoprocola. The sequence goes on along the minus strand of CAYWAS010000066.1, from coordinate 2,918 downwards.
GGCTCCCCGGAAAGGTCGCGCCCGAGGCGGCGGCGGACACGATCCACGCCGCGCTCATCAAGCTATGGGAGGAAGAAACATGAAGCAAACACGCATCGGCTTTGCCCTCTGCGGCTCGTTCTGCAATCACCCGAGGCTCCTGACGGTCTTCGAGGAGCTGGCAGCGGAGTATCCGCTCGTGCCCATTCTTTCGGAGAACGCGGCGCGGTACGATACCCGCTTCGGCAGCGCCGACGAGCTGCTCGCGCGCGTGGAGCGCGCGGCGGGGCGCAGCGCTATCCGCACGATCGTGGACGCCGAGCCCTTCGGTCCGCAGGACATGGCGGATATTTTAGTCATCGCGCCCTGTACGGGAAACACGCTTGCCAAGCTCGCCCACGGCATCACGGACGGTGCGGTGACGATGGCGGCGAAATCCCATCTGCGAAACGGAAAGCCCGTCGTCCTCGCGCCGGCGACGAACGACGGACTGAGCGCGAGCGCGCCGAACCTCGCCGCGCTGCTCAACCGAAAAAATTACTACTTCGTCCCCTTCGGGCAGGACGATCCGCAGAATAAGCCGACCTCGCTCATCGCGGACTTTTCGCTCCTCGTGCCGACGATCGAGCACGCGCTGCGCGGCGAGCAGATCCAGCCGCTGCTGCTGTGAGCGAATCGGCGGAGCGGAACGAAAACAGGAAGAGGGCTGCCGCGGCAGCCCTCTTCCTGTTTGGTTTTTTCTTACGGCTTCATCGTGGGGAACAAAATGACATCGCGCACGGAATCCGCGCCGCAGAGCATCATCGCGCAGCGGTCGATGCCGAAGCCGAGACCGCCGGTGGGTGGCATACCATACTCGAGCGCCATGACGAAATCCTCGTCCATCATGTCCGCCTCGTCGTCGCCGTTCGCGCGCTTGGCGGCCTGCGCCTTGAAGCGCTCATACTGGTCGATGGGGTCGTTGAGCTCGCTGAAGGCGTTGCCCATCTCGCAGCCGCAGATGAACATTTCGTAGCGCTCGGTGAGGTGCGGGTCGGAGGGGCTGCGCTTGGCGAGCGGGCTGACCTCAACGGGATACATCGTGATGAAGGTCGGCTGAATGAGCGTCTCCTCGACCTTCTGATCGAAGGTCTCGTAGAGGGCGTTGCCCCAGGTCGCGGGGACGCCGTCCATATCCACGCCGACGCTCTTGGCGAGCGCGACGGCTGCCTGCGCGTCGCCCTCGATCGCCATGAAGTCCGCACCGGTCACATTCTTGACGGCGTCTGCCATCGTCACGCGCTTCCACGAGGGCGTGAGGTCGATCTTGTGGCCGAGCCACTCGACCTCGTAGGTGCCGAGGATCTCCTTCGCCGCGCCCGTGAGAATGCCCTCCAGAATGTCCATCATGCCGTCAAGGTTCGTGAACGCCTGATAGAGCTCGCAGGTGGTGAACTCGGGGTTGTGCTTGGTGTCCATGCCCTCGTTGCGGAAGATGCGGCCGACCTCATAGACGCGCTCCATGCCGCCGACGATCAATCGCTTCAAGTGCAGCTCGGTGGCGATGCGCATATACATATCGATGTCGAGAGTATTGTGGTGCGTGATGAACGGACGCGCGTTCGCGCCGCCCGCGATGGGGCTGAGCACAGGCGTTTCGACCTCCATAAAGCCGAGGCCATCGAGGTAGCGGCGCAGGAAGGCGACGAACTTCGAGCGGATCTCGAAGTTGCGCTTGCTCTCGGGATTGACGATCAGGTCCACATAGCGCTGACGGTAGCGGATCTCCTTATCGGTCAGGCCGTGGAACTTCTCGGGCAGGGGGCGCAGGGACTTGGAGAGGAGCGTGATCTCCTTCGCGCGCACGCTCATCTCGCCGCGCTGGGTGCGGAACACCTCGCCGCGCACGCCGACGATGTCGCCGATGTCGTACTTCTTGAAGCGGTCGTAGACCTCCTCGTCCATCTCGTCCTTGCGGGCGTAGAGCTGGATACGGCCGGACTTATCCTGCAAGTCGCAGAAGCTGACCTTGCCCATGCCGCGCTTGCTCATCAGTCGGCCGCCGACGAAGACCTCGCTGCCCTCGAGGGCGTCGAAATTGTCGCGGATCTCCTGCGCGTGATGCGTCACATCAAAGCGCGTTTCGGTAAAGGGGTCGAGCCCCGCCGCCTGCAAGGCCGCGAGCTTTTCACGGCGCACCTTCAGGATTTCGGAAAGGTCCTGCTCCTGCGCGGGAGCGTTCACCGGATTGTTCTCTGCCATCGTTTTTCTCCTTTTATTTGTCTGCGAGCCTTATCGCTCGATCTTTTCCACGCGGTAGCGAATGGTGCCCACGGGCGCCTCGACGCTGATCTCGTCGCCCTCCTTGGCGCCCATGAGCGCCTTGCCGAAGGGGGATTCCTCACTGATGGCGCGGTGCATGGGGTCGGACTCCTGACTGCCGACGACCTTGTAGGGCGGCATCGTGCGCCCGCTCCCCAGCTCAACGACCGTCACCAGGCAGCCGATGCTCACGGCGTTGGAGGCGATCTCGCTCTCATCGATCAGAACGACATGGAGCAGGATCTCTTCGAGCTCGGCGATGCGGGAGTAGAGCTTGCCCTGCTCGTTCTTCGCCTCATCGTATTCGCTGTTCTCGCTCAGATCGCCGAAGCCGCGCGCCTCCTTGATGAGCTCCGCGACCTCCTTCTCGCGCACGGTTTTGAGATAAGTCAGCTCGTCTTGCAGCTCCTGCTGGCGCGCCGCGCTCATTTTGTACTCTTTTTTCATGTCGATTCCTTTCTACGCGCCGCCCTTCGACCCCGAAGGATCGACGGCAGCGCGCACCAATACCTATTTTAAGTAAAAACATTATAGATGTTTCTCGTTCGCTTGTCAAGGCTCGACTTTACAAAACCGCCGCGATGCTCTGCGGTGTAAATAGATGTGACCCAAATTGGTGAAAAGAAAAAGATATGATA
>CAYWAS010000065.1:0-7538 GCA_964455915.1 uncultured Oscillibacter sp. | reverse complement strand
AGCCCAGCCGGATGCTGGGCTTCCAACCAAAAACTATTGTAATAGGGAGGTTCGCTGTGGACGAGAAAAAACGATTCGGTTATCGCCTGCTTGCCCTCGGCGTGCTCTTTTCCGCGGTGCTGGTGGTGTATGTCGTGGCGATGTTCGACGCGCAGATCGTACACGGCGCGGAGTATCGCGCGCGCTCGGTGCGCGCGAACACGAGGAGCGAGACGGTCGTGACCTCGCGCGGAGACCTCGTGGACCGCAACGGCAAGCTGCTGGTGACGAACCGGAGCGTGTATACGCTTGAGCTGGACATGACGCTCGCGCCGGAGGACGACGCGGCGCTCAACGCAGAGCTGCTGCGGCTGAGTGAGCTGCTTGAAAGGCGCGCGATCGCGTGGGACGATCCGCTGCCGCTGAACGACGGCGCGCCGTTTGCATACGATTTTTCCGCCTCGGGGACCTACAGCGCGCTGCGGGACTACCTGGTGAGCAAAAAATGGGCGGACGAGGGCGAAATGGTCGACGGGGAGGAGCCGCCGGTCACGCCGGAGCGTCTGCTGAGCCTGCTGCGCGAGGAGTTTGGCGTGGAGCGGTCGATGAGCGACGCGCAGGCAAGGCGGGTGATCGGTCTGCGCTACTGCATGGCGTCGGCAAAGCTGGACGGCATGACGAGCGCGGTGATCGTGTCGGACATTTCGTCGGAGCTGATCGCGGAGCTCAAGGACGGAGCCTATATGCCCGTCCGCATCGGCACCTCCTCGGTGCGCGAGTATAAGACCGACGCGGCGGCGCATATCCTCGGGCGCGTCACGCAGATCCCGCGCCAATGGTGGGACGAATACAGGGAAAAGGGCTACGCGATGAACGCGTACATCGGGCGCGACGGCGTGGAGTATGCCTTTGAGGACTATCTGCGCGGCGAGAACGGCAAGCGCATCGTGACGGTGAACGACGCGGGCAAGGTGACGGACGAGATCTACTCCGTGGAGCCGCAGCCGGGGAAGCGGGTCGCGCTGACGCTGGACATCGACTTTCAGGAGGCGGTGGAGGAGATCCTTGCCTCGCGGATCGCGGAGATGCGCGGCGAGGACGGCATCGAGCGTCCCGCCGCGGCAGCGGTGGTGCAGGTCGGCACGGGCGAGGTGCTGGCGCTGGCATCGTATCCGACCTTCTCGCTGAGCAGCTACAACGAGGACTATCAGGAGAATTACGAAAATCCGCTCCAGCCGTTCTACAACCGCGCGACGCAGGGGACCTACGCGCCGGGCTCGACCTTCAAGCCGCTCACGGCGATCGCCGCGTTGGAGACGGGCATCATCACGCCGCAGTCCACGATCCTCACGCGCGGGGTGTATCACTACGGCGCGTGGGCGTACAAGTGCTGGCTCTACAGTCAAAACGGCGGGAATCACGGGCGCGTCGATGTGACCGAGGCGATCAAGGTGTCGTGCAACTACTTTTTCTATGATGTCGGGCGCATGACGGGCATCGAGACGCTTGCGCGCTACGCCTCCGCCTTCGGGCTGGGCGAGCCGACGGGCATTGAGATCCCGGAGGTGACCGGTGTGATGTCCACGCCCGACTATGTCAATTCGCTCGAGGGGCATTACTGGACCGACGGACAGACGCTCACGACGGCCATCGGGCAGTCCTATTCGCGCTTCACGCCGCTGCAGCTCGCGAACTATATCGCGACGCTCGCCGGCGGCGGGACGCGGTACAACGCGCATCTATTGAAAGAGGTGCGCAGCTACGACAGCACGCAGCTTCTGGAGGCTTACGGCGAGCCGCCCGCCGAGATCATCGACATCGGGGAGGAGAATCTGGAGGCGGTGCTCGAGGGAATGCGCGAGCTGGTCGTCTCGGGCAGTGTGGCGTACTACTTCCGCGACTGCGTGGTGGACGCCGCCGCCAAGACGGGCACGGCGCAGACGGGTGGCACGGAAAATAACGGTGTGTTCGTCGCCTATGCGCCCTACGACGATCCGGAGATCGCGCTGGCGATCGTGATCGAAAAGGGCGGCAGCGGCGGCGCGCTGGCCTCGACCGCGGTGGAGATCCTCAACGCCTACTTCACCTCGCAGGACGAGGGACGGGAGGCCGCGGGCGAGAATATGCTGCTCAAGTGAAGAGAAAAAGGAAAGAGACCTCTTTTGAAGAGGTCTCTTTTTTTGCCGGTTTACTTGGTGAGCTTCATGAGCTCGATGAGGACTGCGAGAGGAAACAGGATCAGGAAGAGCGCTGTCATGGGTTCGTCACCTCGCATTCAAAAGATGGGGAAGCCGCTATTTTTTGAGCCTGCGGATATCGTCGCCAAAGAAAGGAAGGATCTCATAGGAGCCGCGCAGACGGGAGAGGATCGCCGCGCTGTAGCGCCCCTCGAGCGCGTTGGGGGCAAGGTTGGTGCTGATGACGGTCTGGCGGTTCGTCATCAGGCGCGTGTTGACAATGCGGTAGAAGGCGCTGCGGACAAAGTCGGTGGTGAGCTCGGTGCCGAGATCGTCGATGATGAGAAGGTCGCAGCGCAGGTAGCGGGCGACATCGGAGTCGGAATCGGCATCGTCGCGGGAGAATTTCTGCGCCTCGAAGCGCTCGAAGATGTGGGAGGCGGTGTCGTAAACGACGCTGTGGCCCGATTCGCTCACGACGCGGGCGATGCAGGCGGAGAGAAAGGTCTTGCCGAGGCCGGGGTCGCCGGAGAGGAGAAGGTTCCCGCTGCGGGAGGAGAACTGATAGGCGTAATCGCGGCAGGTATCGTAGACGAGCTCCATATTCTCGCGCGCGCTGCGGCGGCGGCCGAAGGTATCGTCGGCGGAGTAGAGGTCAAAGTCGAAGGTCTCGAAGCTCTGCGTGCCGAGGTCGAGGAGCTGGGAGAGCTGCTCGAGCTGGACGCGGGCATAGTAGGCGCTCAGGCAGGAGCAGACCTCGTCGCCGTTCCAGCCGGTGTCGCGGCAGAGGGGACAGGCGGGGGCGTCGTCGAGATAGTCGGCGGGATAGCCGTGGGAGACGAGAAGCTCCATGCGCTCGCGCTGGAGGGCGAGGTTTTCCTCGCGCAGAGCGGCGATGGCGGGACGGGGGTCGGCACCGCGGCGCAGCGCCGAGGCGACGATCTTGGACATGGTGGCGCGCAGCGCCGTGTCGATCTCCGCGATGCGGGGAATGGCGGCGCAGACCGCGCGCTCGCGCTCGCGCAGCGTGTCGGCGCGGCGGGACTTTGCCTCTTCAAAGCGCGCCTGCGCGATGCGCATGAGCCTGCCGTCGTATGCCATGGTCGATCACCTCACTTGAGAAATTCGTCCATCCAGGCGTTTTTGTCGCTGGAGGGGGGCGGAGCGCGCCGCGTCGGTGCGGCGTTTTCCGCGGCGGTCTCCTCGGGGGTGTGGAGACCCTTTTCGTGCCATTTTTTCAAAATGCCGTTGCAGTACGACCATTTGAAGTCGTGACAGCGCAGAACGGTCTTATCATAGGCGAGGGCGAGCGTTTCGGGCGGGAAGCCCATGTCCGCCCAGGCGGAGAGATATTTTTCCTCGCCGGGGGAGGGGGCGCGGTCGCCGAGGCGCAGGACCGCCATATAAGCGGGGTATTGCAGGCTGCGCTCGTGGAGGGCTTTGAGGTGGGCGTTCGCGCTCGCGGTGGAGAAAAGACCGAGGCGCGCCCAAGCGTAGCCCTCCTGCTCGATGGCGCGCATGGTGGGAAGCCGCCCCTCACCGTAGCGCGCGGCATGGCGGGCGATGCAGTGGTTGACGAGGAGGAAGATCACATCGGCGGGAAGGCCGAGGTCCTCGTAAAGACCGAGGAGCTTTGCGACCGAGGGCGAGGAGAGGGGGCCGAGCTTGCGCTCGACCTCGCGCAAGAGGGCGGAGAAGTCCGCGTCCTGTTCTAAGCGGCGGGAGATGTCCGCGCTCGTGTAGGCGGGGCGCTCGGCGCTCTTCGGCGCGGCGGGAGTGGATTCCGGCTCGCTTTGCGGGGTGCTGACGAGTCCGATGCGCGCGAGCGCGGCTTCCGCCGCGGCGCGGCGGGACTCCGGCCAGCGGAGCTCGCGGCAGAGCGTTTCGGGCGAGGCGCCGCCGTGGTTTTTGAGAAGGCAGAGGTAGAGCAGCGCGGCATCGCCGTCGCCGCTGTCGATCAGGCGGCGCGTGACGGCGGCTGAAAGGGTGATATTCTCCTGCTCGCTCAGGTGCAGAACATAGCCGGCCATGGCGCGCCTCCTTTCGTGGATCGGTGGCTTCTATTCTACACGAAAAGTTCTTTTTCGTAAATACCAAATCGGGGAAATCAAAATTTTCCCGATTCCCGAACACGATCCGAGCGATTTTGCACTTGCCGCGCCCTACAATGAGGGACAAGGCGGCGCGAAGCCGCGTGAGAGGAGGAGCGCGAATGGAGCTGACATGGAGGGGCGCGGGGCGCGGGCAGAGGGTGAAGTACCTTGCGCCGGAGGCGATCGGGGCGAATCCGGATCAGCCGCGGCGGGAGTTTGACGACGACGCACTGCGCGAGCTGGCGGAGAGCATCAGGCGCTACGGGATTTTACAGCCGCTGAGCGTGCGGCGTGCGGAGACGGGCTACGAGCTGATCGCGGGGGAGCGGCGGCTGCGGGCGGCAAAGCTCGCGGGGCTGCGGACGGTGCCGTGTCTGGTGCTGCGCTCGAGCGGGGAGGAGTCGGCGCTGCTGTCGCTGGTGGAGAATTTGCAGAGAAGGGACCTGCACTATCTGGAGGAGGCGGCGGGCATCGCGCGGCTGATCGAGCGCTACGGCTTCACGCAGGAGCAGGCGGCGGAGCGGCTGGGGCGGTCGCAGAGCGCGGTGGCGAACAAGCTGCGGCTGCTGCGTCTCTCGCCGGCGTGTACGGCGATGGTGCGGGAGTATGGGCTGAGCGAGCGGCACGCCCGTGCGCTGCTGCGCCTTGCGGACGAGGAGGAGCGGCTCACGGCGCTGCGCGTGATCGTGCAGCGGGGATACAATGTGGCGCAGACGGAGGAGTACATCGAGGGAGCGCTCAAGCGTGCGGCGGCAACGCCGCCGCAGAAGAGAACGGCCTATGTGGTGAAAGATGTAAGGCTCTTTCTCAACACGATCCGGCGGAGCATGGGCATCATGCAGCGCGCGGGGGTGCAGGCGGCGTGCGAGCGGGAGGACACCGACGAGGAGATCCGGCTGACAATACGCATTCCGCGCGGCGGCGCGGCGGTTTTGTAACCTTTTGTCATTCCTTTTCCCGTGTGGGTGTGATATACTGTACTGAAACCTGTACGCGCGCGGCGCGGCAGGGGAATGACAGAGAGCGGGAGGGTGCCGGTATGGAAGAAAAGACGGGTGCCTTTGAAGAGAGGTCGGACGGCGCGCAGACGCCGAAAAAGCGAAAAACGGGTCTGCTCGTAGCCGGCATCGCGGTGGGTCTTCTGGCGGCGGTGTATCTGGGGCTGTGCGCCTGGGCGCACTTTGATACGAAGATCGCGCCGAATACCCGTTTTGCGGGCATCAGCTACGGCGGTCTGACGCCGAGTGAGGCGGAAGCGAGGCTCACGGAGCGCATCGAGGCGGCGCAGTCGGCGCGGCTCGGCTTTGTGACGAGCGCGGGCGGGGAGACGGTCGCGAGCGTGATGCTCGGGGAGCTGGAGGTCACGACCGATGTGCAGAGCATCGTCGGGGCGATGTACCACGCGCCGAGGGCGGGGAGCTTCCTGCGCGGCGGCGCGGTGTATCTCTACGCGCTGCTGCACGGCATGGAGGTGGACGACCGCTCCGGCGACGGAGCGTTCTGCGAAGCGGCGCAGAGCGTGCTTGAGGCGCTCGAGCGCGCGCCGGTCGAGTTTTCCGCCGAGGTGACGGAGAGCGGCGAGGTGCGTGTGACGAAGGCGCGCGACGGACGGCACATCGTCGATCGGGAACGGACGGAGGAGACGGTCATCTCCGCGCTGCGTGCGGCGTATTTCGGCGGAGGCGATCCGCTTCGGGTGTGGCTCAACGCCGCGACGGACGAGGCAGAGGGCGAGTATGAGACCGTGCCCGCGCGTGCGGTCGATCTCGCGGCGGAGCGGGAGAAGCTCATCGGCGAGAAGGTCAACGCGAGCTACGACATTGAAAATGAGCGCATCGTGCCGGGCAGCGTGGGCGTACAGTTCACGCTCGCGGCGCTGAAGAACGCTTATGAAGCCGCGGACGCGGGCGAGACCTTTACGCTCGCGGCGCAGGTGGAGCTTCCCGAGGTGACGACCGAGGCGCTGGAGGCGGGGCTGTTCCGCGATGAGCTGAGCAGCTACACCACGCGCGTCGGCGGCGCGGTCGGGCGGCACAAGAATGTGCAGCTCACGGCCGAGCGCATCAACGGCTATATCCTCAATCCGGGCGAGACGATGCAGTATGGACCGCTCGTGACGCCGTTCTCGGCGGCGAACGGGTACTACCCCGCGCCGGGATATCTGAAGGGCAAGACCGTGGATATGATCGGCGGCGGCGCGTGTCAGGCGAGCTCGACGCTCTATGCCGCAGCGCTGTATGCAAATCTGGAGATCGTGCAGCGCGTGAACCACGGCTACGCTTCGGACTACATCGGACTGGGACTGGACGCGACGGTCGCCGAGGGCGGACCGGAGTTCGAGTTCCGCAACAATACGCTCTACCCGATCAAGGTATGCGCGGAGTTCTTCAACGAGAAGGGGCGCGACTACATCAAGATCACGCTGCTGGGGACGAAAACGGACGACAGCTATGTGAAGATCGTGACGGAGCTGCTCTCGACCACGCCCTTTGAGGAGGAGATCGTGGAGACAGAGGAGCTGGCACCGGGTGAGCGCAAGGTCGAGCAGACCGCCTATACGGGCTACAAGGTCAGGACCTATCGCAATGTGTACGCGGGGGACGGGACGCTCCTCTCTTCCGAGTACGAGGCGACGAGCAATTATAAGGCGCGCAACCGGATCGTGCTGGTCGGCAAGGACCCGACGGCGCCGCCACCGGTCGAAGTGCCGGTGGAGACACCGATCGAACTGCCCGTCGAGCCTCCGGCGGAGACACCGACGGAGACGCCGGTCGAGCCGCCCGCGGATACGGACGCGGCGGAGGCGAGCGGGGACGATTGAGGCAAAAATGAAGGGGCTCTCTGCATTTGCAGGGAGTCCCTTTGGCATATCTGCACAGTTTTGCGGGGGAGAAGAGGAAAAAACCGTCAAGGCGTTCAATATTTTGAATCGATGGCATAGAAATTAGTGGTAAGAGATAAAGAAAATGAATAAATTCCTGCAAAAATTTCGTAAAGCGCTTGCATTTATGAAAGGCAGGGTGTAGAATGAAAAAAGTGACAAGAACGATAAGGGAAACCGGATACAATATTTGAGAGGAGTTTTTTATCATGGCCAAGTTTAAGGTTTATTACACCATCGAGCTCAATGAGATCGCGACCCATATCTTCGAGGAGAACGACTTCGAAGTGAAGGTTTGCAGCCACAACGACGAGGAGACCTATGTCAAGGAGCTTGCCGAGTATCAGCCCGATGCCATCATGTGCCGCACCGAGCCCATCACCGCGAAGATGATGGACACCTGCACCA
>CAYWAS010000064.1:0-7667 GCA_964455915.1 uncultured Oscillibacter sp. | reverse complement strand
CAAGAATGCCTAACGCAAAAGTCCTGTCTGAAAAGCAGGCGATCGTGGCCTCTCTGACCGAGAAGCTGCAGGGCGCGGCCGCCGGTATCATCGTCGACTACAAGGGCATCACCGTCGCGGAGGACACTGCTCTCCGTGCCGAGTGCCGCAAGAACGAAGTCGAATATGCCGTCGTCAAGAACACGCTCCTTCGCTTTGCTTTCAACAATGTCGGTCTCAACGAGCTCGATGAGCAGCTCAACGGCACCACGGCTCTCGCCATCGCGAGCGATCCTGTCGCTCCCGCGCGCGTCATCGCCGACTATGCCAAGAAGCTCAACGGCAAGTTCGAGATCAAGGGCGGCTTCATGGAAGGCAAAGTTGTCGACATGAACACCATCAACGCCCTCGCGTCTATCCCTGCGCTGCCTGTCCTGCAGGCTCAGGTGCTCGGCACGATGCTCGCGCCCATCACCAGCCTCGCCTGCGTCCTCAAGCAGATCGCCGAGAAGAACGGCGCGCCTGCCGAGGCCGAAGCCGCTGCCGAGTGATTCGGCAACCATTCAAAAACAAACAACAATCTAACTTAGGAGGATATTACAATGTCTGAAAAGATCACTGCTATGATCGAAGAGATCAAGGGCCTTACCGTTCTGGAGCTCTCTGAGCTCGTTCACGCGCTCGAGGAAGAGTTCGGCGTTTCCGCCGCCGCCATGGCCGCTCCCGCTGCCGGTGCTGCCGCTCCCGCTGCTGAGGAGAAGACCGAGTTCGATGTCGTTCTCGCCGGCTTCGACGCTGCCGCGAAGATCAAGGTCATCAAGGTCATTCGTGAGATCACCGGTCTGGGTCTCGCCGAGGCGAAGGGCTTTGTCGAGTCCGCTCCCAAGGCTGTCAAGGAGGGTGTCTCCAAGGACGATGCCGAGGCGCTCAAGAAGCAGCTCGAGGAAGCCGGCGCGAAGGTCGAGATCAAGTAATTTCACATTACCGTATGAAAAGAAGCAGCTCGAACGAGCTGCTTCTTTTTTTGCCGCCGGACGCAGAGCGCGGGCACACTGGGGGCTTGCGCTTGTGTAAAATCCATGCTAAAATCATTCCGTCGCCTGTACGCGGGCGTCTTGATCGAATGGGAGGAAAGAACAATGGAACGCCAGAGAAGAGCTGATATGATGCTGGTGCTCGCCACCGCTTTTTGGGGTGCTTCGACCTGTCTGACGGCGATCTGTCTGACGGAGCTGCCGCCGCTGACGCTCAACGCCTTCCGATTTCTTTCGGCATTCATCGTGCTCGGAGCGGTATTCCACAAGCGCATTCGCCGCGCGAGCCGCGAGACGCTGCGCAGCAGCGTCGTCATCGGGCTGAGCGTCGTTTTCATCTACTTCGGCGCGACTTACGGCGTGCTCTATACCTCGGTCTCCAATGCAGGCTTCATCGGCGCGATGACCGTGCTCTTCACGCCGGTGCTGGAGTATATCGTCTATCGAAAAAAACCGGGCAGGAAATTCATGATCTCGCTCACGATGTGTCTGGTCGGCATCGCGCTGCTGACGCTGAACGAATCGCTCAAGCCGGCGCTCGGCGATGTGATCTGCCTGCTCGTGCCGACCGCTTACGCGGTCGACCTGATGCTGACCGAGAAGGCGGTCGCCAAACCCGAGGTCGACCCCATTGCGCTCGGCGTGTGCCAGACGGTGGTGACGGGCGGCGTGATGCTCGTGCTGGCCTTCGCGCTGGAAACGCCCTGCCTTCCGCAGACGCCGAAGATCTGGGGCGCGGCGCTGTTCCTCGGCGTCTTCTGTTCGGGCATCTGCTTCGTGATCCAGACGGTCGAGCAGCAGTTCACCACGGCGAGCCACGCGAGCCTGATCTTCACGCTCGAGCCGGTGTTCTCCGCGGTGTTCGCCTATATTCTCCTCAGCGAGCGGCTGAGCGTCAAGGGGTATCTCGGCGCGGCGCTGATGCTCGCGAGCCTTGTCTTTATGGAGCTGGATCTGCCGATTTTTCGGAAAAAAGAGGAAGAGAGCGCCTGAAATGCCCTCTGCCACCTTTGGTTGCGGAAATTCCAGCCAATGGCGGTGGTAATTTCGCTGCTCCTCTGATAGATTAGTGCCATCACAAACGATGGAGGAACGAAAAATGACATTGGGAGAGAAATTGCAGCTTTTACGAAAGTCCCGCGGTCTTTCGCAGGAGCAGTTCGCCGAGGTGCTTGAGGTCTCGCGTCAGGCGGTCAGCAAGTGGGAGTGCGGCGATTCCGCGCCGGACCTCGATAAGCTCCGCGCCATCTACACCTATTTCGGCGTGACGACCGATTACCTGATCTGGGAAAATCAGGAGGACGCGCCGCGGGGGAGTGATGCTGCGCAGAAAACGGTCGACCACGCTGCGCGCCGTGAGAGCACCCGTGCCTTCGTGCGGGAGAACGGGCACTGGCTCGGCTACCTTATGGCCATCGTCGGCGTGGTGCAGCTTTTCCGTCTTTTGCTCCCGCGGCTGGCGATGTGGGTCGCGATGCGGTCTTATCAAAGCCAATGGGAGCTGTTTCCCGAGGTCGCCGATCAGTATACCGACGCGTTTTCGCAGGCCATCTCCACGCTCGGAACGGTCATGCTGCCGTATCTGCTGCTCTATGCGGTGCTGATCGTCGGCGGACTGCTGCTCGCGCGTTATCTGAAAAAGAAAAACAGGGAGTGACAAGCGCATGACGACCTTCGAGAAAGTCTACGCGGCGGTGAAGCTGATCCCGCGCGGCAGCGTCGCGACCTACGGACAGGTCGCCGCGGCATTAGGGAATCCGCGCCTTGCGCGCGTGGTGGGCTATGCGCTGCACGCGAATCCCGAGCCGGGGGTCATTCCGTGCCATCGCGTCGTGCGGCGCGACGGCGCGGTCGCGTCGGCCTTCGCCTTCGGCGGCGCGGGGCGTCAGGCGGAGCTGCTGCGCGAGGAGGGCGTGGTCTTCGTCGATGAAACGCGCGTGGACATGGCGCGCTGCTGCGTGCGCGCCTTGCCGCTCGTTCTGGAGTAGAGCGAGGAAGAGAAGCGGAAAAGCCGGACGGCGCTGCCGTCCGGCTTTTTGTCATACAAAGTCGTGTGAGGACGGAGAAAAACCCGAGTGCAACTGCCGGTTGCTAAATTTACAAGCCCGCTTGGTGGACATTGCCCGGGAAATCTGATAGAATCGGGCCAGAACAGAAAAGGAGAACTTGCATGACGCTTGGACAAAACATCGCGCGTCTGCGCGCACAAAAAGGATTCTCGCAGGGCGACCTTGCCGATGCGCTGGAGATCTCGCGCCAGTCTGTGAGCAAATGGGAGACGGACGCGAGCATTCCCGAGCTCGATAAGCTGCTGCGGCTCGCGGAGCTGTTCGGTGTAACGCTGGACGAGCTTGTAAAGGGAGAACCCTTGCGGGAGGAAGCGGACGCGCCGTGCACCGCTCCTGCCGCCGCGCCGCCGTCCGTACACAGCAGACAGTGGACCGTGGGCGTGATCTTCCTCTGCTTTGGACTTCTGACCGTGCTGCTCTTCCTGCTCCTCGGCGGGGGACTTGGCGGGCTGCTCTTCGGGCTGCCGTTCCTGCTCTGCGGCACGATCTGCCTGACGGTAAAGCGCCGCGCGGGTCTATGGTGCGGCTGGTCGATGTACCTCTGCGTGGTCGGCTATCTGCACTTTGCGACCGGCCTTTCGTGGACAACGATCTTCCAGACCTTCCGCTGGACGGCGAGCATGAACTATGTCCGTCTCGCCGTCGCGTGGGGCATGGCGCTCTTCCTCTTTGTGATGATCGCCGCGACGCTCCGCTCTTTCCGTCTGCTGACGATCCCCTGCGGGAAGAAGCAGGTGGGGCTCGTGGCGGGAGGGTGGCTCGCCGTTTTCGCCGTGGATCAGGCGTACTCGCACTGGCTCATCGCGTTTCTCCGCGAGCATCAGAACCTCAGCGGATACAACTGGGTGTTCACGCTCAGGAATGTTCTGACCTTTGCGCTGGACTTCTCCGGTGTTGTCCTCCTCGTCTTTACCGCCGCGCTCTATCGCGCATGGCGGGAGAAAAAGAGAAACGCGGAATAAGAAAAAGCCGCCTGTCAATGACAGGCGGCTTTCCTTTACACTTCTCACATAAAAAGGCACAGCAGGATCGGGAAGAACACCGCAGGAACATAATTCATCACCTTGATCTTCGTGATGCCGAGCATATTGAAGCTCAGACCGAGGATCAGCAGCGAGCCGACGCACTTCATCTCCGCGATGACCGCCTCGGTCAGAAACGGCTGAATGAACGAGGCGCAGAGCGTGATGAGCCCCTGATAGAGAAACACCGCGATGCCCGAGAGCGCCACGCCCACGCCCATCGTCGAGGAATAGACGATGGAGGTGATGCCGTCGAGCGTGGACTTGGCGTAGAGCGTGGAGTGGTCACCCGTGAGGCCGGAGTCCAGCGCGCCCATGATCGCCATGGCGCCGACGCAGAAGAGGAGCGAGGCGTTGACGAAGCCCTCGGATACGGAGACCTTGCTCCCGCCTTTTTTGAAGCGGCGCTCCACCCAGTCGCCGAGGGCGTGGATACGGTCGTCGAGCCGCAGCAGTTCGCCGACGATCACGCCGAGCACCATCGAGAGGATCGTCACGAGCGTGTTGCCGCCCGCGAGCATTCCCTCCACGCCGATGTAGAGCACGCACAGCGCGATGCCCTTTTCAATGGCAGAGCCGAGGTGCTCGGGAATGAATTTTCCGAGCAGCAGTCCCACGAGGCAGCCCGCGAAGATCGCGAGCATATTGACGATGCTGCCTGTCAGCATGAGGAATCCTCCTTCCCATAGCCGGCGAGCGCCTGCACGACGAAGCCGCCCATCATCAGTCCGCCGCAGCCGGGGACCCACGAGATGCTGGCGGGAACACTGCGCCGACCCGGCGGGGGCGCTTCGCGCTGCTCCGTCTCGGCGGGCAGCTCGGGGGAGAAGAGCACGCGCGTGTGCGCGATGCCGCGCGTTTTCAGCTCGCGGCGCATGACGCGCGCAAGCGGACAGCCGTAGGTCTTGGAAATGTCCGTGATCTGCAGCAGCGAGGGGTCGAGCTTATTGCCCGTGCCGAGCGCGGAGAGAATGGGGATCTCGCGCGCGAGCGCCGTTTCGATGAGGTCGAGCTTGCAGGAGACAAGGTCGATGCAGTCGAGAATGTAGTCGTACTTTGCCGCAAAGAAGCGCTCGCGGCTTGCCGCCTCATAGCGCGCGGTGATGGGGTGGAGCACGACGGCGGGGTTGATGTCGCGGCAGCGCGCGGCGATGGCGTCCGCCTTGCTCTGCCCGAGCGTGGAGTGCAGCGCTTCGAGCTGACGGTTGAGATTGGTCGGCGCGACGATGTCCTCGTCCACGAGCGTCAGCTCGCCCACGCCCGAGCGCACGAGCGCTTCGACCGCGTAGCTGCCCACGCCGCCGAGCCCAAAGACGGCGACATGGCCGGCGCGCAGACGCTCCATGCCCTCCGCGCCGAACAGCATTTCCGTGCGTAAAAATTGATGTTCCATATCCTACCTCTGCGATAAAACAGGGGACGGCAGCCCGTCCCCTGTACTGTTTGTGCGGTGAACGGACCGATCAGACCTCGACATACTCGATGCCGTCGAGCTGCTCGGCGCTCACGCTGTCCGTGATGTCAGAGTACCAGGCGTTGACATCGTCGCTGCGCAGGTCGCTCGTCGCCTCAAATTCCCAGCAGGGCAGCTCGTTCGTGCCGACGAAGTACATCACATGGAAGCCGTACTCGCTCTCGACGATGCCGGTGTCGCCGGCCTTGCGGGAGGCGTCAAAGCTCCAATCCTCAAAGGGCTGCACGGTCTGGCCGAGGCGCATATCCTCCATCAGTCCGCCGTTGGAGGCGGTGCCGGAGTCGGTGGACTTGGTGGCGGCGAGGGTGGCGAAGTCGCTCTCGGTGGCGCTGCCGCCCTTGAACTCCGCAAGAACTTCCTCCGCGGTCGCCTCGTCCTCAACGAGGATATGGCGCACGGAAACGGTGTGATAATCGTTGCGGCTGCGGGAGTGGAAGAGGACGGCGTAGTAGCCGTTGGAATGCTCTGCCACGGTGGTGTCGCCGCTCACGCGGGCGCTGTCAAACGCCCACTTGAGCATTTCGCTCGTCAGGCTGCGGTCGGCGTGCGTGAGGTGCTGATAAGTGCCGTCGCCGGCGCTCGCGTCAAAGCCCGTGCCGCTCTCGTGGGCGGCGAGGACGGCCTCGGCCTTCGCCTTGGCTTCCTCCATCGCGGTGGACTTCTCCTCGTCCGTGGCATCGCTGCCGAGTCCGGTGGTGAAGAGGACATATTCGATGTCCACGCTGTCATAGGCGTCGGGATCGGCGTCATAGGCAGCCTGAAGATCGGCGGCGCTGTAGCTCAGGGAGTCGGAGTAGCTCTGCTGATAGGCGGTGGCGAGCGCGTCACGGCGGACGCAGCGGACGAAGGATTCCTCCGTCACATACTTGCCGAACATCGCCTCAAGATACTGCTCACGGCTCGCGCCGCTGTATACGGCGTAGAGATCGAGCATCGAGAGATTGTTCGTCTCGGCGGCGTCCATCTGCTCCGTACCGTCGAAGCCGGCGGCCTCGGCAGCGTGGGCGAGGGCGGCGTTGTCCTCCAGATAGGTCAGCGCGGTCTCAAGGAAATACTCGTGCCAGGTCTTGCCCGAGGTATATTCCTGCTCGCGGGGAGAGACGGAGGAGTCAAACAGGGAGGAGTTGGCGAAGGAGGAGTAGATGCTGCCGTAGTAATAGGCGACATCTGCGACGCTGAACTCCTCGCCGTCAATGCTCACGGCAGGGAGCGCGGCGATGCGGGCGGTCTCCTTTGCCTCGTTCGCGGCGCTGATGCGGTTGTACGCGAACAGGGCCGCGCCGAGCAGGACAAAGGCGATGATGACGGTCAGGTAGAGCCGCGTGGTGCGGTTCTCCTTCGCCTTGCGCTCGGCCTCCCTCGCCTTTGCGGGATCGACATAGCCGCTCTGGTTCAGCTCGTGACGAGCCTTCTTTTCTCTTGATGCACTCATGGTCAATGGTTTCCTTTCAATTTGCTGATGATTTGGTCAAAAAAGCAGCGCCGCTGCTTTTTTGATGGGATTTACGCTTCGTGTGAAGGGGAGAGTTACTTCGTTCCGAAAATGCGGTCGCCCGCGTCGCCGAGGCCGGGGACGATGTAGCCGTGCTCGTTGAGATGATCGTCGAGCGCGCCGGCATAGATATCCACATCGGGGTAGAGCTTCTGGAGATGCGCGATGCCCTCGGGAGCGGCGACGAGCACCATGAGCTTGATGTGCTTGCAGCCGCGCTTTTTCATCTCACCGATGGCCTCCGCCGCGCTGCCGCCGGTGGCGAGCATGGGGTCGACGATCAGCACATCGCGCTCGGCGACATCTTTGGGCATCTTGCAGAAATAGGGGTGCGGCTCAAGCGTTTCCTCGTCGCGATACATACCGATGTGACCCACGCGCGCGGAGGGGACCATGCGCAGCACGCCGTCCACCAGACCGAGACCGGCGCGGAGAATGGGAACGACCACGAACTTGCGGCCCGCAAGGGTGGGGGCGTCCATCTCGCAGATGGGGGTCTCGATGTGCTTGGTGGTGAGAGGAAGATCGCGCGTCGCCTCGTAGGTGATGAGCATACCGATCTCGCTGACCAGCTCGCGGAAATCCTTGACGCTGGTG
>CAYWAS010000063.1:0-7717 GCA_964455915.1 uncultured Oscillibacter sp. | reverse complement strand
AGGAGGTCCTTTTATGAACTACATCACGCTGTCCAACGGAGTCAAGATGCCGCAGCTCGGCTACGGCGTGTATCAGGTCTCCAAGGACGAATGCGAGCGCTGCGTGTGCGACGCGCTGCGCGTGGGCTATCGCCTGATCGACACCGCGCAGAGCTATTTTAACGAGGAGGAGGTCGGCAGCGCCATCGCCAAAAGCGGCATTCCGCGCGAGGAGATCTTCCTCACCACGAAGGTGTGGATCGAGCACTACGGCTATGAGTCCACGCGCGCGTCCGTTCTCGAGTCCATGCGCAAGCTGCAGGTGGACTACCTCGACCTCTGCCTGCTCCACCAGCCCTTCAGCGATGTCTACGGCGCGTACCGCGCGCTGGAGGACCTTTATCACGAGGGGAAGCTCCGCGCCATCGGCATTTCCAACTTCTATGCCGACCGCATGATCGACCTTGCCTCGTTCAGCCGCGTCAGACCGATGGTCAACCAGGTGGAGCTCCACCCGCTCAATCAGCAGACGGAGAGCAAGCGCTGGCATGACAAATACGGCATTCAGATGGAGGCGTGGGCGCCGTTCGGCGAGGGGCGCGGCGGAATGTTCACGCTCCCTGCGCTGGAGGAGATCGCAAAAGCCCACGGCAAGACGGCTGCACAGGTCATTCTGCGCTGGCATTTGCAGCGCGGCATCGTCATCATTCCCAAGTCCACCCACCGCGAGCGCATGGAGGAGAATTTCGATGTGTTCGACTTCTCGCTCAGCGAAGAGGAGATGGCGGCGATCGCCGCGCTCGATCAGGGCAAAAGCGCCTTTTTCTCGCACACCGACCCCGCCATGGTGGAGTGGTTCGTGCAGATGGTCGAGCAGCGCAAGACGAACAACGACCACACCAAGGAAAAGAAAAGCTGGTAAGGAGGAAACAGCATGAGCAAGAACATTTTGATCTTATCGGGCAGCCCGCGCAAGGGCGGCAACTCCGATCTTCTGTGCGATGAGTTCGCCAGAGGCGCGGCGGAGGCCGGTCACACGGTCGAAAAGCTGCGCGTGGCGGAGAAGCAGATCCACCCCTGCTCCGCCTGCTACTACTGCCGCGGCCACGGCGGCGCGTGCGTCCATCGGGACGATATGGCAGCGATCCTGCAAAAGATGATCGACGCCGATGTGCTCGTCCTCGCAAGTCCGGTGTACTTCTACTCCATCGACGCGCAGCTCAAGGCGGTCATCGACCGCACCGTCGCCCGCTGGCTCGAGGTGCGCGACAAGGAGTTCTATTACATCGTGACCGCGGCAGACGAGGACGATTCCTCCGCCGAAACGACGCTCGCCTGCTTCCGCGGCTACGCCGACTGCGTGGAGGGCGCGAAGGAGAAGGGCGTGATCCTCGGCATGGGCGTCTATGAAAAGGGCAAGATCCAGGGTCACCCCGCCATGGCGCGAGCCTACGAAATGGGCCGCAGCGTGTGAGCCGTCGGCGCGGCAGACCGAGGGCAAGGAAAATGAAAGAGGAGGATACGACCCGTGGGTCGTATCCTCCTCTTATCGTCGTATCCGGTGGACGCGCCTCAGACGCGCTCGGCGCCGTCGGGCAGGTCGCGCACCACGGGAAGACTCTGCTTTCGGAACACCGTCGGCGAGATGCCCTCGCTCTTGCGAAAGACGATCTCAAAGTAGTTCGCGCTGCTGAAGCCGACCTCGCGGGCAACCTCCTCGACCGACTGATAGCCTCCGCGCATCATCTCCTTTGCCCGCTCCACGCGATAGCGGTTGACGCTGTCGCTCAGACCGATGCCGAAGCATTTTTTGAACTGCCTGCAAAAATAATACTTGCTGTAGCCGCAGCTCGCCGCGATCTCCTCAAGATAGATCTTCTCGCGGTAGTGCTCCCGAATATACCGCTGCACCATCTCACGAAACGCGCTGTCGGTCGGACGGGCGGAGGCGCGTTCCGCGGCGGGGTCGCCCTTTGCGCGCGGTCTTTTCCCGGGAAATGCGCTTTCTCGCAGGCCGGCTCTGGCGCGCTCGTAGTTGCGCGAGAGCTGCGCGGCGCTCGCGCACAGGTCGGAGATGCAGACGCTCACCGTGTGGCTCGTAAAATGGCGCACGCGCTCACAAAGCTCCTGCGAAATGCGGGAGAGCTCCTCCTCGCAGCCGTCCGCCTCCTCCACGCAGAAGAGCACGATCACGCTGTCCGTGCCGGTCAGGTCCGCCGCCATGTGATCCCAGCGCACCTTTTCCAGATGCGCGCGCACGATGTCGAGAATGCGGACCTTCGTGATAAGCTCGTTTTCGACGGAAAAGTGGCCGGAGCCATGGGCGCAGTCGTCGATCCGAATGAGAAGAAAGGCGTTCGGTACGCGCCGCAGCCCGACGCTTTGCAGCGCCGCAGCCATTTTGACCGGCGCAATGTTGTTGAAGAGCAGGCTGAAGGCGAACTCCTCGCGCACAACATCTTCAAAGGAGCGGTTCCCCCTGTAATAGCTTAGCTGATCTGCCATGAGCTGTCCTCCCGAAAAGTGGAATGTTTTTTGCGTTTGGCAAGGGTCTGCGTGCGGGGAACGGGGCGCTCAGCGCCCCGTCCTGCGCTGGAAGAACTTCACAAGCTCGACAACGAACAGTCCCACGATGCCGAAGGCCATGGCGACCGCGTACTCGCCGAGAGAGATCGGCGTGAAGCCGAATGCCGCAGCGAGCACGGGCACCTCGCACACGAGTGTGGTCGCGAGAATGCTCGCGATCGCGGCGATGGTCAGCGTCCTGTTGCCGTAGCCCATCGTGAAGATGTTGCCGCGGCGCGAGCGCATATTGAAGCTGTGGCAGATCTCCGCCATCGACATCGTGAGGAAGGCCATCGTCATGCCGTCGGCGCTGTTCGCGATCTCCCAGAGACCGGACTCCATGTAGTGGCCGACGAAGTAGGACGCCAGCACCAGCAGCGCGACGAGCGAGCCCTGATAGGCAACATCAACGCCCATGCCGCCGGCGAAGATGCCCGCCTTCGCGCTGCGCGGCGCGCGGCGCATCACATCGCCCTCCGCGCGCTCCATGCCGAGCGCCAGCGCGGGGAAGCAGTCGGTGACGAGGTTGATCCAGAGCAGGTGGACGGGCTCGAGGATCGTGAAGCCGAGGAGCGTCGCGACGAAGATCGCGAGCACCTCCGCCATGTTCGAGCCGAGCAGGAACTGGATCGCCTTGCGGATATTGTCGTAGATGCGGCGGCCCTCCTCCACCGCGCCGACGATGGTGGCGAAGTTATCGTCCGCGAGGACCATGTCCGCCACATTTTTCGTCACATCGGTGCCGGTGATGCCCATGCCGACGCCGATGTCGGCAGACTTGATGGAGGGCGCGTCGTTCACACCATCGCCGGTCATCGCGGTGACATAGCCGCCGGAGCGCCACGCGTTGACGATGCGCGTCTTGTGCTCGGGCTGCACGCGCGCATAGACGGAGATGCTCTGATATTCGCGCGCGAAGGTCTCGTCGTCCATTTTTCCCAGCTCGCTGCCGGTGATGGCACGACTCCCGGGCGTGAGGATCCCCAGCTCGCCGGCGATGGCGACGGCGGTGTCCACATGGTCGCCGGTGATCATGATGGGACGGATACCGGCACCGCGGCACTCCGCGATGGCGTCCTTGACCTCGGGACGCACGGGGTCGATCATGCCCGCAAGACCGAGGAAGCAAAGCTCCTGCTCGAGCGCGTCCGGCTCGCAGGACGCGGGCTTTTCGCTGTGGCGGCGCTGCGCCGCCGCCAGAACGCGCAGCGCGCGGTCAGCCATTGCCTTGTTCGCCTGCGCGATCTCGGTGCGCTTTTCCTCGCTCATGGGGTGCTCCGCGCCGTTTTCCCAGTAGCTCGTGCAAAGCCCGAGCACCACATCGGGCGCGCCCTTGGTGAACTGAAGGCAGCCGTTCGCCGCTTGGTGCAGCGTGGACATCATCTTGCGCCCGGAGTCGAACGGCGCCTCGCCGACGCGCGGCATCGTTTTGTCGAGCTCCGACCGGTAGATGCTGTGCGTCGAGCCCCAGACGACCAGCGCCGCCTCGGTCGGCTCGCCCTGCGCGGTGCCGTCCTCGTTCAGACTTGCGTCGGAGCAGAGCGTCATCGCGAGCGCGGTGTTCATTTCATCGCCGTAGCAGTCGACCACGGTCATCTTGTTCTGCGTGAGCGTGCCGGTCTTATCCGAGCAGATGACCTGCGTGCAGCCGAGCGTCTCCACGGCGGTCAGGCGGCGGATGATCGCCTTGCGGCGCGACATATTCGTCACGCCGATGCTCAGAACGACCGTCACGACCGCGACCAGTCCCTCGGGGATCGCGGCGACCGCGAGCGAGACGGCGATCATGAAGGAGTGGAGCACGACCTCAAAGCTGAAGCTGCCCGCGCGCAAAAGCTGGATCGCGAAGATCAGCACGCAGATACCGAGCACGAGCTTGGTGAGAATGCCGGAGAGCTGGCTGAGCTTGCGCTGGAGCGGCGTCTGCCCCTCCTGCGTGTTGGCGAGCGCGTCGGCGATCTTGCCCATCTCGGTGTCCATGCCGGTGGCGGTGATGACCGCCCTGCCGCGCCCGTAGACGACGGTGGAGCCCATATAGACCATGTTTTTGCGGTCGCCGAGCGGGACATCATCCACGCCCTCGCGCAGCGAGAGCGCGTCCGCGGTCTTTGTCACCGGCACGGATTCGCCCGTGAGCGCCGCCTCCTCGATCTTCAGGCTCGCGCTCTCCAAAATGCGCCCGTCCGCGGGGACGGCGTCGCCCGCCTCGAGCACGACGACATCGCCCGCGACCAGCTCCTCGCTCGGCACGGTGATGAGCTTGCCGCCGCGCAGGACCTTGCTTGTCGCCGCCGCCATCTGCTGCAGCGCCTCGATCGCCTTTTCCGCTTTGTTTTCCTGATAGACGCCGAGCACGGCGTTCACGATCACGACGAAAAGAATGATCGCGACATCGGCAAGGCTCTCGCCCTCGGCGAAGGCGAGGACCGCGCTGATCGCAGCGGCCGCCAGCAGAATCAGGATCATCGGATCGGCGAGCTGCTTGAGAAACTGCCGGAGAAGGGAGTCCTTCTTTGCCTCGGCGAGCTTATTGCGCCCGTTTTTGGCGAGCCGCTCGAGCGCTTCCTCGCCTCTCAGACCGCCCTCGGCGGAGCCGAGCTGCGAGAGCACCTGCGGCGCGTCCGATAAATAGTGCTTCATCGTATGTCCTCCTTGGATAAAATGATGGATATAAAAACGAGACCCATGCACAGCAAAAGGGCTGCACATGAGTCTCGTTGTCTCTGCCCGACCAGACGGTGGTGACCGCCATGTATGTTGACCGGAACACGCGCGTTTGCGCGCAACTACTCCCCCATGAACGAGGCAATATCCTGTTTATATTGAAAAAATAGCGTAAAAAACCGTGAAAACGCGGCGTAGTCAGACGCCCCCGCACCGTTGGCGCAGGGGCGCTGCACAACTTGTTATTTCTTGCTGATCTTACCGAAGATCGTAACGATGAGGGTGATGGCAGCCATGACGGCGAAGATGCCGAGCATTCCCTGCCACATGATCGTGAGCGCAGCCTGTAAAGCAGTCATTGTTCCGTTCCCTCCTTACTTCAAAAGCTGCGGCACGAGATTGAGGATCATGCCGCCCGCGAGGACCGATGCGATCTGACCGGCGACATTCGCGCCGACCGCGTGCATCAGCAGGTGGTTGGTCGGGTCCGCCTCGAGACCCATCTTCTGGATCACGCGCGCCGACATCGGGAAGGCGGAGATGCCCGCCGCGCCGACCATCGGGTTGACCTTGTTCTTGCTGAAGAGGTTGAGGAACTTCGCAAACATCACGCCCGCGATGGAGTCGAACACGAACGCCACAAGGCCGAGGCCCATGATGAGGATCGTGTTGAACTGCACGAACTCCTCCGCGCGCATGGAGAAGGAGATCGTGATGCCGAGGAGCAGCGTGATGAGGTTCGCCAGAGAGTTCTGCGCGACTTCGCTCAGGCGATCCAGACGGCCGCACTCACGCAGGAGGTTGCCGAACATCAAAAAGCCGACGAGGGAGACGGACATCGGGGCGATGAAGCCGGCGATGACCGTGACGAGAATGGGGAAGCAAATACGCATCGTGCGGGACACACCCTTGGGATTGTAGGGCATACGCATGGCGCGGTCCTTCTTGGTGGTCACCAGCTTGATTGCGAAGGGCTGAATGATCGGTACGAGCGCCATGTACGAATACGCCGCGACCGCAATGGGTCCGACATACTGCGAGCGGAGGACCTGCGAGACAAGGATCGAGGTCGGACCGTCCGCCGCGCCGATGATGCCGATGGAGGCAGCGTCGGCAAGGCCGAAGCCGAGCAGCACCGCGGCGAGCATCGCAAAGAAGATGCCGAACTGTGCCGCCGCGCCGAAGAGCAGCATCTTGGGATTCGAGAGCAGGGGACCGAAGTCGATCATCGCGCCGATGCCGATGAACAGCAGCAGAGGCAGCGCCTCGCTCGCCTCGATCGTGGTCTCAAAGAGCCACTGAATGATGCCCTGGCTCTCGCCGATGCCCTCGACCATCTGGTTGAGCACGCCGGAGTTCGGCAGGTTGACGAGGATCGCGCCGAAGCCCATCGGCAGGAGAAGCGCCGGTTCATAGTCCTTCTTGATGGCGAGGTAGATGAGTGCCGCACCGACAAGGTACATCACGCATTGCTGCCAGGTCACGGCAAGAAAGCCGTCCAATAAAAAGCTCATGTTTACGATACCCTCCTAATCAGTATGTTCCGCTCTGACGGGAAAAAGAAAAAGACCCTTATCGCAGAATATGCTCCCGCGATAAAAGTCTTGCCATTTCACGAGCAGGCCGGGGGAATCCCCCGTGGTGACGACCCGCTCAACGCCTTGCGGCGCCGGCTACTCCCTTTTCTCTGTGAGAAATCATAGCACAGGACAGGGGGCGTGTCAAACAAAATATTGCCGAACCGTAAACTTTTTTGCGCCCTCTTTACGCGCGGCGGGAAATTGTGTAGAATAGAGTAAATTTTATCGGAAAGTGTGATGAAGCTTGCAAGATCTCCTTTATCGTCTGCGCTGCTCGATGGCGCGTTTCATGTACGGGCGCAACGGCGCCGACCAGCTCTGCTGGGCGCTCCTGATCGCCGAGCTGGCGCTGAGCCTTCTGTCGGCGCTCGTGCGAAACCAGTATTTCTCCGTGTTCGCGCACTATGCCTCAATGATCCTGAGCGTGTACCTGATCTTCCGCCTTTTTTCGCGCAACCTCACAAAGCGCCGCGCGGAAAACGCAAAATTCATGCGCTGGTGGAGCCCGAAGCAGAGCGCCCTGCGCGCGTCGAAGGCTCGCCGCGCCGACAAAGCACACAAATATGTCAAGTGCGGCTGCGGGGCGTGGTGCCGCGTGCCGCGCGGTGTCGGCACGGTCGAGCTGAAATGCCCGAAGTGCGGGAAAACGCGCATCGTGAAGACCTGAAAATTTTATCTCCTCAAAAAAGCGCCCGATGGGCGCTTTTTTGTTGATCCTGACGAAATTTTTCCCCGAAAATCGCCCCGTCTACCCGATGTCTACCCGCCGAAAGCCTTGCCCCGCAAGGCTTTCGGCGCTTTTTGAAACCACCTCCGTCTACCTTTCCGTCTACCCGAAAACGCAGCTCGAGGGCGAAAAAGCCGCGCACAGCGCGGCTTTTTCGCCCCTTTCCGTCTTCCTGCCGCTGGGGATACGATATCGCCAAAAC
>CAYWAS010000062.1:0-8189 GCA_964455915.1 uncultured Oscillibacter sp. | reverse complement strand
TCAATTTTCAGATTTGTACACTCTTTTTTTAGAATTTTCACACAACTTTCCCAAACCGCACGAATGCAGGTCGTCTGCGCGACCGCGGTTATGGGCAAATCGGCACAATTTCCCTCTCTTTCCAGCCATTGTGCAACTTCTTCGGCACTTGCGAAGATCTGCGCGCCCTCGCAGCGGCTTGCGATGCTCCTCACCTCGGGGTGGTCGCGCTCGCCGACGATGACGACCCGACGCCCCTCCTCCCCCGCTTTTGTCACAAGGCGCAGGATACGCTCGACATTCGGGCAGGTCGCGCTGACCACGACCGCGCCGCGGCGCTCGAGCCGCTCGAGCGTTTCGCGGCTCTCTCCGTGGGAGCGGATCAGCACGCGCTCTCCCGCCTCCGCCTCCTCGGGCGTATCGATCAGGCGAAGCCCCTCCCGCTCGAGGTCGGAGACGACATTGTCGTTGTGGATCACGCTGCCGAGCATCGCGCCGCCGCCCGTGCGCGCCGTTTCATGCGCCAGAGCGACCGCGCGCTCCACGCCGTAGCAGAAGCCCGCCGTTTTCGCCAAAAGCACCTTCACAGCACGCCGCCTCCCACGCTCTGACCGCCGAGGGCATACGCCTCGCGCAGCACATCGTCCGCGATCTTTTGCAGCTCCTCCGAGGTCCCGCGCCGCCCGCTGACGGTCGGCGTGCAGGGCTCGCCGAAGATGATGCGCGTTTTACGGAAAAGATGCTTCTCCCCGTCGCAGAAAACAGGTACGAGCACCGCGCCCGTGCGCACACCGATCATCGCAACGCCCGAGTGCGCGTGCGCGGGCAGCCCGTCGTGATAGCCGATGCCGCCGTGGATCGTCGTCCCCTCGGGAAACATCAGCAGATTCTCTCCGTCGCGCAGCGCCTTGATCGCGGTCTTGACCGCGCGGATATCCGTGCCGCTGCGATCGACGGGGAACGCGCCGACCTTGCGCAGAAACCATGTATAGAGTCTGTTTTTCTGAAACAGCTCCACCTTGCCCATGATCCGCAGCGGATAGCGCTTCGGCAGGCATATCGCGATCAGGATCGGGTCCCAGTCGCTTGCGTGGTTCGGGCAGAGGATCGCGCCGTGCTCCGGCACATTCTCCCGTCCCGTCACCTCGATCCGATACGCCCAACGCAGGATCTGCGCGATCGTCCATGCGATTCGATAAATGATGTTCATTGCTCCACACGCTCCCGAATGATCTGCTCCAGCGCCTCCAGGCTCCGGTCAAAGTCCAGCGCCGTCGTATCCACGAGCACCGCGTCCTTCGCCGGACGGAGCGGCGCGACGGCGCGGTGAGAGTCGTTGTAGTCGCGCTCCTCCAGCTCGCGCAGCACCTCCGCGTAGGGCTTCGGCGTCCCGCGCTGATCTAACTCCAGACAGCGCCGCTGCGCGCGCACCTCGCTTGAGGCAGTCAGGAAAATTTTCACCTCTGCCTGCGGCAGCACGACCGTTCCGATGTCGCGCCCGTCCATGATGACGCTCTGCCGCCGCGCCATGTCGCGCTGCATCTCCAGCAGATAGTCGCGCACGACCGGCAGCGCCGAGACTGCGGAGGCATACATCGAAATATCCGGCAGGCGGATCTCGCGCGTCACATTCCTCCCGTCCAGCAGCATACGCTGCTCGCCGTCGTCGCCGTAGTCCATGCCGATCGAAAGCTCCGGCAGCAGCGCGCCGACCGCCGCGGCGTCGTGCGCGTCGAGCCCGCGCTCCTTCACGGCAAGACCGATGGTGCGATAGATCGCGCCGGTGTCTACATAGAGGATACCGAGCCGCGCGGCGATGGCTCTTGCGAGCGTGCTCTTGCCCGCGCCGGAGGGACCGTCCACCGCGACGGCATAGTGTTTTTCAGACATAGTTTCCCGTTCACCCTTCATTTTTCTGTAAAGTGATATCCCTTTATCGTTCCTGTATATACTTGGCTGCCGCTTCTCCGGCCGCCTTTCCCGTTGCCCAGGCGATCTGCAGGTTGAACCCGCCCGTGTAAGCGTCCACATCAATGAGCTCACCGGCAAAATACAGCCCCGCGATCTTCTTCGATGCCATCGTTTTCGGGTCGATCTCCCCGACCTTGACGCCGCCGGAGGTGATGATCGCATTCTCCACCGGCATCGGCGCTTCGATCTCGATGCTCCAGTGCTTGAGCAGTCCCAGCACGGCGGCGCGCTGCGCGCGCGTGAGATCGTGGACCTTTTCGTGCGGCGGGATACCGGAGCGCTCCACCAGCGCGCCGATCATCTTCTGCGGCAGCAGCTCCCCGAGCGCGTTGCAGAAATCGCTGTTCGTGTGCTTGCGGAAGTCCGAGAGCAGGCGCTTATCGAGCTGCTGCTCGTCCAGCGCCGGCTTGAGGTCCAGCTCCAGCCGATAGCTTTTTTTGTCAAAATGCCGTATATGCGCCGAGGCGGACAGCACCAGCGGCCCCGACACGCCGAAGTGCGTGAAGAGCAGCTCGCCGAAATCGGTGTAGAGCTTCTTTCCGTTTTCAAAGACCGTCAGGCCCACATTCCGCAGGCTCAGACCCTGCAATTCCGCGCAGCCCTCGGCGCGCAGCGGCACGAGCGAGCCGCGCAGCGGCGTGACCGTATGCCCCAGCATCGCCGCCATGCGGTGACCGTCGCCGGTCGAGCCAGTGCCGCGATAGCTCACGCCGCCGGTCGCGAGCACAGCCGCGCGCGCGGCATAGCTCCCCCGCTCACCCTTGACGGCGCACACCGCGCCGTTCTCGTCCGTCTGCACACAGACCGCGCGGTCGCGCACGAGCGAGACGCGCAGGCGCTTGAGCTCTCGCTCCAGCGCGCCGGAGATATCGAACGAGCGGTCGGAAACCGGAAACACCCGCCTGCCGCGCTCGACCTTGAGCGGCACGCCCAGACCCTCGAAAAACGCCATCGTATCCCGCCCGTCAAAGCGGGAGAAGGCAGAGTAGAGGAAGCGCCCGTTCTGCGGCACATTCGCCAGCAGCTCCTCGCAGGTCGAGTCGTTCGTCACATTGCAGCGTCCCTTGCCGGTGATATTGAGCTTTTTGCCCAGCCGCTCATTCGGTTCGAGCAGCGTGACGGCGGCTCCTCTGCGCGCCGCGCAGATCGCCGCCATCATTCCGGCGGCTCCGCCGCCGATCACCACGACCGGATCACTCATCTTCGACCTTCCCGAAAATGCCGAAGCGATCCCACACGCGCTCAAGCTCGTTGAAGGTCGCGGAGATATCCGTCCCCTCCTTGTGCGCGGCGGCAAGGATCAGCGCGTTGAGCATACTCATCGGCGCGGCGAGCGAATCGACGAAGGAGATCATCTCGTTGCGCACGAGCAGCGAGCCGGAGGACATCTGATAGATCGGCGACATCTCGCTGTCGGTCACGCCGATGATCGTCGCGCCGCGATCCTTGGCGTACTGCACGGTCTTGAGCGCCAGCTCGGAATAGCGTGGGAAGCAGATGGCGATGACCACATCGCCCGGTCCCACGCGAAAGAGCTGGTCGAAGGTCCCCGCGGCACCGCCCTGCACCTGCGTCACATTATCGTAGATCAGGCGGAAGTAGAAATTCAGATAGCCCGCGAGGAAGGACGAGGAGCGGAAGCCCACGATGTAGATATGCTTCGCCTGCGCGATGAGGTCCACCACATGGCCGAACTCCGCGCCGTCCGTCTGGTCGATCGCCATGCGGATCTTCTCCATATCGCGCTGGAGCACATTCGTCACAAGGTCGCTGCCGCTCAGCTCACCCTCCGACGCCTTGATGCGCTGAATGCTCGTGAGCTTGCCGCGGATCATCTCCTGCAATGCGCGCTGCATACTCGGATACCCGTCGTAGCCGAGCTGCGTGGCGAAGCGGACGACCGTCGATTCGCTCACCTGCACCGTCCGCCCCAGACGGCTCGCGGTCATAAAGGCCGCCTTGTCATATTCCTCTAAAATAAAACGGGCGATGAGCTTCTGCCCCTTGGAAAAGCTGCTCATATTTTTTTCGATCGTATGTAAGATATTTTTCGGCATCTTCCCTTCACTCCTCCTGCTCAAATGCGCGGACCTCGTCCGCGGTCAGCTCGCGCCACCTGCCCTCCGGCAAGTCGCCGAGCGTCAAAGTATGCTCCTGCACGCGCCGCAGCCGCTTGACATGAAGTCCGACCGACGCGCACATTCGGCGGATCTGGCGGTTTTTCCCCTCGTGGATCGTGACGGCGAGCTCCGCCGTCTCCGCTCCGCGCCGCAGCTCGCGCACCTTTGCCGGCGCGATCTGCTCCCCGTCGATCTCCCGCACCGCGGCGAGCCGCCGCGCGGCATTCTCCACCGCGCCCGTGACCGTCACATGATAGGTCTTTTCGATCTCGTGGCTCGGGTGCAGGATACGCTGCATCCAAGCGCCGTCATTTGTAAAGAGCAGCAGACCCTCGCTGTCGAGGTCGAGCCGCCCGACGGGATAGACCCGCGTGCCGCAGTCCGCCACCAGCTCCGCGGCGGTCGGCCTGCCCCGCTCGTCGCGCAGCGTCGAAACATAGCCGCGCGGCTTGTTGAGCATCAGGTAGACGCTCCGCTCCGCCGCCGTGAGCGGCGCGCCGTCCACCGTGACCTCGTCCCGCGCAAGGTCGGCGCGCTCACCGAGCTGCGCCGTCCTTCCGTTGATCTTCACGCGCCCCGCGTATATCCATTCCTCCGCCGTTCGACGCGAGCAGAGCCCCGCGGCGGAGATCAGCTTTTGCAAACGCTCCTCCGTCGCAAAGCACCTCTTTTCTATTTCGATCATAACCCGATCCGCTCGAGCAGCCGCCCGAACAGACTCTTTTTTACCTCCGCCGCCGCAACGCTCTCGCGGCACACGAGCGGCACGCGGCCGACCTCTTCCCCGTCCAACCGCACGATCAGCGCGCCGACCCTCTGCCCCGCCGCAAGCGAAGCCGCCAGCTCGCCGTCGAGCTGTGCGGAGACGGTCAGCTCCTCGCCTTCGAGGACGGGATAGAAGAAGCTCTCCCCCGCCGCGAGCGAAACGCCCGTCTGCGTCCCGCCGCGCACCGGCGCGAGCATATATTCCTCCCCGCGCACCGTGGCGCTTCGCCGCGCGCAGACGGAAAACCCATATTCATACAGCGCCGTGTGATCCGCCCAGTCGTTCCGATCGTTGAGCGTGACAGCGATGAGGCGCAGCCCATCGCGCTCGCAGCAGGTCACGAGCGTACGCCCCGCCGCGTCGGTATAGCCGGTCTTGAGACCGGTGCAGCCCTCGAGCACGCCGAGGAGCTTATTGTGATTGGTGAGCGTCCGATCACCCACCGCCGCGCTCTTTGTCGCGGCGATGCGCGCGAAAGCAGGCTGGCGCATCGCGTGAGCGGCGAGCCGTGCCATATCGAGCGCGCAGGAATAGTGCCCCTGCGCGTCAAGCCCGCTGGGATTTCGAAAGGCCGTGTGCGCCATGCCGAGCGCCGCTGCCTTTTCGTTCATTTTCGCGACAAAGCTCTCCACGCCCGCGCCGCAGTGATCCGCGATGCACTCCGCCGCGTCGTTTCCGCTCGGCAGCAGCAATCCGTAGAGCAGCTCCTCGAGCGTCAAGACCTCGCCCGCGCGCAGATACATGGAGGAGCCTTCCTTCAAGTGTTTTTCCTTTACAGTTACCTTGTCCGAAAGGTTTCCATTCTCCAGTGCCACGAGCGCCGTCATGATCTTCGTCGTGCTGGCGATGGCGAGCTCCCGCTCGATGTTTTGCCCCGCGAGCACGCGAGCGCTCTCGGCTTCCATCAGGATAAACGCCTCCGCCGAGGTCTGCGGCGCGCTTTCTCCGCGCGCCGCCGCGTCAACGCCGGCGGCGAGACAGCACAGCGTCAGCGCCAGCGCGCTCCATCGCTGCAAAATACGGCCCATAATTCCATCATTCCTTTTCCGAGAATGACTTCAGTATGCCCGCTTTCAGAACATTTCTTTCTCTTCTCTTTTCTTTGCGACAAAGCCCTCGACGCGGTCGATGAGCTGCGGTGCCATTTCGAGCACGCGATCCACCGTCGCGACCGCCGGTACGGTCACGGGCATCATGCGCGTCTGGCCGTCCTTGATGAGCAGGAACGCCACGGGGTCGATCTTCACGCCCGCGCCGCCGCCTCCGCCGAAGCGCTCGCTCGTCTGTCCGTATGTCCCGCCGCCGCTGCCGAAGCCGAAGCTCACGCGGGAAACGGGTATCAGCGTCACGCCGTCGGGTGTCGTGATCGGCTCGCCGACGATGGCGTTGGAATCCACCATTTCGCGGATCTTGGTCATCGTGGTGTCCATCAGCTCGCTCACAGGATTGGTCTTTTCCTTGTTTTCCATAGTCGTCTCCTTTTCTATGCAGTCCGTTTTTCGGTTTCATTTCCAACTTGTGCGCCATTTTCCGCTCCCTGCGTCGGCGCGGACGCCGGTGCAGGTGTCGTCTCCGGCTTCACCGGATCGTTCCTGTGCGCCTTTCGATAGCGCAGAAACCACTTCACCAGCGGAGGTGCCAGCGTGAACAGGATCGCGAAGAGGTCGCACACGCGCAGCGACACGCCCACCGTGCCCTCGACCGTCGTCCGCTCCGCCTGAAAGTCCATATCCAGACAGATCGACGGTTTGGGAATGTAAAACAGCTCCTCTAACTTCGGCATGACGCTCCACAGCGCCGCGCAGGCGTAGCCGTAGGTCTGCGCCACATCGGCGGGATCGTCGCCCGCAAAGCGCACGCAGAGCTCCAGCGGATCGATGCGCGTCCGCTTGCAGGTGCGGCGCAGCGTCCGTCCCAGCGTGTCGAGCAGCGTGCGGAGCAGCTCGCGCAGCTCCGCAAAGGTCGGCTTCGGCAGCCGATGGCGTTTTTTTGCCGCGGTCTGCGCGGTCTGCTCTGTCGGCGGAGCCTCCTGCGGCGGAGTTTTGTTCTTCTTTTCCTTTTTGGGATAGAGCGTCCGCCGGATCGGTCCGACGCGCAGCCGAACGCGCAGCGCCCCGCCGAGCTCGGCGATCACGCCAACGCGCAAAAACGAGAGCAGCAGGAAGCACAGCAGCATGATGCCGAGGATCTTCAGCGCCGTCATATCCGTTGCCCCCTTCCTGCCCTGTTCGGGCTTACTCCTCGCTCAGCGTCTCTTCCTCCGCGTCCGGACGCGCGAGATCAAGGATCCCGCCGTCCGCCTGCAAGCGGAGCTGACCGTCCGCCTCCAGTCCCGGCATCTCCGGCAGCTCGTCGAGCGAGCTGAGATGGAAAACGCGCAGAAATTCCTTCGTCGTGCGATAGAGGTGCGGCCGTCCCGGCACCTGGAGCCTGCCGCACTCCTCGATGAGCTTTCGCTCCTGCAACAGTCCCATCGTGTACGAGCTGTCCACCCCGCGCACCTGATCGACATAGGCGCGCGTCGTCGGCTGATAGTAGGCGATGATCGTCAGCACCTCGAGTGCGGGCTGCGAGAGCTTGGCGCTCTTTCGGATCTCAAACGCCCTGCGGATCACATCGGCATAGTCGGGTGAGGAGCAGAGCTGGAAGCTGTCCTCCATGCGCACAAGGCGAATGCCGCGGCGCTCGTAGGCGTAATAGTCGCCCAGCTCCTGTAGGATCTGCTCCGCTGTGGGTCTGTCCAGCTCCAACGCAAGGCAGATGCGGTCGATATTCACCGGCTCGCCCGAGGCGAAGAGGATACCCTCCATCGCCGAGCGGACCTCATGCAAGTCCATGTGTTCCAATGCCATAAACTCCTCACAGTGTAAAGGTTTCGGGGGCATTCTGGTCGCAGTCCACCGCGCAGTCCGTCTCGCCGCCCGTGAGATGGATCACGCTCGCGCGGCACAGCTCGAGCACCGCCATGAAGGTCGCCACGATCTCGCTGCGGCTGCGCGCGCCGCGAAAGAGCAGCAGAAAGCGCGTGATGCCGCCGCTTTTGAGCCGCCGCACGATCTCGCTCGCCTTGTCGGAGATCGAGTACGGCTCGCGCCGCACGATCTGTTCAAAGGCTGCGCGCGGAGGCGGCGCCATTTTCTCCGCCCGATCGAACACCGACTGCATCGCGATCACAAGGTCCGCCTTTTCATGGTCGTACTCATAGACCTTCCCGCGCTCCATCGGCTCGGGCGGCCGCGTCATCGTGTTGCGCCCGAACTCGCTCATGGGGCCAAGCGTCTCCGTCAGCGTGCGAATGCGCAGATAGGTGTCCTTCTGCTGGCGCTCCTTGAGCGAGGCGATGAGCTGCTCCA
>CAYWAS010000061.1:0-8292 GCA_964455915.1 uncultured Oscillibacter sp. | reverse complement strand
CGATCATGTCGCGGCGGATCTGCTCAAGCGTCGCCTCGGGCGCGTGCTGCGTGGAAACGACGACGGTATCCACGCGGAAGGGCTTGCCGCTCTCGTCGTACTCGACCGTCACCTGCGTCTTGCCGTCGGGACGGAGGTAATCGACGAGTCCCTGCTTGCGCACTTCGGTCAGGCGCTTGGCCATCTTGTGCGAGAGGGAGATCGCGAGCGGCATCAGCTCCGCCGTTTCGTTGCAGGCGTAGCCGAACATCATGCCCTGATCGCCCGCGCCGTTATCGAGCGCGCTCGCGCCGGATTCCTTGTTCTCATAGGAGTTGTCCACGCCCATCGCAATGTCGCCGGACTGCTCGTCGATGTTCGTGATGATGCCGCAGGTGTCGCAGTCGAAGCCGTACTTCGCGCGGTCGTAGCCGATCGAGCGAATGACCTCGCGCGCGATCTTCGGGATATCGACATAGCAGCTCGTCGTGATCTCGCCCATGATGTGGACGAGGCCGGTGGAGACGGTCGTCTCGCAGGCGACGCGGCCGTTGGGGTCCTTTTCCATGATGGCGTCGAGCACCGCGTCGGAGATCTGGTCGCAGATCTTATCGGGGTGCCCCTCGGTGACAGATTCGGAGGTAAATAAACGCTTTGCCATGATCTTTCTTCCTTTCTTTTCTTGCGGGAGCACAAAAAAACGCACCCGACCGAACCGGCCGAGTACGAAAAGTTTTTTGCTTTCCCTCATCTTTCGATTCGTTCGACGGATTTGGCACCTTGCATCGCAGGTTGCCGTGGTATCATCGGGCCGTTCCCTCCACCACTCTTGATGAAGTATTCGGTTGTCAAATCTTGCTTCAATACAGTATAGCCGCTTCTGCGCGCTTTGTCAATCGGAAATCGCGAAAAGCGCGCAAATTATCCGAAGATTGCCGGACCGCGGCGGACATATTCGCGCGCGGCGTGCCGGTCGCTCACATTGCAGCGCGGCAGACGGTAGAGCTCCCCACCGCGCTCCGCGCGCCCGTAGACGCCGGAGAAGGTGACGGCAAACCGCTCGCGCAGGAAGGGCTCCGCCCACTCGTCCATGTTGCCCAGCGGATAGGTGAACGCGGTGGGCGCGCTGTCAAGCTCCTCGCGAATGCGCGCGATGCTCTCCTCCAAATCGGGAAACACGCGCGCCTCATACGCCTCCCGCGTCTCCCCCTCCATGCGGTCGATGCCGAGCACCTCGTCGCGGATATGGAGATCATGGGTGTGGGAGGCGAACTCGACCAGCCCGCTCCGCGCCATCTCGCGGCACTGCTCCCAGCTCAGAAAGCCGTCCTTCCCGCTGTCGATGCGCTCCGTGATGAGCGACACCGTCGCCTTCGCGCCGTATTCCTTCAGCACGGGAAAGGCGAGCGTATAGTTGCTGGCGTAGCCGTCGTCAAAGGTCAGCAGCACCATCTTTTCCGGCAGCGCGCTGCCGTCATCGCACTGCCCCGCAGCAAGCTCGCGCGGAAGCACGGTCACATAGCCCTCCGCGCGCAGAAAGTCGAGATCGCGCCGCAGCGCCGCGACGGTCATGGTGTAGTCCGTGGTCTTCGCCGCGTCCTCGGTAAAGTCATGGTACTCCAGCACGGCGAAATAGCCCGTCGGATCGTTCCACCGCTGATACAGCACGGCGGCAAGCACGAGCGCCGCGAGTGCGGCTGCCGCGAGCAGCCTCCGATACGGCTTTCTCTTCATGGTCCCCTTCTCCTTTTGCCTTGTCTCTTCCCCGGGCGCGCCGCGCCCTGCGCGCAGTCCGCGCCGATGATAGAGGATTTTATCACAAGCTCCGCCGGAAAGCAATGCCGCCGCATTTTATCGCAGAAAACACTTGCACTTGCCCGCCGGAATCGGTATAATACTACCGTTGTCTGTCCGCGCGGTCCGCCTTGAGCGCATATTGGACCGCAGTCGGAACGCTCCGCTTTCGTCCCGACGCGGCAGCATGGCGCAAAGCCGGTTTGACCGCAGTTGGCATAAAAAGATCACCGAAGATTTGGGAGCGCAGCCGACTCTATCCACGAGGCTTTTTCCAAACGCCGCAACCCGTTGACACACCGCCTGAAGCGGGAGCACTTTCCAAAAGTATACAGGTCAAAAATTTACTTTGACCACATGTTTGACCACAGACAGGGAAAACTTTGATTTTCGTCCGCAGCGTGGTATAATTACTCAAAACTGAATATCCGGGTGTAGTTCAGCTGATAGAACGCGCGGTTTGGGACCGCGAGGCCGAGAGTTTGAGCCTCTCCACTCGGACCACAGCCCCTGAAATCGAACGATTTCAGGGGCTGTTTTTATTATTCTTTGTTTATCGCGGCGCAGGATTTGAGGGCGGTTACATGAATTCGACGGCTTTTCGACGGCTTATTGTAGTTTTCACTAAGGAAATATCTGTTCTGGCAGGATCTTGTAACTATCGACATCTCATGGTATATTATCCTTGTACACTACATGATGTGGAGGGATATTATGCCAGCGCAAAATAGTTCGTATGATTACATTGCTGCCAAAGTTCAGTCGATGAAAGGAACATACACCTCGTTGCGCAGCAAAGCGGATGATTATGTTTTCTCTGCGCTGTGCGTCAAATCCCATCTTTTCAAAAATCCAGCCTTGATTTTGAATGAGCGGGATTTTGAGGAAATGATTGTTGACGGACAATATGACGGTGGCGCAGATGTCCTGCTTACGGATCCAAACTCCGAAAGTTCGGATTTGGTAATTGTCCAGTCAAAATACTATACCGCCATTACCTCCGAAGATGTTCTTAATGCCATGACCAAACTGGCTTCTTTCTACAAAGATATGGAACAGGGGCATTATGAGCAGGTCAACGCAAAGGTTCAGCGCAGATTTTTGTCTCTGTATTCCGAACTGGGGGATGAATCAAGAATCCATTTTGTGTTTTACACAAGTGCCCCTCAAGCCGGAATTAATCGTGCACGGATTGAGAAAAAATTTCGTGAGCAATTCACTGATGCAAGCAGATTTGATGTTTCTTTATTCTTTGGAAAAGATGTTGAAGAAGAAATTAAAGAGTCCGAATCGCGTCGTCCAACTGTCGAGCAGGGGAAAATAAAGATTGATGCCCGTGACAACTATTTGCTGTATGGGGAAGATGCAGCAATTGTTAATGTCTCTGCTTTTTCGATTAAGGCACTGTATGCTCAGTATAATATCCAACTATTAGCCAGAAACCTTCGTTATCATATTGCCGGCAGAGATATTGACAAAGGTATTGATGATACAATCAAGAATAGCCCAGAATCATTTTGGCTGAAGAACAATGGTATCACTATCGTTTGTCGTGACTTCGAAATTGACGGTCGAGAAGTCAAGCTTCGGGATTTCTCGATAATCAATGGCGGCCAAACCACATATATGTTGCACAAAAGCCGCCATATTGATGAGAACAATGATTTGTTCCTGCCTTGCAAGATAATCAAGATTGTCGGTGATACCGAAGATGAGCGCAATGCATTCAGCTTGGCAATTGCCAAGGCAACAAATACACAGAAGCCAATAAAACCTGTCGACCTCAAAGCAAATTCACCGGAGCAGGTTCGTTTTGCGCAGGAAATGCGCAATGTCGGCATCTTCTACCAAACAAAACGTGGCGAAGTTGTACCCACTGCTTTCCGAGAAGCACATCTTAATTCTTCGTTGGTCGAGACCGGAAAACTGGCGCTTGCAGCAATTTATCAAATTCCTTGTGCAAGCCGTTCCAAGCCATCGTCTTTGTATTTGCCCCAATACTATGAAAAGATTTTTAATGGGAATCAACACCAAATAGCTACTCTTTGTCGTGAACTTCTCTACATTGATTGCTACTTCCGAAACACATTCCAAAAGAAATTTGATCGTGAAAATGCTGTGATGCCGAATGCTAATGAGCGCATATCCTTTGCACACAACGCAAGAACCATCTGCATTGCCTTTGTTGCATTTGCGTCCCGCTATTTCCAAGGTAACATTCAAGGCCAAGACTTGAGCATCGTTTTTGATGCAGCCAGAAGAGAAGCAGTAACCGACAGCAGATTGTATGATC
Source organism: uncultured Oscillibacter sp. (assembly GCA_964455915.1). Classification (GTDB taxonomy): domain Bacteria; phylum Bacillota; class Clostridia; order Oscillospirales; family Oscillospiraceae; genus Hominicoprocola. Next base: position 4,226 of record CAYWAS010000061.1, on the reverse strand, counting down.
TTTTCTCAAACTTGGGTGGCGTATCACATTTGTTCCCAGCCACTCTTTTTAACCAAAAGGATCGATATGATGCCGTATTGGAGCAGCTCTTTAATGTAATCATCAATGCGGGTATAACAAGTTTCGCAATGGCCTCTCGGTATGACAACACGCTTACTGCCACCAATTTCCTGAAAAAAGATAAAAACTATTACGGGATTTTAGCGGATCATTGGTCCTCTATCCGGTTTGAAATTAGTAAAATTCTTGGTAAAGTTATGTAATATACAGGTGGGGTGCGATTTGTACACCATGGTTAGAATAAGCGATTACTGATAAGCTGCATGGTTACAACACCATTTCCCTTGATGATTTGATAAGACAGCACTCTGACACACAAGCGATATCAGAGTGCTGTTTTGTTGTTAGAAGATGCTATATAGATATCATCGATTATCCTCTCCCCAGCAGCTCCGCCATCATCCCATAATGCTTCTTCACGGTATTCCTTGCGATGCCCGTGCCTTTGGCGATGCTTGCGAACTGCGTGACCTCCGGATGCAGGCGCATGTAGTCCCACAGCTTGCGCTGGGTTTTGCTCAGCTTGATCGGCGGAGCAATTCCCGCAAGCTGCTCCCTGAGCCTTCGGCGCTCCTCGTTCATTTCCGTGATCAGTACTTTGAGCTTCTCCTCGCACTCCTCGCGGGTGCGGGCGTAGACATTGCGGGCGTGCTTCTTGCCGTCCACCCATGTGGGCGAATAGCGTCCCTCGAATAGGTGGTCGTTGATCTCCGTGATGCAGCCGGTGCCGGGTTTTCGCTTCGGTCCGATGTAAGGTTGGAAGTCTACGATGCCCGCCGACTCCGGTTTTCGCTGTGCGTTCTGCGACTCAGCTTTGCCAATGCTGCGGTCGATACTGGCAGCGGCGGAGCGCTGCATATCATCGGTGATGTGGGTATAAATGTCCAGCGTGGTGACCGCCGACACATGCCCCAGCATGGCAGAGAGCGTTTTCACGTCCATTCCGTTTTCCAACGCCAGCGTTGCGAACGTGTGCCGCAGGTCATGAAATCTGACATGCTTGCAGCCCGCGCGTTCCAGCGTTGTTTGCAGCCGCTTGCGAACAACGCCGGGTGTGATCGGTCGATCCGGTTTGATCGGCGAGGGGAACATCCAACGGGAATCGACCGTTTCGCGGTATTCCCGTAGCACCTGCACCACCGCGGGCGGCAGCATCAGCTTGCGTATGGATGCCTTGGTCTTCGGCTCACTGACCTCCAGCTTGCCCTTCACCGCGTAGATCTGCTTGTTGATGGTCAGTTCGCCGGTCTCGAAGTTCAGGTCATCCCATTGGAGTGCCATCAGCTCTCCGCGCCGCAGGCCTGTGCAGAGATCCAGCAGAAAGATTTCGTAGTAGCCATCTGCCTGCGCTTGAATGAGAAATTTCTGCAATTCCTCCCGGTCCAGCACCTGCATCTCCTTTGCTTTCTTTGGCGGCAGCTTGCAGCCGACAGCGGGGTTCGTGCGGAGCAGCCCATCCTGCACCGCACGCTCCAACGCTGAGCGGCAGACCGCGTGACACATCCGCACCATGCGGTCGGAAAGACCCTTGCCGTACAGCTCGGTCAGACGCTGGCGACCATTCTTTTTCAGCCGCCCGTAGAACTGCTGCAAGTCATTCTGCGTCAATTTGTTCAGCGGAATTTTCCCGATCTCCGGCAAAACATGGTTGTGGATAACATTTTCGTAGTTGCTCTGTGTGGAAGCACGGAGCTTCGGCTTGCAGTGATTTTCATACCAGTAGCACAGCCAGTCCCCGAACAGCATGCCAGATCTGACCGTTCGGTCGTGCCGCCCCACCATGCTTTCGGTGAGCGCTTTCAGCTTTTCCTGACACTCCCGCTTGGTTTTGGCAAGGACATTCTTCGTTTTGGGCAGACCCTTGTCATCATAGCCGATGACCACACGCCCTTCCCAGCGGCCGTCTTTTCTCAGGTGGACGCTGCCGGTTCCGCTTTTCCGTCTCTTTGCCATGGTTTCAGATCCTTCCCCTTGGGAGCCGTACAACCATATTCTCACATTCTTGACTTGCCTGTTGTTTCCATTGCTGCGTTGTCATCGGTCGCCGGGCGGCAAGCCCGCCTACCTCCTCCGCCTTGCACTGAAAGCAACATTCTGCGTCAATTTCTGCGATTATATGATTGCACGGCTCCCATTAAGTCTTTCATGAAGCTGCCAACGATATTGCTGGCGGCTTTCTGCATATCCGGCGTCACATGGGTGTAAGTATCCAGCGTGAAGCTGGCGTTGGTGTGTCCCAGAATACCGGACAGCGTTTTTGCGTCCACACCACCGGCAATGGCATGGGTGGCGAAGGTGTGGCGCAGATCGTGGAAACGAATGTCAGGCAGTCCGGCCTTCTCCAAGGCCTTTTTCAGATGAATGTATGCGGAGTGCGGCGACAGAGGCAGCTCCGGTCGAATGGGGTCGGGGAAGATCCACTGCGTGATAGCGGTTTCTTTCCGCCGCCGCAGAAGCTCCGCCGTGCTGTCGGGCAGGATAATGGTGCGTTCGCCGCTGCGCGTTTTGGTTTTGCCCAGCATATCCACGCCCAAATTCCTGTTGTGGAGCGTGCGGCGCACTTGCAGAGTCCCCTCCCGCGGGCGGAAGTCCTGCCACATGAGTCCGCAGATCTCACCGCGCCGCAATCCGGTGGTCAACTCCACATAGAAGAAGTCGCTCCAGACCTCGTCTGCCTGAACGACTGCCAGAAAGGTGTCCAGCTCCTCATCGGTCAGGACACGCTTCGGCGCGTGACACGCTTTCGGCACTGTTGCGCCGATGGTGGGATTTCTGGCGATGACATGGGCGTGGACGGCATCCTCCATAGCCTGATGGAGGATCGCGTGGACACGATTGACGGTGGTATCAGAAAGCTGTGTTCCCATTTGCGGGTGCTCCCTGACGCGACCGTTTTCTTTCAGCTTTTTGTAGAACTTTTGGACATCCTGCGCCGTGACCAGCGACACCTGCTTATTGCCCAAGCTTGGCTTGATCTGCGTCTCGATGACACTGCGGTAGCCTTGCAGCGTGCCGTGGCGGATAGTGCCCTCCTTATACTCCGTGAGCCACCGGTCCAGCCATTCGCCCAGAGTCATGCGGCTGTCCTCGGTCAGTTCTACATCCTGATAGCGCTCGATGTTTTGGTGGAGCTTGTCCGTCAGTTCCTTTTTGTGTGCGGGCGTAGACGTGCTGGAAGATGGGCGCGCCGTTTTTCTTGTGTCCCACCACGATTCTGCCTTCCCAGCGCCCATCGTCCCGCTTGCGTACCATGCCATCGCCGGACGGTCTGCGTTTTGCCATTGCGTTTACCTCCTGATATTGGGAATGTCTCTCATGCTTCCTCCTGTTCCGCAAGACGCTGGGCGTGCTCCTCGTCCTCCTGCGTGAAGGAGTAGAGTCCACCTTCCTCCAGCTCTTTTGCGATGCCCCACGCCAGCTTGAAACCGGCGAGGAAGCTCGAGAGCTTCGCCTCTTCCAACAGCGCGTTCTGAGCGTCCGTCAGCCGGAGCAGCTTCCTCCGTCCTGCTGCGTCCAGCTCCCGACGCAGCTCCGCTCGCGCGGACTCCGTCAGCTCCTCAAGCTCGCCGTGCGTCTGGCGGTCGAAGCGGACCTGCAGCGCTCTCATGTAGTCGTACATGGCAGTCCCCCCTTTGGCAGCCAACATACATACCACAACTTTCGGAAGAAAGCTATCCTTTTATTTGCTTATGGCGAGGTAGATTTTGACCCGCATTACATACTCGGTTGGGTGTACTTGTAGAGCAGTTCGTCCTCATGGTCATCGAGCGGATGACCGAGGGCGAGGCGCATTTCCTGCAGCTCTGCCCAACGCTTGCGGTCGATCTGGATGCCGCCGGCAGCAGGCACGGACGGAGCCTGATCACGGAAAATGCGGCTTATGTGATGTAGCAGTCTTGTGGCAGAGAGCAGGACCGAGGGCGGCTTCGGGCGGTCAGCCCGGTCAAGGAAAAATCCGGCGTAGGCGTGGCCGTTTTCCTGCGCTGATGCAAACCATTCGTAGGCGGTATCCGTATCTCTGGAAACACCTTCACCTGCGAGGTACAGCTTGCCCAGCAGATATTGCGCATAGGCGTTTCCATCATTTGCAGCCTGCTCCAGATAGAACGCTGCCGTTTCTGCGTTCTTGGTAATATGTTCTCCTTCGAGATATTCCTTGCCCAGCC
>CAYWAS010000060.1:0-8479 GCA_964455915.1 uncultured Oscillibacter sp. | reverse complement strand
TATTGTAGCTTAGGCAAGAGATGGAAAGAAGCCCAGCCGGATGCTGGGCTTCCAATCAAAAACTATTGTAATAGGAGGGTCTATGGAATACACACCTAACCCCGAGCTTGAAAAGATCCGAGCTGAAAAAGAGAAAAACGAAAAGAAGATTGAACAGCTCACCCACAAAATTACCAGACTGGAAAACCGACAGAAATATTTCGAGGACGGCGAGCGCAAACGCCGCACCCATCGTCTCTGCACCATCGCAGGAACTTTAGAAAGCATCGCACCGGAGATCAAGGAACTGGACATCACCGAAGTGATGGAGTTGCTTGAACACATCTTCCATAAGGAAGAAATACAGAAGTTGGTTCACCGCATGAAGATCAACCACGATTCAAGACTTAGACGAGCAAAGGAGGGGTAAGTATCGCACTATATCATTTCCATGTAGATCAGATCAAACGCAGCGAAGGTCAATCCGTTGTTGCATCCGCTGCCTACCGGGCAGGCGAAAAACTGCACAGTGAGTATTACGGTGAGGACAGCGATTACACCAACAAGGGCGGTGTGATTTATACAGAAATCATTCTGCCGCCCCATGTACCACGAGAGTACGCAGACCGAGAAACCTTATGGAACGCCGTTGAGAAAGTCGAGAAAGGAAAGAAAGCGCAACTTGCCTACAGCTTCGACATTTCCTTTCAGAATGAGTTTACCCAGGAAGAAAACATTGCCCTTGCCAGACAATTTCTCACCGAGCATTTTGTCAGCCGTGGCATGGTGGTGGACTTCGCCGTTCACGAACCGGAGAAAGAAGAAGGCGGCATCAACAATCCCCACTTCCACTTTCTCTGTCCTATCCGCCCTATCGAGCAAAACGGCAAATGGGGATTAAAGCAAAAACGAGAGTATGTGCTGGATGAAAACGGCAACCGTATCCCCGACGGCAAAGGTGATTATGTGTTCAACGCAGTCCCCACCACCGATTGGGGTTCAGCGGAAACCTTGGAGTTCTGGCGTGAGCAATGGGCGGTGATGTGCAACGCCAAGTTTGAAGAAAAGGGCTTGGAAGTTCGTATCGACCACCGCAGTTATGAACGCCAGGGCATAGAGCTACTGCCCACCAGACACGAAGGCCCCACCGTCCGAGCCATGGAGAAGAAAGGTATCAAGACCGAAAAGGGCGAGTTCAATCGGTGGATCAGACGAACCAATGCCTTTATTCGTGATCTGCGGAAAAGTCTGGCGGCGCTTCTTGATGCTATCAAAGAAATTAAGGCAGAGTTGGACAAGCCGCAATTCGAGCCGGTCATCATTCCGCTTCAAAGATATTTCGATATGCGTAATGCCAAAGCCTATTCGCAGAAAGCAAAGGTCAGCAATCTGAAAGAACTGAACGCCATGGCGAACTATCTAAAAGCCAACGAGATCTATACCATCGAAAATTTGGAAAGCCGTGTATCAACGCTGCGGGACACCGTGGATGAATTGAAAGCAACCATGGATGCAGAAACTACCCGCATGAAAGAAATCCGCAAAGTGCCCGAATATGTTTCCATTTTGAAAGAGTTGAAACCGATTGTGGACGGCTTGCAGAAAATTAAGTTCGACAAGGCAAAGGCGAAATACAAGGTTGAGCACGAAAAGGAACTGAAGCAGTATTACGCTGTGAGACGAAAGCTATTGGAGATATGTCCCGACGGCAAGTGCGACCAAAGACTTTTGGACAAGGAGTATGCAGCGCTTGAACAGGCTCATGCGGAAACCTACGCCAAGTACAAAGCCATCCGTGAGGAACATCGGCGTATTTGGGAGATTCAGTCCTACGTAGAAAAAGGATGCCATGCCGAGCAGACCCACCAGAAGAAAGACAATCGCAAACAGGAGGAACGCTGATTCCTTCCTTTCCCTTCGATTCATTTCATTCAAAAATTAGAAAGGACAATTTTTATGAGCGAACAAAAGAAAGCAATAGATATGACACCGGAGGAGCTGAAGCAATGGCTCAGTTCCTTGACCGCACCCGAAGATGATGAGATACCTTGCTACTACTTCTCCGCATCCGACCCGTATCTGAAGCACGAGCCGATACCGGCAGATCATCCACGCAGTAACATTCGTTTTGATGAAAACGGCAACATCGTGGTCAAAAACATTTCTGCCTACTGGATACCAGAACTGATCGTGACTGAAGAAATCAGCGGCACGATCTACACCGTAACCGGCAGCTATGAGGGCGAGGACAGCTTCATCCGCAAGTTGGAACGCATCGCATCGAGAAAGTTTACAAATCAGTTAGGGGAACATCAATGACAGATATTCAGAACTTTGATATAATAGAGACAGCCAATCCTGTACTGACAGTTGCTCCAATTGAGGAGGAAATAGAAATGTTAGGAGCAACAGACAAAATTACCGCCCTTTATTGCAGACTGTCTGTTGAGGATATGAAGGAGGGCAAGAACGGCGAAAAGGCTGACGAGTCAAATTCGATCCAGACGCAAAAAATGATCCTGCTGCAATACGCAAAGCAGAATCATTTCCCGAACCCCACGTTTTTCGTGGATGACGGATATAGCGGTGTAGATTTCGATAATCGTCCCGGTTTTCAGCAGATGCTCGCTGAGGTCAAAACAGGTCGTGTCGGTACGATCATCACCAAAGACCTGTCGAGACTTGGACGAAACTCTGCGATGACCAGTCTCTATATCAACATCGTATTTCCGAAAAGCGGTGTCCGATATATCGCCATCAATGACCACTTCGATTCCATCGACATGAACAGCACCGAGTGCGATATGGCGGGTATCAAAAACTGGTTCAACGAGTTTTTCGCCAAAGATACCAGCCGCAAAATCCGTGCTGTGCAGAAAGCAAAGGGTGAGCGTGGCGTACCGCTGACCACGAATGTTCCTTATGGCTACATCAAGGACAAAGAAAATCCACAGACCTGGCTGATAGACCCCGAAGCGGCATCCGTTGTCAAGCGTATCTTCGATATGTGTATGAACGGACGAGGCCCGTCACAGATCGCCAATCAACTAAAGGCAAATGGAGTTCTCACCCCTACCGCCTACAAGGACAGCCAGGGCATCAAGAGTCCCAATACAGCACCCGAAAACCCTTGTGGTTGGAACAGCAGCACCGTAGTTAATATTCTGGAACGCAGAGAGTACACAGGCTGTACGGTCAACTTCAAGACCTACACCAATTCCATCTGGGACAAGAAGCAAAGGGACAATCCTGTTGAAAAACAGGCAATCTTCGAGGACACCCACGAAGCCATTATTGAAAAGGACATTTTCGACAAGGTGCAGATCATCCGCCAACAGCGACAGCGCAAAACAAAGTCGGGAGTTACAAGTACCTTTTCCGGTTTGGTGTACTGTGCCGATTGCGGTGAGAAGCTGTACTACGGAGCCACCAACAATGGTAAGCGTGAGGGAGCATTCTTCGATTGTTCGCTTCATTGGAAGCACAAGGACAAGTGCGGAACACACTTCATCCGTGAATCCGTGTTGGAGCGAATGGTGCTGAAGCACATCCAGTTGGTCATGGGGTATATTCTCAGATACCGTCAGCATTTTATCTTCGTAATGGAACAACAGCTCCAGTTGGAGTCGGCAGAAAAATTGCAGACAAGCCGTAAACAGCTTGAACGCAATGAGCGCCGAATCGCTGAACTGAAAAGGCTGTTCATCAAGATTTACGAGGATAATGCCAAAGGCAATCTGAATGATGAGCGCTACGAGATGATGAGTCAGAACTACGAAGCGGAACAGAAACAGCTTGAAGCAGAGGTTGTCGCTCTGCGACAGGAAATTGAGGTACAGGAAAGACAGAACGAAAATATTGAAAGGTTCATCCGAACGGCAGACAAATACGTGGACATTGAAGAAATCGACCCGTGTATGCTGCGAGAACTGATAAAGGCGATCTATGTGGAAGCACCCGACAAGTCCAGCGGCAAGCGCAGGCAGAAGATCCACATCCAGTATGACGGCATCGGCTTTATCCCTTTGGAAGAACTTGCGAAAAAGGAAACGGCGTGACCGAAGTCACGCCGTCCCTTGAAAACAGTCGTTTTCAAGCATTTTTCAAAATAACTGTTTTACGAAGCCCCGCCTAAAGTCGTGTCTCTTTCATTCTGTCAGCAAATTACTCGGTGACAAAGGGCAGCAGAGCGATCTGACGGGCGCGCTTGATCGCCTCGGTCAACTGGCGCTGATGCATGGCACAGGTGCCGGTGGTCCTGCGGGGCAGGATCTTGGAGCGCTCGGAAATGAAGCGGCGCAGCTTGGCGGCATCCTTGTAGTCGATATATTCGCACTTGTCAACGCAGAACTGGCAGACCTTGCGGCGCTTGCGGTTCGCACCGGCCGCGCGGGGGGCTCTGTTTTCGCGTTCCATAGCCATGGAAGTATCCTCCTTATTAGATTTTTCTCAGAACGGAAGCTCTCCGTCCTCTTCGATCTCGGCGAAGCCGCTGCCCGAGGGCGCGGAATAGCTCGCGGCGGAAGAGCCGTAAGCGGGCGGCGCATAGTCGCCGCCGGCGGCGCTGTCGCGCTTGCTGTCGCCGAAATACACATTGTCGGCAACCACTTCCGCGCTGCGGCGGTTATTGCCGTCCTTATCTTTCCAGTCGCGGATCTGGAGTCTGCCCTCCACCACGGCCATGCGGCCCTTGGCGAAATACTGGCAGACGAACTCCGCCGTCTGGCGCCATGCAACGATGTCAATAAAATCCGTTGCCTTCTCGCCGCTCTCGCGGCTCCTGAAGTCGCGGTCCACAGCGAGGGAGAACGATGTGACAGCCGTTCCGGTCTGCGTGCGCCGCAGCTCGGGATCACGGGTCAGGCGCCCCATGATAACAACTCGATTGAGTGACACGGCAGCTCCTCCTTACTCGTCCTTGCAGACGATCATGGAGCGGATCACGCCGTCGGTAATGCGAAGGATACGGTCCAGCTCCTTGGGGAACTCGGGCGCGCTGGTGAAGGAGATCAACACATAGTAACCTTCGGTAATGTAGTTGATCGCGTAAGCGAGCTTGCGCTTGCCCCACTCCTCCACTTCCATCGCGGAGCTGTTCTGCTCCACCAGGGTCTTGAACTTCTCGGTCAGCGCGGCAACGCCTTCCTCACCCTGGGCGGGGTCGATGATGAAAACGACCTCATAATTCGCGGAAATCTTAGCCAATTTCTTGCACCTCCTTTTGGACTGATGGCCCACACATCTGCGGTGTGAGCAAGGATATCTGCCTGCGGCGAAGCCGCAAGCCCTATTATTATACAAAAAAAGCGCGCGAAGTCAAGCCCTTCGCGCGCTTTTTCCGTAATTTTTTTACTTTTCCCTCACACAACGCGCCGCCCCTCCGACCAGACGGAGGTGATATTGTGGCGGTGCATCATGTAGATCGCGCGCTCGAAGCGCTCGTAGACCGTCAGCGGGCGGGTCGCCTCGGTGAAGTCGCTGTCATCGACCACGATGGCGTGGAGCTTGTCGCCCGCGGCGAAGCCGTCGTGCGCGCCGAAGTAGCGGTGACCGCTCGTCGTGCCGAGATAGTACGCCTCCGGCACGGTGAGGAAATCCTCCGACCAGTCCGTCTCGATGCGCTTTATTTTGCTCGCACGGATCGACATGGCGATGACGCGGTGCATCGCGAGCGACGCGCCGCCGGCGATGTCGCTGCCGAGCGTCACCCACACGCCCTTTTCGATCATCTCCCGCACGGGGGAGACGCCCGAGCAGAGGTTGATGTTCGAGCCCGCGCAGTGCGCCACGACCACGCCCGCGCGGCGCATCGCCTCGACCTCGCGCTCGTCGGAGTGGACGCAGTGCGCCATCACGGTGCCGGTCTTCCACATTCCGTACTTATCATAAGTCTGCCAATACTGCTCGCAGTCGGGGTGCAGCTCGCGCACCCACGCGATCTCCCCGAGATTTTCGGAAAGATGCGACTGCACGCGCAGCCCGCGCTCGTCCGCGAGCTTGCCGAGCCACGCCATCAGCTCGTCCGTACACGAGGGCGTAAAGCGCGGCGTGAGGATCGGCTTTATGTAGCGGAAGCGCTCGCAGCCCGCCAGCCAGCGCAGCGTCTCGCGCTCGGACTCCTCCGTCGTCTCCTGCAATTCGGGAATGCCGTTGCGGTCCATGTTGACCTTGCCGACATAGCCCGTCACGCCCGCCTTTTCCAGCTCCTCCATCAAAATGAGCGTCGCGTCCGTGTGCAGGGAGGAGAACATACAAACGCGCGTCGTGCCGTTCGTGATGAGGTCGCTCGCGAGCTTGCGGTAGATGCGCCGCGCGTAGTCCGTGTCGGTAAAGCGCGCCTCGGTCTTGAAAGTATAGGTGTTGAGCCAGTCGATCAGCGGCAGATCCATGCCCATGCCGAGCATCGGATACTGCGGCGCGTGCAGGTGCATATCCGCGAACGACTGCATGATGAGCGCGTCGCCGTAGTCGATCACCTCGCCCGCGAAGCCCTCCGGCGCGGCGGGCAAAATTTCGCGGATCGTGCCGTCGTCCTCCAGCACAAGGCAGCCGTGCTCCGTGATGTCCATTTTCCCCAGCGCCGGCGTATGCACGATATTTCCCTTCAGCAGCTTCATCTGACCACGCTCCCGTTTTCTTGATCGAAGCAAAAGAAAAAGCGCCCGCCCCGAGACCCCTCTCAAAGCGAACACCCATAGCAGAGCCTTTCGGCGGCTCCGTAGAAACTTCCGCGCCATCTATGCGGAATTATATGAGCTCTATTTTCCTTTTGCCGCCCCTGCGGGCTTTTCCATCGTCAATATAACACAAGTCCGCCGCGCGCGCAAGCCTTTTTTTGTCGAAACATGAAAAGCATAGACAGGCACTGCCGCGCGTATGTTTGTCCCAAGAGGTGACACGAATGCAAAAGCAAAAGCAAACCGCAATGATCCGTCCGCGCGTTGCCGCGCGCCTTGTGCTCGCGGCGATGCTCACCGTCCTCACGCTGCGCACCGTCGGTGCCGCTGCCGCCGCGCAGGATCTCCGCGAGGCTGCGGAGCGTCTGCGCCATGAAGCCGAGCTCCCGCTCGCGCTCCTCCGATTGGAGATGGGCGACGCGCAGCCGGAGGACGGCCTGTCCTTCGGCGCGGCGCTCGCCCTGAGCGTCACACCGCTTTTAGCCGACGCGCGCGGCGAGATCGCCGAGGTCTGGTCGAGCGAGCTTCAGCTCCCGCCCGACGCATCGAACGACACCGAGGACAACGAGGGCACCGTCCTCACCGCGCCGGAGCAGGGGAGCGAGGTCCCCCGCGGCGCGGACAACGGCGTCCCCTCGCGCACGCTCCGCCCCGGTGACGCGAGCGGCTACACCGTGCTCGGCAGCGTCTACATCAACAACGGCTCCGACTGTTCGCTCTCCGCAGCCGACCTCGCAGGCGAGCCCGACGCGGTCTGTCCCGCCGAGGGCCCGCAGGTGCTCATCGTCCACACCCACGGCACGGAGAGCTACACCATGCCCGCCGGCGAGGAGTATGTCCCCAGCGACGACCATCGCACGCTCGACGAGGCGAAAAATATGCTCCGCGTCGGCGACGAGATCGCCCGCGTTCTGGAGGACGCGGGGCTCGGCGTCATCCACGACCGTACGCTCTGCGACTACCCGAGGTACTCCGGCGCTTACGACCGCTCCCTCGCGGTCATCGAGCGCGCGCGGGCGCAGTACCCCTCGCTCACCTACATCCTCGATGTCCACCGCGACGCGGTCGAGGACAGTGCGGGGAACGAATATAAGCTCCTCTGCGCCGAGCAGAGCGCCGCCGCGCAGCTCGAGCTCGTCGTCGGCTCGTCCGGCGGCGGCGCAGAGCATCCGCGCTGGCAGGAAAATCTGCGCCTCGCCTGTGCCGTGCAGGAGACTGTCGCCGCGGACTATCCCACGCTCATGCGCCCGATCATCGTCCGCAACTCCCGCTACAACCAGCACGTCACCCCGGGCTCGCTCCTCGTCGAGGTCGGCACGGCGGGCAACTCCCTCGACGAAGCCCTCGCCGCCGCGCGCCTTTTCGCCGAGGGCTTCGCCAAGACCGTCCTCACGCAGACGTGAGGAACTCGGAAATACAGAAAAAACGGGCAGGCTCTCTCGAGCCTGCCCGCATCGCACTTAGCGGCAATATTTTTCGATGTACGCGTTCTGGCACTTGATGATGATCTTGATGGCCTCCTGACGGCTGAGCACGTCGCTCACGACCGTCTCCTTGCCCTCGAGGCTCTTGTACACGCGGAAGAAGTGGCCGATCTCGCTCGCGATGTGGTCGGGAAGCTCGGAGATGTCCTGATAGGTATTGTAGGTCGGATCCTGGAACGGAATGGCGATGATCTTCTCATCGAGCGAGCCGCTGTCCTCCATCGTGATAACGCCGATGGGGTAGCACTCCACGAGGCTCAGCGGACGAATGCGCTCCGAGCAGAGCACGAGCACGTCCAGCGGGTCGCCGTCGTCCGCCCAGGTGCGGGGGATGAAGCC
>CAYWAS010000059.1:0-8553 GCA_964455915.1 uncultured Oscillibacter sp. | reverse complement strand
TGAGCATCACGGCGTCGCGCAGACCGCCGACCATGCACAGGCGGCTCTTCTGCGCCAGCGCGCCGACGACGAGCGCCAGTGCGAAGGCGATCCAGAACGGCGCGCGCATCGAGCCGGGGCCGGCCTCGGAGAACTTGAAGAGCGCGGGAACGGTCACGACGAGGATCAGCAGCGCCGCCATCACGCTCGGCAGCACCGCGCCCTCGGACTTCGTCGCTTCATAGGAACGCTTGAGCGAGAAGCCGCGCTTGAGGCAGGCAACGCCGATCAGCACGCCGATGAAGAAGCCGACGAGACCGACCAGAGCGTTCAGGTCGCCGCCGCCGAGGCGCAGCACCATACGCAGCGGGCAGCCGAGGAAGGCGAGCGCGCCGATGACGACAAACGCGCCGAGCACAAAGCGGACCGCGGGGGACGAACCGGCGCGCGCCTTGAACTCCTTGCCCGCAACGCTCATCACGAACGCGCCGAGCACGAGGCCGATGATCTCCGGACGGACATACTGCACCTTGGCAGCACTGTGCAGACCGCACGCGCCCGCGATGTCACGCAGGAAGCACGCGATGCAAAAGCCCATGTTCGCGGGATTGCCCAGCGCCGTGAGGATCAGCGCCGCCAGACCGACGGCTACGCCGGCAAGGACAACGCCCATAGGAAACTTTTTCATTTTCTCAACACTCCTGTCTTTTTCTTTTTCGTTATTCTTTGAAAAAGATATTGATAGCTTCAGTATACGATTTTTCCGACAAATTGCAAACGGATTTATCCGAAGAATGCGGGGATACCATCGGAAAATCCGATAATACCCCCGCTCGTTCCGCTTTTTCTGTTTACAGCTCCAGCTCGTGGAAGCCCTCGACCTCCAGCCCCTCCTGCGCGGCGAGCGCTTCGAGCGCCGCGCGGTCGGCGATCTCCGCCCGCCACGCCATGCCGCAGTCCGCGGTCAGCGCGCGCGGCACGGGAATGAGCCGCCCGGGAAGTCCGCGCGCCGCGCAGAGCTGCTCCATGCCGATGGCGGCCGCCGTGGTGTGGAAGGTGACGACCAGACGCAGCTTTTTCTCTCTCATCGTGCCAGTTCCTCCACCGCGCGCAGTGCCGCGTCGACCTCTTCTGCCGTGTTGTGCCAGCCGAAGCTGAAGCGCACCGCGCCGCGCTCGGTCGTGCCGAGCGCACGGTGCAGACGCGGCGCGCAGTGCGCGCCGGGACGCGTGGCGATGCCGTAGTCCTCCGCGAGCGCGTCCGCGACCTCGCCCGAATCAAGCTCCGCGATGTTGAGCGCGACGACTGCCGTGCGCTCGCGCGTAAAATCTCCGTAGACCGTCACGCCGGAGATCGTCCGCACGCCCTCGTAAAAGCGGCGCATCAGCGCCGTCTCGTGCGCGTGGATCGTCTCCACGCCCGTCTCCGCGATGAAGTCCAGCGCCGCGTTCAGCCCCGCGATGCCGTGGGCGTTGAGCGTCCCTGCCTCGAGACGCACCGGAAGCTGCGCGGGCTGGCGCTCGGAGTAGGTCTGCACGCCCGTGCCGCCGACCTTCCACGGCGAAATTTCCAGCTCGCGCCGCAGGCACAGTCCGCCTGTGCCCTGCGGCCCCATGAGGGATTTGTGCCCCGTGAAGCAGAGGACATCGATGCCCATTTCCTCCATGTCGATCGGCAGCACGCCCGCCGACTGCGACGCGTCCACGATAAAAAGCAGCCCGTGCCGCCGCGCGAACTCGCCCACGCGCGCGAGCTCCACCGCGTTGCCCGTGAGATTCGAAGCGTGCGTACACACGACCGCGCGCGTCTGCGGGCGCAGGAGGCCCTCAAAATCGGCGTAGTCGATGTTCCCCTGTCGGTCGGCGGGGACGAAATCGACCGCCACGCCGCGCTCGTCGCGCAGACGGTAGAGCGGGCGCAGCACGGAGTTGTGCTCAAGATCGGTGGAGATCACATGGTCGCCCGCGCGCAGCAGACCGTTGATCGCGATGTTCAGCGCCTCGGTCGAGTTCGCGGTAAAGGCGACATGATCCGCCCGCGGGCAGCCGAACAACGCCGCCAGCTTGCAGCGCGTGTCGTAGATCGTGCGCGAGGCCGTCAGCGCGCCCTCGTGTGTGCCGCGGGCGCTGTTGCCGAAGCTCGTCATCGCGCGCACCACGGCGTCGATGACCTGCGGCGGCTTATAGAGCGTCGTCGCGGCATTGTCCAGATAGATCATGCTCTTCTCTCCCTAACTCAGTTCTTTTCTGCCATCATAACACACGGCGCGCGGTTTGGAAACGATAATTTCCGTTCCTTCGCCGCCATTCATCGCTTTTCCCGATGATATCCCCTCTCTTTTCCGTTAAAACATTTGACAAACCGCGCCGCGCTCTCTACAATAAAGGCAAGACCGATGTGCGGAAAGGAGCCCTACCATGGACAGCATCAACCTCCGTCAGCTTGAGATCTTCGTCACCGTGGTGGACTGCGGCAGCTTCACCGAGGCCGCCGACCGGCTCTATCTCGCCCAGTCCACCGTCAGCGGCAATGTCCGCGCGCTGGAGGAATCGCTCGGTACTGTGCTCTTCCGCCGCGAGTCCAAGCGCCGCTTGCTGCTCACGGGCGAGGGGCAGCGCGTCTACCGCTATGCGCGCGATATTCTCGCAAAGTGCAGCGCGCTGCGCTCCGATGTCGCGGGCGACCCGATGCGCGAGCTTTCGCTCGGCGCGTCCACCGTGCCTGCGCAGAGCCTTCTGCCGGACTATCTTGCCGCGTTTTCCGCCGCGTATCCCGACTGCTGCTGCACGCTCTCCTGCGGCGACAGCGGCGATGTCCACCGTATGCTGCTCGACGGCAATATCCAGCTGGGCTTCGTCGGCAGCACCGACGACCGGCAGGACCTCCTCTACGAGCCGATCGCCGAGGATCGGCTCGTCATGGTCACGCCGAATACGCCGCGCTTCGCCGCGCTGAAAGCGCGCGGTGTCCTCGGCCGCGAGCTTTTTACCGAGCCCTTTCTCTTCCGCGAGCGCGGCTCGGGCACGCAGAAGCTCATCGACAACTACCTCAGCGATATTCGCCTCGACCCCAATGTGATCCACACCGTCGCCTATGTGTCCGATTCCACGGTGCTCCAGCGGCTGGTGGCGGAGGGCGTGGGCGTTTCGATCCTCTCTGCGCTCGCGGTGCGCGAGCAGGTCGCAGCCGGACGGCTGCTGCAATTTGAGCCGGACGAGGAGCCCGTCCGGCGCAGCCTATATATGGCATGGCGCAAGAAAGGTTCCATGAGCGCGCTCGCCCGCGCTTTCGCCGATCTCGTGCGGGAGCGCAGCAAGGCGTCGACCATGTAGCTTTGTATTTTCGAGAGAAGGGAGGCCGAAGGAATGCAGAAAAACCCCGATCTGCGGCTCACGCAGATGACTGCCGCTGCCGGTTGAGCGGCAAAGCTGGGGCCGGGTGCCCTGTCAAAAATTCTGGAGGGTCTGCCGAATGTGTTTGACCCCCGCCTGCTCGTCGGCTACGACAGCAGCGATGACGCCTGTGTTTACCGCGTCAGCGACGATACCGCCGTGATCCAGACGGTGGACTTCTTCACGCCCATTGTGGACGACCCCTATCTCTTCGGCCAGATCGCCGCGGCGAACGCCCTCTCCGATGTCTACGCGATGGGCGGCGTGCCGAAGCTCGCCATGAATCTCCTCTGCGTTCCGAACTGCCTCCCGCTCGACATGGTCCGCGCCATTCTCGAGGGCGGGCATGATAAGGCGGTGGAGGCCGGCTGCGTCATCGCGGGCGGTCATACGATTCAGGACGATGAGCCGAAATACGGCCTGTGCGTCACGGGCTTCGTCCACCCGCAGCATATCCTCAAAAATATCGGCGCGCGCGCGGGCGATGTGCTCGTGCTCACGAAGGCACTCGGCGTCGGTGTCATCGCGACCGCGCTCAAGGCGTCCCTCGCCTCCGACGAGGCGCGCGACGCGGCATACGAGAGCATGGCGACGCTCAATGCGAAGGCGGCGCAGGCGGTGCGCGAGGTGGACAATGTCCACGCCTGCACCGATGTCACAGGCTTCGGTCTGCTCGGCCACGGCTATGAGATGGCGAGCGGCTCGGATGTCACCATTCGGCTGCACGGCGCGGCGCTGCCGCTGCTGCCCGAGGCGGAGGAGCTTGCCGACATGGGCATCGTTCCGGGCGGCGCGTACCGCAACCGCGACTATGTGAAGCCGCACCTCGCGGTGCTCGACGGCGCGAACCGCGCAAGGCTCGACCTTGCCGCCGACCCGCAGACCTCGGGTGGGCTTCTCGTCGCGCTGCCGCGCGCGGACGCGGAGCGGCTTTTGGAAAAGCTCCGTCCCTTCGCGCCGTGGAGCGCTGTCATCGGCGATGTTCTGCCGCGCGGAGAGACCGCGCTGGAGTTCGACTGAGCAAAGGAAAAACGAGTCCCCTCGTGAGGGGACTCGTTTTTTTACTGCTTTTTCTTCTTGCGCTTCTCCAGAAATTCCTTCGGCTCGGCGGCGGCGAGCGCACGCTCGCGGCGCTCGAGCACCTCCTTCGGCTTTTCGGTGATCTCGCCCGCAGCAGTCAGCGCCATCTTCGTCAGGAGCGGGCCGACCAGCTCGTAGATGAGCACCGAGAAGAGCACGATGCTGCGCACCATCGAGCCGTCCACCGCGCCGAGCGCCTGCGCGCTCACGCACATTCCGAGCGCCACGCCTGCCTGCGGCAGCAGCGTGATGCCGAGGTATTTGACCGTCTTTTCGTCGCAGCCGACCGCCTTCGCCGACCACCGTGCGCCGAAATACTTGCCCGCCGAGCGGAAGGCGATGTAGATGACGCCGATGAGCACCATCGTCAGCTCGCCGAAGACCTCCAGCCGCAGCTCCGCGCCGCTGATGACGAAGAAGACCGCAAGCAGCGGTGCCGACCAGTCGTCCGCGCGATCCATCAGGTCTTCCGAGAGCGGGCAGATATTGCAGAACACCGTGCCGAGCATCATGCACACGAGCAGCGGCGAGAAGCCGAGCACGACCTCGCCGGACTGCCACTTGAGCGCGGCGAGCGCGACCGTGAGAAAGACGAACGCGATGGTCATGGACATACGGTTGCGGTTGGAGTGGAACATCGCCTCTAACTTCGTGAGCGCGATGCCCGCGAGCGCGCCGAGCAGCAGCGAGAGCACGATCTCGATGAGCGGATTCACCAGCACCGAAACCACGCTCAGCGAGCCGCTGAGCATCGCTTTGGCGATGCCGAAGCTCACCGCGAACACCACCAGTCCCACCGCGTCGTCGAGCGCGACGATGGGCAGCAGCAGCCGCGTGAGCGGGCCGTCCGCCTTATACTGCCGCACGACCATCAGCGTCGCTGCCGGTGCGGTCGCCGTGGCGATGGCACCGAGTGTGATCGCCGCGGGCGCGGAGAGTATGTCGGGGCGCAGGAAATGGAAGCCGAGCAGCGCGATGTCCACCAGCGCGGCGGCGACGAGCGCCTGCACGACGCCGATGATGAGCGCCTGCCGCCCTGTTTTGCGCAGCTCGCCGAGGCGGAACTCGTTGCCGATGGCGAAGGCGATGAAGCCCATCGCCACATCGGAGATCATGCCCAGCGCCTCCACATCTTCGTAGGCGGCGAAGCCCACGCCCGTGATGCCGAGCCTGCCGAGGCAGAACGGCCCGATCAGCACGCCCGCGACGAGGAACGCCGTCACATCGGGCAGCCGCCAGCGGGAAAAGAGGCGCGTCATCAAAAGCCCCGCGAGCAAAGCGAAGGCGACATTGAGCAAAGCGTACATGGAACGATCCGTCCTTTCAAGCATACAAACAGCGCCGCGGCTGCGGCGCTCCGGAGTCCTATTATACCCGCTTTTTGCGAAAAGGCAAGCCCCCTCCGCTCGAAGGGGGACAAGATTCTCGCATGGATAGCGTGTTAAAAACGCATAAAGAGGAAAGGCGCAGCTCCCGCAGGAGCCGCGCCTGTTCGTTTTTTATGCTGCGCCCGTGTCCGCCTTGGCGACAGCGGTGAGATAGCTGTGACCGAAGCAGTCGTGCGCCGCGCCCGTGAAGCCCTCGCGCAGAAGCGGCGTGCTCGAGCGGAAGAAGAGCGGCGAGAGGGCGTTGTCCTCAAGCAGCATGACCTCCGCGTCGTGCAGGAAGGCTGCGCGCGCCGCGCTGTCGCCCGTGGATTCCGCCACGCCGACGAGCAGGTCGAAGGTATCGTTGTTGTAGCCGCTGACATTGCTCTCCTCTGTGCCGTGCAGGGGCAGCAGGAAGCGCAGCGCATCGTCGAAGCGGCTCGTGAGCGTGGCGAGCGCAAGGTCGAACTGACCGGCGGCGAGCGCCGCAGCATAGTCCTCAGCGGTCATACCGACCGGCTCCACCGAGACGCCGAGGACGCTGCGCCACATCTGCACCAGACGTTGCGCCGCCGCGCGCGTCTGCTCGCCCTCCTCAAAGAGCAGGCGGAGCGTGGGCAGACCCGCGCCCTGATAGTGTCCCGCGCCGGTGATCGCCCGCGCCGCCTCGGCGCAGCGCTCGGCATAGCCCTCCGTGTCAACGGCGCAGAGCGCGCCGCCCGCCGTGCGGAAATCCTCTTCATCGCCCGGCATATTGCTGATGCCGGACGGCACGCAGCCCGTCGCCGGAGACGCTGCCGCGCCAAGTCCCTCGGCAAGCGCGGCACGGTCGATGGCAAGGTCGAAGGCGCGCCGCAGTCCCGCCTGCGAGAAGGTGTCGGTCAGGTGATTGTAGAGCACGCAGACCGTCTCCGCCATCGCGGGGAGAGCGACGGGCTCCTCCTCGTCCTGCGCAAGCTCCTCCAGTGCGTCCTGCGGCAGCGCGGCGACATAGTCCAGCGTGCCGGCAAGCAGGCTCTCGTAGTTCGCCTGCGCGTCCGTTTCAAAGCGGAAGCAGATCTCGTCCGGCAGCACGAGCTTGCCCTCGTAGTATTCGCCGCAGCGACTGACCCGCAGCTCCGTGCCCTTCGTCCAGCGCTCCACGCAGTAGGGGCCATTGGTCACGAGCTCCGCGCGCGTTGCCCAGTCCTCATTGCCCTCCACCAGATCGCGGCGCAGCGGCGCGGTCGCGGGGGCGGTGCAGACGCCCGTGATGAAATAGGCGCAGGGCTTGCTGAGCGTGACGATGAAGGTGTCGTCCCCCTTCGACTTGACGCCCAGCGCCGTGACATCGCCGCTCTCGCGCACCTCGTCATAGCCCGCCACCATGCTCAAAAGTGCCGCGTTCGGCGAATCGGTCGCGGGATCGGCAAGCCGCTGCCACGCGTAGACGAAATCCTCCGCCTTGACCCGCTTCCCGTCCGACCAGCGGGCGGCGGAGCGCAGCAGGAAGGTGTAGGTCACGGTGTCGTCAAAATTCTTTTCCTCGATGTATTCCTTCGCGATGCCCGTGACGGCGACCGCCTTGCCGGTGCCGTCGTCGCGCATACGCATCAGCCCTTCAAAGAGCGTTGCGAGCATACTCTCCGTACCCGCGTCGGTGACCTTCGCCGGATCGAGCGTCTCCGTCGCGCCGCAGATCGCCGCCGTGAGGACATACGGCTCCTCGGTCTCCGCCTCCTCCTCGCCGCAGGCCGTGAGCAGCGGCAGGAGCAGCAGCGCGCAGAGCGTCAGCGCGAGCGTTTTTTGCAGTTTTTTCATAGGAACTGTCACCTCTTATTTTTCTCGTACCTATCCATTATAGTAAAAATTCCCCTGCTTGTAAAGACAAGCAGGGGAAGAAGTTACAATTTGTTATTATTTGCTCATTTCTTCGCGTCCTCGATCAGCACGCCGTCCTCAAAATGCGCGGCGCGGAGCTCATTGCCGGTGAACTTGGCGATGGCGTCGAGCCGCATCTTGCTCGGATAGTCGGCCACGAGCGTGTAGGCAACGCCGTGACGCTTGGCGCGCCCCGTGCGGCCGATGCGGTGGACATAGTATTCATTCTCCTGCGGCACATCGTAGTTGAAGACCGCGTCCACATCGTCCACATCGATGCCGCGCGCGGCAACATCGGTGGCGACGAACACGGGCAGCTCGCCGCGGCGGAAGCGCGCCATGACCTGCTCGCGCTTTTTCTGCGGGATATCGCCGTGAATGCACGCGGCGTCCAGCCCCTCCATCTCAAGGTACTTCGTCAGCCGCTCGACCATGCCCTTCGTGTTGCAGAACACGATCACGCGCTCGAGCGCCTCGCTGCGAATGATGCGCGCCATCGCCGCGACCTTGTCGCTCTGCTCGACCGTGACGGCGTATTGGAGAATGTCGGGCTTATTCTGCTCGTCCGCGCGCACGGTGATCTCCTCGGGGTCGCGCTGATAGACCCAGCTGATGTCCATGACCTCGCGCGAGATCGTGGCGGAGAACATACCGAGGTTGCGGCGGGAGGGGATCTTGTCGAGAATGCGGGTGACATCGTGGATAAAGCCCATGTCGAGCATACGGTCCGCCTCGTCGAGTATGACGGTCTCCACATGGTCGAGCCGCACGGTGCGGCGCTTCATGTGGTCGGAAAGGCGCCCCGGCGTCGCCACGACGATCTGCGGCTTTTTCTTCAGCGCGTCGATCTGCTTGCCGATGGGCGCGCCGCCGTA
>CAYWAS010000058.1:0-8591 GCA_964455915.1 uncultured Oscillibacter sp. | reverse complement strand
GGTGATGAGCATACCGATCTCGCTGACCAGCTCGCGGAAATCCTTGACGCTGGTGCTCCTGTCGCGCATGATCGTCAGCTTGTGGGCGACGAGGGGGTGATCCATGATGTGGACCTTGCTGCCGAATTTCGCTTCCATTGCTTCGTCCTCCGTAATGTGTATTTTATATTTATTTTTGATCTGCCTGTTGTTTGAGCCGCGCGTTTCGCTCGCGCTCCGCCTGCGGGATACGCAGGTAAACGGGGGAGAGCTCCTGCGCGGACATGGGGACTGCGTGCTCCGCGGCAAGCCCCACGCCGACGGCGTTCTGATAGAGGAGCTGCGCGGGTGCGAGCTCCGCTTCGATGCCGAGCGAGGCAAGCCCCTCGCGGCAGAGCCGACCGCCGTCACCGAGCACGAGAAGGCGGCGCGTTTCGCCCCGCAGCTCGTCCGCAAGCTCCGCGATGGCAAGCGCGCGATCCGGCGTGAGCCGCGTGAGAACGCCGCCCTTCGCCTCGAAAAGCGCGTTGTAGACCTGACTGCGCCGCGCGTCCATCGCGCAGACGATAAGACCGTCCGTATGCGAGAGATTCTGCGCCATCGCTTCAAGCGTGGAGACGGAATAGACCGGCTTTTCCGCTGCCCAGGCGAGCCCCTTGACCGCAGCGATGCCGATGCGCAGCCCCGTGAAGGAGCCGGGACCGGCGGCGACGGCAAGGGCGTCGATCTGCTCCATGGTCAGCTCCGCGTTTTTGAGCATCGCGTCCACCATCGGCATGAGCGTGCGCGAATGCGTCAGCCCCGTACACTGATAGGCGTAGGCCAGCGGTGCGCCGTTTTCGACCACAGCGGTCGATACGGACTTTGCCGAGGTCTCCACCGCAAGGATCTTCATGCTCCCTCCACCCCCGTGACCGTGATGATGCGCCAGGTGTCCTGCTCCGGTGCGCGCCGAAAATCGATGCGCACGGTGGCATCGTCGAAGGCGTCCTCCGCCCGCTCGCTCCACTCGACGGCGCACACGCCGCCGCGCGCGAGATAATCCTCCCAGCCGATGTCGAACAGCTCGTCCGACGAGGAGAGGCGGTAGAGGTCAAAGTGGAAGAGGGGGACATCGCCCTCGTACTCGTTGACGATGGTGAAGGTGGGGCTGGTGACGCGCCCGCGGCAGCCGAGCCCGCGCGCGAGCCCGCGCGTGAAGGCGGTCTTGCCCATGCCGAGCGCGCCGGAGTAGGCGATGACCGTGCCGCGCGGCAGCTTTTTTGCGATCTGCTCGCCGATGCGTTCGGTCTCCTGCTCGCTGTGCGAAAGATGCTCCACGGCAAATGCCCCCTTCCTGCCCATTCTAAAAGAGCAGTATACCACAATGCCCCGCGATGTGCAATTCCTTTTTCGATGAACAGGGTGTAAAATCGCGGGAGAAAGCCCCGCGGGGGAAAATGCGCGGTTTACAGATCGGCGGGAGCGTGTTATACTAAAAAACCGAGATCACGATGACCGGAAGGAGGGACGCCGATGAAAAAACCGCTCAGAGGGCTCGGCGAGCTGCTGCGCCAGACCGATGCGGCGCTGCTCGCGCTGTGTACGGCGTCCACGCTCTACGGAATGGTGCTCATCGCAAGCGCGACGAGCTTCCGCGGAACGCTGCGCTATGTTGCCGTGCAGGGCGCGGGACTGGCGATCGGACTGGTGCTCTATCTCCTCCTCTCGACCATCGATATCTATGAGCTGACGAAAAAGTGGAAATGGCTGCTTGCCTTCAACATCGCCTTTTTGCTGCTGCTCCTCACGCCCTACGGCGTGGACGGCGGCACCGGCAACCGCGCGTGGCTGGCGCTTCCGTTCCTGCCGGTCAACATTCAGCCCGCGGAGATCGTCAAGGTGACCTTCATTCTGCTGCTTGCGCGGCAGTTCGCCTATCTGCGTGAGGAGCACGACCTCAAGCGCTTTGCGAATGTGGTGCAGCCTACGCTGCACACGGTGTTCATGCTTGCGCTGATCGTGGTGATCTCGAGCGACGCGGGCAGCGCGCTGGTGTATCTCTTCGTCTTCATCGTCATGGCATTTGCCGCGGGCATGGCGGCGCGCTGGCTGGCGCTGGGCATCGGCGGCGGGTGCGCGGCGTTTCTTGCCGTGTGGGAGCTGGACCTCCTGCCCTCGTACATGAAGGATCGCTTCCTCGTGGTGTTCGACCACAGCTACGATGTGCAGGGCAAGGGCTTTCAGCAGACGCGCAGTATGCTCGCCCTCGGCTCGGGCGAGCTGTCGGGACAGGGACTGTTCAACGGCACGCAGACACAGTCGGCGTACAAATGGAGCCTTCCCGAGCGGCAGACCGACTTCATTTTCTCCGTCTGCGGTGAGGAGCTGGGCTTTATCGGCTGCGCGCTCGTCATCGTGCTGCTGCTGGCGATCGTCGTGCGCTGCCTGCTCGTCGCGCGCGACGCGGCGACGCCGATGGAGAGCTATGTCTGCGTCGGCATCGCGGGAATGCTGATGTTCCAGACCCTTGCGAACATCGGAATGTGCCTGTTTCTCCTGCCGGTCATCGGGCTGACGCTGCCGTTTTTCAGCTACGGCGGCTCGTCGATCGTGACGCTCTTTGCCGCCATGGGCATCGTGTCGGGCGTCAAAAAACGATCGAGACCGGAATGGCTGATGAACTGAACACGAAAGAGGAGCGCTGCGGCGCTCCTCTTTTTGCATAATGCCGCCTTTTTCGCAAAGAATAAGGGAAAATCAAAAAGGAGGCGTTATTTTGAACGAAAATCAGGATCGGGACAGGCTGCGGCGCGTCGTCCCCTTTGCGATGGCGCTCGCGCTCCTTGCGCTGACCGCGATGCCCGTCTCTGCCATCTTCGGCACGGGCGGAGCGGAGGCGGAGACGGCGGACGAGGGCGCGCCGATCGCGCAGAGCATGGAGGTGCGCGCCTACCGCGGCATTCCCTACACCGGCACGCTCTCGGCCATCGACCGCGAGGGCGACGAGGTGAGCTTTGTCCTCGTCACCGAGCCGAAGAAGGGGACGCTCACGCTCGACGGCGATACCTTCGTCTACACGGCGGGGAAGAATAAGTCCGGCACAGACCGCTTCACCTACGCGGCGGTCGACAGCGCGGGCAACACCTCGGCGGGCGCGGAGGTGCGCATCGTCATCGATCGCGTGCGCAGCGGCGTGACCTACGACGATATGGCGGACTGCGCCGCCTACACGGCGGCGGTGGATCTTGCCGAGCGCGGCGTGTTCGTTGGCGCGCAGGTGGGGGAGAAGCGCTTTTTTGAGCCCGAGCGCACGGTCAGCCGCGTGGAATTCGTCACGATGGCGCTCGCTGCGGCGGGCATTTCCGCGGACGAGGCGGCAAGGACCGGCTTTTGCGACGATGCGGACATTCCCGCCTGGGCGCGGGGCAGCGCGGTGAGCGCGCTGCAATGCGGGCTGATCCGCGGCGTGCGGACGAACGAGGGCGTTGCCTTCCGCGCCTCAAGCGGCATCACGCTCGCGGAGGCGGCAAGCGTTCTCAACCGTCTGCTGCGCGTGACCGATGTGGACCTCACCGATGCGCCAGAGGTCGACGCGGCGGCGTGGAGCGCGCAGGCGATGGCGAACCTCGCCTCGGTCCATGTGATCGAGAGCGGCAGCTTCGGCGCGGAGGCGTCCTCCCGCCCGCTCACGCGCGGCGAGGCCGCGCAGCTCCTCTCCGCGGCGATGACGCTCGCCGAGAAGAAAGCGGCGGAGACGGGACGGCTCGCGGGCGTGTTCGGATAAGAGGAAAGGGCGGCGAAGCCGCCATTTCTTTTTCTTGTAATTCACGCGGCGTTGTGGTAGAGTATAATTTGATACAATAGGATCAATATGGAATTTTTGAGTAATGCAGGAGGAAACTCTTTTATGCGCATCGTTGTTCTTGCGGGCGGACTGAGTATGGAGCGCAATGTGTCGCTCTCGAGCGGCTCGCGGATCTGCCGCGCCCTGCGCTCGCGCGGGCATCAGGCAATATTAGTGGATATGTTTCTGGGACTGGAGAGCTATACGGGCGCACTCGACGCGGTCTTTGACGCGCCGGACGGTCTGTGCGGCGACTTTTCCGTCGCCCGCGAAGAGCCGGACCTTGACGCTGTCCGTGCCTCCCGCGCAGACAAGAGCGCGAGCCTTTTCGGAAAAGATGTGCTGACCGTCTGCGCGATGGCAGATGTGGTGTTCATCGCGCTCCACGGCACCTGCGGCGAGGACGGTCGCGTGCAGGCGGCGTTCGATCTGCTCGGCATTCCCTACACCGGCTCGGGCTGCCTCGGCAGCGCGCTGGCAATGGATAAGGATCTCACCAAGCGCCTCGTCGCGCCCTATGTTACCACGGCGAAGTGGCGCGCGGAGCAGTACACGGCTGCGGATATTGCGCGCATCGCCGCCGAAGCGGAGCTTCCGTGCGTTGTGAAGCCGAACGCGAACGGCTCGTCTATCGGCGTGACCATCGCCCGCACGCGCGAGGAGGTCGCCGCCGCGCTGACCGAGTGCCTGCACTTCGGCGCGCAGGTGGTCATCGAGCAGTACATCGAAGGGCGCGAGATCCAGGTCGGCATTCTGGACGGTCATGCCCTGCCCGCCATCGAGATCATTCCGAGGGAGGGCTTTTACGATTACGCCAACAAATATCAGGCGGGCGCGGCAGAGGAGGTCTGCCCCGCGCCGATCAGCGAAGCGTGGGCGCAGGAGCTTGCCCGCGCGACCGAGACGGTCTTCCGCGTGCTGGGTCTTGCGGTCTACTCCCGCGCGGACTTCATCGTGACGGAGGACGGCACGCCCTATTTCCTTGAGATCAACACGCTCCCGGGCATGACGCCCACGAGCCTGCTGCCGCAGGAGGCGGCAGCCGTCGGCATCGACTACGCCTCGCTCTGCGAGCGCATCGTGGAGCTTTCGCTGCAAAAGCGCGGGGAGGGAAGAGCATGAGAGCGCTGAGCGTTTCCGAGCTTTTGACCGCCACGGGCGGCACGCTCCTTGCGGGCGATGCCTCCGCGCGCGTGAGCGCCGTTTCGACCGACAGCCGCACGGCGGGGGAGGGCGCGCTCTTTCTCCCGCTCGCGGGCGAGCGCTTCGATGGGCATGACTACATCGATAAGGCTCTCGCGCAGGGCGCGGCGGGCTGCCTGTGCGCCCGAGCGCCCGAAACGCTGCGCGCGGGGAAGTTCTACATCTCCGTCCCCGACACGCGCCTTGCGCTCAAAGCGCTCGCCGCGTGGTATCGCGCGCAGTTCGACATTCCCTTCGTTCAGGTCACCGGCTCGGTCGGCAAGACCACG
This sequence comes from uncultured Oscillibacter sp., assembly GCA_964455915.1. Taxonomy (GTDB): domain Bacteria; phylum Bacillota; class Clostridia; order Oscillospirales; family Oscillospiraceae; genus Hominicoprocola. The sequence continues at coordinate 3,314 of CAYWAS010000058.1, read as the reverse complement.
ACGAAGGAGATGATCGCCTCGGTCCTCGCGCAGAAATTCCGCACGCTCAAGACCGATGGGAACTTCAATAACGATATCGGCACGCCCCTCACGCTCCTCGGCTTGAATGAGAGCCATGAGGCGGCGGTGATCGAGACCGGCATGGACCACTTCGGCGAGATCCGCTACCTTGGCGAGATCGTGCGCCCGCGCATCGCCGTCATCACGAACATCGGCGACGCGCACATCGAATTCCTCGGCTCGCGCGAGGGCATTCTCAAAGCGAAGAGCGAGATCTTCGAAAACCTCGCGCCGGACGGCGTGGCTGTTTTGAACGGCGACGACGCGCTGCTCAATACCGTGGCGCTCCCGCAGCGTATTCTGCGCTGCGGCGCGCTCGACGCGTGCGGCGTGCGCGTGAGCGGGATCGCCGACCGCGGCATCGACGGCGTTTCCTGCACGGTGACGACGGCGCGCGCCGTCTATCGCCTTGTGATCCCCGCGCCCGGGCGGCACATGATCTACGCGGCGTCCATCGCCGCCGCCGTGGGCGAGGAGCTGGGGCTTTCCGTTTCCGAGGTCGAGCGCGGCGTGGCCGCCTACGAGCCGGCGGGCTCGCGAATGCGCGTCCACCGCCTGTCGGAAAACCGCCGTCTGCTCGACGACTGCTACAACGCGAACCCGCAGTCCATGTCGGCGTCGCTGCGCGTCCTCGCTGCGAGCGAGGGGGAGAAAATTGCCGTCCTCGGCGACATGAAGGAGCTTGGCGAGCTGACCGAAGGCGCGCATCGCGCCATGGGCGAGCTGTGCGCGCTGCTCGGCATCGACCGCGTGATCGCCGTGGGCGAGTACGCGCGCGCCATCGCGGAGGCGGCGGGCGAGCGCGCGGAATGGTATCCCGACGCGCAGAGCGCGGCAGGCGCGGCGAAGCGCGCCTTTACCGCGGGGAGCGTACTGCTGTGCAAGGCATCGCACTCCATGCACTTTGAGAAAATCGTAGAGGAACTGCTCGGGACAACATGATCGAAATAAGCGTAACGGGGCTACAAAAGTCCTTTGATTTGGAAAAGAAAATACTCGACGGCGTCACCTTTCAGATAAACTCCGGCGAGCGCGTGGGACTGCTCGGTAAAAACGGCGCGGGCAAAACGACGCTCTTTCGCATTCTCACCGGCGAGATCGACTACGATCTCGGCGAGGTCGCCATCGCCTCGGGGCGGCGCGTGGGGCTGATTTCCCAGATTCCCGTCTACCCCGAGGGCTACACGGTCGAAGATGTGCTCTGCTCCGCCTTCGCGCGCATGGAGCGCATGGCGGAGGAGATGGCAAGGCTTTCGGAGAAGATGGCGAACGGCGACGAATCGGAGGAGACGCTGCACCGCTACGGCGAGCTCTCTGCCCGCTTTGAAGGGCTCGGCGGCTACGATACCGCGACCGCCGTCAACAAGGTCGCGAACGGCCTTTCCATCGACGCTTCGCTGCGCGCGCGGCTGTTCGACACGCTCTCCGGAGGGGAAAAGACGCGCGTGAACCTCGGCCGCCTGATTTTAGAGGATACGGACATTCTGCTCCTCGACGAGCCGACCAACCACCTCGACCTGCACGCCATCGAATGGCTGGAGGAGTACCTCTCCGGCTTCAAGGGGACGGTCGTCGCCATTTCGCACGACCGCTATTTCCTCGACCGCACCGTCACCCGCGTCATCGAAATTTTAGACGGTCACGCGGAATTTTACAGCGGAAACTACAGCTTCTATGCCGTGGAGAAGGAGCGGCGCTATCTGGAGCGCCAGCGGCAGTACGAAAAGGAGCAGGCGAAGATCGCGCAGCTTGAAAAAAGCGCCGAGCAGCTTCGTATGTTCGCCTTCAAGGGCATGGACAAGACCTATCGCCGCGCCGTTTCGATGGAGCGGCGCATCGAGCGTATGCGCACGGTGGACAAGCCCACGCGCGAAAAGAAGCTCACCGCGCAGTTCCACAGCGGCGAATTTTTCGGCGACGAGGTGCTCACGCTCAAGGGACTTTCCAAGCGATTCGGCGAGCGCACGCTCTTTTCGGGCGTAGAGCTCAAGGTCGCGGGCGGCGAGCGCATCGCCCTCATCGGCGACAACGGCACCGGAAAATCCACGCTCATCAAGCTCATCATGGGCGAGGAGTACCCCGACGAGGGGCGCATCAAGCTCGGCCCCTCGGTCAAAACGGCGTACCTGCCGCAGATCATTCACTTCGATGTGCCGGAGCGGAATCTGGTCGATACGCTCCTCTGGTCGAAGCGCGACATCACGCCGCAGAAGGCGCGCGACCGGCTCGGCGCGTTCCACTTCCGCGGGGAAGATGTCTTTAAGTCCGTCTCCGTCCTCTCCGGCGGCGAGCAGAGCCGCCTGCGGCTTTGTATGCTCATGGACGATGAGGTAAACTTCCTCATTCTCGACGAGCCGACCAACCACCTCGACATCGCCTCGCGCGAGTGGATCGAGGAGGCGGTGGAGGCTTATGATGGCACGCTTTTGTTCGTCAGCCATGACCGCTATTTCATCAACCGCTTCGCGACCCGCGTTTGGGAGCTTGAGGACGGCAGGATCACCGACTATCCCATGGGCTTTGCCCGTTACCGCAAGATTAAGGCGGAGCAGACGCCGAAAAGGACAGAAGTGGAGAAACCTGTAAAGGAAAAACACCTTGCGGATAAACCGCAGCGCGGCAACAAAAATCAGCAGACGGCGCGCCGTCAGCTCACGATCTGCGAGCGCGAGATCGCGCAGCAGGAGGAGGCTCTTGCCGCGCTGGAGGCGCGGCTGGAGGAGGTCGCGTCGGATTACGAGAAATACAGCGCCCTCTACGCCGAAAAAGAGGCGCAGGAGCAAACGCTCGCCGCGCTGATGGAGCGCTGGGAAACGCTCGCTCTTGAGGCGGGCGAATAAAAGCAGACACCACAGAAAGGAACGCGAGATGGAGAAAGGCTTTCGGAGCAAAAGAGAAAAACGGCTGTGGCTTGCCTCGCTCCTCTTCCTCGCGCTTGGCGGCGTGCTGCGAGCGATCTCCGGAATGCGCTTTTCCGCGCGGCTCTTTCTCTGCGGCGCGGCGGTGCTCGCTCTGCTCGCGCTTTTGGAGCGCGGCATAGCGCGGGGGAGCAAGGCGTCTCATTGGGCAAGGAACGCGCTGCTCGTGCTGCTCGCGCTCGGCTTTGCCTTTTTCGCCGTGCTCGAAGTGCAGGTGCTTCGCGGCGCGCCGTCGGACGAGACCGACGCGCCGGTGAGCGCGGTGATCGTGCTCGGTGCGGGCGTGAACGGCGAAACGCCCTCGCTCACGCTGCGCACGCGCATCGACGCGGCGGC
>CAYWAS010000057.1:0-9099 GCA_964455915.1 uncultured Oscillibacter sp. | reverse complement strand
CAAGGTGAATGAGCTTTGCGAGCTGCGCCGCCCGCGCGACCTTGTCGCGCCGCTTTTCCCGCAGGAACGGCCGCAGCGCGTAAAGCAGTGCCGCGGTCTCGCTGCTCTCGGGGCGATCCATCTGCCGCAGAACGGGCAGCAATCGCGCAAGGAGCTGCGGGTCGAGCCCGCCGGTGAGCTGCGAGAGCACCGCGCCGACCTCACCCGCGGAGGGAATGCCGCCCACCTCGTTGACTGCGTCCGGCGGCGGGGGAGGTGGTGCGCCGTCCGCGCTCTGCGCGCCGGAGAGGTTTTGCGCAAGCTGCATGACCTGCGCCATCGCGTTCGGGTCGGAGAGCAGCGTATTGAGTTTATCTTCCAGCTCGCTCACGCTGCCCGCCTCCCGTATCGCTTATTTTTTGGCACGCTCGCTGATGCGGCGCATCGCCTCCATGCCCTCGGGACTTTTCATCAACCCCGAGAGCATTGCGGTGAGCTCTTTCGTACTGCCCTTCGCGGCGCTCTGCGCCGCGCGCTCGAGCGCCGCGCCGCCGTCGCCCTGCGTGAGAAGCCGCAGGAGCTGCTGACCGTCGGGCGTCTGCAAAAGAGACTGCGCCAGCGCGGGGTTTTTGCGGAATTTATCCATGAGCTGCGTGGTGTTGTTGTCCATGTCCCTGCCTCCATTTTGATCCTTTCGGGGCAGTATATGAGCGCGGAGGGGAAAATGTGCATGGCATTTGCCGCGGGCATCGCGTGAAGGAGAAGAAAAATTTTCCCGCGGTGTGAAAGAAATCGTCCCACCCGCGCACATTCTCTATGGAAGCGCTTACCGCTCCCGCCGATGGAGACACCGGCGGGAGACAAGGAGAACAGTATGATCGACAACAAAGCATTTGCCGAAACCGCCGAGCGGTATATGGACACCGTCTACCGCGTGGCCTATAGCTGGCTGAAGGACCCCGACGACGCCAACGATGTGACGCAGGACGCGCTGCTTGAGCTATACAAAACGGACAAGGCGTTTGAATCCGACGCCCACCTCAAAAACTGGCTCATTCGCGTCACGGTCAATCGCTGCAAGATGCTCTTCCGCGCGCCGTGGCGCAGGACGGAGAACATCGACGACTATGCCGAGTCGCTCCGCTGGGAGCAGCCCGAGCACGCCGACCTCTTCCGCGCCGTGATGGCGCTCGACAAGATGTACCGCGTGCCGCTGCTGCTCTTCTACTGCGAGGGCTACTCGACCGCGGAGGTCGCGGCGATCCTGGGACTGAACGAAAAAACGGTCAGCACGCGGCTGCATCGGGCGAAGGCAAAGCTGAGAGACGATCTGAAGGAGGAATGAGCGATGACAGCGAATGAGAAGATGCGCGCGGCGTTTGCCCCGCTCCACGCCTCCCCCGACACATTGACGGAGGTAATGAAGATGACGGAACAGAAGAATAAAAATATCCTGCGGCGCGGTGTGACGCTCGCGCTTGCGGCGGTGCTGGTGCTGGCGCTGGGAAGCGTTGCCTACGCGAGTGACCTTGGCGGTGTCCAGCGAAAGCTCCAGGTCTGGCGCTACGGTGAGCTGACGAGCGTGACCATCACGGCGCGGGAGGGCAGCTACGAGTATTCCTACACCGACGCGAGCGGCGAGGTGCAATACGGCGGGGGCGGCGGTGTCGCGTTCGACACCGTGACCGGCGAGGCGCGCCCGCTCACCGAGGAAGAGCTGATCGACCATCTCACCGCGCCCGAGGTGAGCTACAGCGACGATGGTTCGGTGAAGCTCTACTGCGGCAGCCAGTCGGTGGATATCACCGGCAGCTTCAACGAGGACGGTGTGAGCTACATTCAGCTCGAGCGCGACGATGGGCCGCTCTACATGACGATCCGCTATCAGGACGGCTATGCCACGAGTCCGCACAAGTATCCCTCGGTCGACGACTGGGGCACGAGCAGAAAGTAAACACAGAGACCAGAAGCAGCCCCTCCGCAAATCATGCGGAGAGGCTGCTTTTCTTAAAAGGTTGAGTTGGCGACTCACGCCTGCTGTGCGCCAAGGTCGCAATCGGCGCGGAGGGGACAGCCTTCGCACTTCGCCTTGCGCGCGGTGCAGATATCGCGCCCAAAGAGCACCATGCGGTGGCAGAAGTCACTCGACTCATCCGGCGGGAGGACGGCGCGGAGCTGCCGCTCGACGCTCAGCGGGTCCTTCGAGCCGTCGGTCAGACCGAGGCGGCCGGTGATGCGAATGCAGTGCGTGTCGCAGACATAGGCGGGCTGGTGGTAGATGTCGCCGAGAATGAGGTTCGCGGTCTTGCGCCCGATGCCGGGGAGAGCGGTGAGCTCCTCCATCGTGCCGGGGACCTTACCGCCGTGACGCTCGAGCAGGAGCTTTGCGCACTCGACGAGGTCGCGGGACTTGGTGTTGAAAAAGCCGCAGGAGCGGATCGCCTCGCCGACCTCCTCATAGCTCGCCGCGGCGAAGGCCTCGAGCGTGGGGAACTTCGCGAACAGCGCGGGCGTGACCATGTTCACGCGCGCGTCGGTACACTGCGCGGAAAGTCGCACGGCGAAGAGCAGCTCATAATCCTTCCCGTAGTGCAGCGAGCAGAGGGCGTCGGGATAGAGGGTCTTGAGCGCATCGACGATGCGGCGGACGGCGGCTTCGGACTTCATAAAAGAGACCTCCTGAGCGGTGAGATTCGCGCGCGAAGCGGCGCGGATACTTTCTGCGGCTATGATAGCACAGATTTCCTGAAAAATCGACAGAAAAAGAGTGGGCAAACGGGAAAAAATATGCTATGATACTTCCAGCTTTTCTACAGGGGAGGTGTCATGATGCGGCTGCTGTTCAAGGAGCGCTTCTTTTCGTGGTTCGACAGCTACGATATTTACGACGATAACGGAAACACGGTCTTCACGGTCGAGGGCAAGCTCGCGTGGGGTCACTGCTTACATATCCTCAATGCCGCGGGCGAGCACATCGGCACCGTGCAGGAAAAGGTGCTGACCTTCCTGCCGAAATTTGAGCTGTACGAGCGCGGGAACCGCATCGGCAGGATCCGGAAGGAGCTGACCCTCCTGCGCCCGCGCTTTACGATCGAGGGCAGCGACTGGGAGGTCGAGGGGCGCTTCATGGAGTGGGACTATACGATCGTGAGCGCGTCGCGCGGAACGGTCGCGACGATCACGAAGGAGCTCTTTCACTGGACGGACACCTATGTGATCGATGTGCGCGAGCCGGCAGATGCGCTGCACGCGCTGATGGTGGTGCTCGCGATCGACGCGGAAAAGTGCAGCCGGAACAACTGAGGAGGGGAGAGGAATGGCAAGACCGCTGGCGGACGAGATTCGTCCGCAAAGTCTCGACGAGGTCGTCGGGCAGCGCCATCTGCTCGGGCCGAACGGCGTGCTGCGCCGTCTGATCGACGCGGGGACGAATGCGAACATGATCTTCTACGGTCCCTCCGGTACGGGCAAGACGACCATCGCGAACATCATTGCAAACAAGACGAATAAAACGCTCTACCGCCTCAACGCGACCACGGCGAGCCTGCAAGATGTGAAGGACATCATCGCGAGCGTCGGGACGCTGATGGCCCCGGGCGGGATCCTGCTGTATCTGGACGAGATCCAGTATTTCAACAAAAAGCAGCAGCAGAGTTTGCTGGAGTTCATGGAGAACGGCTCGATCACGCTCATCGCCTCCACGACGGAAAATCCGTTTTTCTATGTCTACAACGCGCTCCTCTCGCGCTCAACGGTCTTTGAGTTCAAGGCGGTCGAGCCGCGCGAGCTCCTGCCCGCGGTCGAGCGGGCGCTGGGAATTTTGAAAGCACGCAGCCCGCTGCCGCTTTCCTGGGAAGAGGGCGTGCCGGAGCAGATCGCGACGCAGTGCGGCGGCGATGTGCGCAAGGCGGTGAGCGCCTGCGAGCTTTTGTATGAGGCGGCGGAGGCGAAGAACGGCGAGCTGATACTGACAGGGGAAGATGCTTTACAGCTCGCGCAGCGCAGTGCGATGCGCTACGACCGCGGCGGCGACGCGATGTACGACCTTGCCTCGGCGCTGATGAAGTCTCTGCGCGGGAGCGATCCGGACGCGGCGCTGCATTACCTTGCGCGCTTTTTGGAGGCGGGCGACCTTGTGACGCCCTGCCGCCGCCTTCTCTGCTCGGCGAGCGAAGATGTGGGCATGGCGTACCCGCAGGCGGTGAGCATCGTGAAGTCCTGCGTCGATACCGCGATGCAGCTCGGTCTTCCCGAGGCGCAGCTCCCGCTCGCGCAGGCGGCGATCCTGCTCGCGACCGCGCCGAAGTCAAACAGTGTCTACGAGGGCATCGCCGCGGCGTGGGCCGATGTGAAGCGCGGGAAGCTCGGTGATGTTCCGCGCGAGCTGCAAAATGTCCACGCGGACTCCACAGGGCTCGAGCGCGAGCAGGGTTACAAGTACCCGCACGAGTTCCCGAACCACTGGGTGCGCCAGCAATACCTGCCCGACGGCATCAAAAACGCGGTCTATTATCACTACGGCGACAATAAGACCGAGCAGGCAGCACAGAAATACTGGGAGGCGATCAAAAATGCCGATGGACATAAGGCTCCGTGACCGTGTGGAGATGAAAAAGCAGCACCCCTGCGGCGAGAAGATCTTTGAGATCACGCGCGTGGGCATGGATGTGAAGCTCAAATGCACCGGCTGCGGGCATGAGGTGATGCTGCCGCGCGCGAAGGCGGAGAAGGGCATCAAAAAAATTCTGGAAAGAAGAGAGGAAAACAGCAATGAATAAAACGCGTGTGATGGCGCTGGCGCTGGTCGTGGTGATGATCGTTTCGCTGCTGGCGAGCATGATCGTGCCGTTCCTGTGAGCGGCGCGGCGAGCGGACAAAAGAGAATGAAGAGGCGTTCGGAGATTTGTCCGGACGCCTCTTTTTCGCCCGTTTTCCCGCCGGAGACTGTGCTATGCTTGCACGCAAGAGGTGGTCGGTATGGTGGTCTACTGGGACTTAGCGGCGCTGGTGAACGGCGCGGCGGATTATCTGCTGCTGCTCTCGGCGGCGCGGCTCGCGGGACGGACGATCTCGAGAATGCGGCTGCTCGGTGCAGCGCTCTTCGGTGCGCTCTACGGCGCGGCGCAGCTTTTCCTGCCGCGCTCGCTCTGGCTCAGTGCGGTCGCTTTTGCAGTGATGGCGCTGATCGCCTTCTACGGCACGGGGCGGGCGCTGAAGCTGGGGCTTTTGACGCTGCTGCTCGCCTGCGCCCTCGGTGGGGGCGCGATGCTGCTCGGGACTGCCTGCGGCTCGATGGCGCGCGTGGCGCGCGGCGTCGTGTACGCGCAGCTCCCATGGGGCGTGCTGCTCGGCGCGGCGGGGACGACATGGCTGCTGCTTTCGACCGTGTTCCGCGGCGGCGCGTCGCGCGAGGGGGAAGAGCTGGTCACGGTCACGCTCACGCACGGCGGGCGGACGATCTCGCTGCGCCTGCTGCGCGACAGTGGGAACCTCCTCACCGACCCCGCGAGCGGGGAGAGCGTTCCGGTCATCGGTGAGAGCGCGCTGCGCGCGCTGCTGCCGCGGGAGGAGGGCGCCTATCTCACGCTGCCCTGCACGACGGCGGGCGGCGCGGGCGAGCTGCGCGCCTTTTACTGCGACGGCCTTCGCGTGCGCGGCGGGAAATGGCGGCGGAGGCTCGTCGCCGTCTCGCCCACGCTTTACGGCGACGGAGGATTTCAGGGCGTGTGGCGCACACAGGAAGGAGAGGGTGCGTATGGAACGGCTCAGACGGCTTTGGAATAGCTTCACACGATGGCTCGCGCGGCACGGACTGCTGCCGCGCGCGGGCATTTTCTACATCGGCGGCAGCGATTCGCTCCCGCCGCCGCTCTCCCGCGAGGTGGAGGCGGAGCTGCTCGCGCGGCTGGACGAGGGCGATTTCGAGGTCCGCCAGACGCTCATCGAGCACAATTTGCGCCTTGTCGCCTACATCGCGCGCCGCTTTGACAACACCGGCGTAAACATCGAGGACCTCATCTCCATCGGGACCATCGGACTCATCAAGGCGATTGGCACCTACCGCAGCGACAAGAACATCAAGCTCGCGACCTACGCCTCACGCTGCATCGAAAATGAAATTCTGATGTACCTGCGCAAGAACGCCGGACGGCGCGCGGAGGTCAGCTTCGACGAGCCGCTCAACACCGACTGGGACGGCAACGAGCTGCTGCTCTCCGACATTCTCGGCACGGACGATGACACGGTCCTCCGCCCGCTCGAGGACGATGTGGACCGCCAGCTCCTCAGCGCCGCGATCGAAAAGCTCTCCGCGCGCGAGCGGGAGATCATCACGCTGCGCTTCGGGCTCGGCGGCGGAGAGGAGCGCACGCAAAAGGAGGTCGCCGACCGGCTCGGCATTTCGCAAAGCTATATCTCACGCCTTGAAAAGCGCATCATCGCGCGGCTGAAAAAGGAGATCCTGCGCCTTTCTTGAGATTGACAAAGCGGAGGAAATGCGATATAATCGCTCCGTTATATGCGAAGAAGCGGAGCAGTACGCAGCTTGCGAAGCACAGAGAGAGGGCGGTCGGTGCGAGCCCTCGTGAGGGAGCTGCGGAAGTCGCCGCGGAGCAGCCGCGCTGAACGACAGTAGGCCGGACGGGACTTCCCGTTACAGAAGTGTGAGTGTCCGCGCCATGCGCGGAAATTCAGGTGGTACCACGGACTTTCGTTCGCCCTGAGCCGATGTGCTCAGGGCGTTTTTGTTCTCCCGCAGGACACTGTCGGCGCAGCGGGCAGTTGCCGCGGAAACGGCGGAGCGGGGGCACCCGCCTCCGACGGGGAGCATTCCATGCTCCGCAAGCGCCGCTTTTGTATGTGCAAAAGCGGCGGGAAAACACACAAGGGGCGGCGCCCCTTGACCCCGCCATTGCGAATGCCTGTGACAATCGACTGTATCCGCTGTGGAGATCGTTGGCGTTTGTCGGCTTTCGCATGGACTCTCTTCTTGCTCCGCTTCGCCGCTCACTCCGGTGGGGGTTTCGGGATCGCTTCGCTGAACGGCTGCTTTGGCGAACGACCACAGACGCAGCAGCGGCTGAGCGGAAAGAGGAGCAGACCAAATCGACAGAAGAAAAAACAGACATATCCCTGCTGAAGAGTTCGTTCACCTTGGCAGCTTCTGGGGTCAAGGGGCAGCGCCCCTTGCGCTCTCTGGGGTTTCCAAAGGGGGCATCTCTTCGCAAGAGATACCCCCTTTGGGATATGCTGCACAAGGTGCGGCAAGGCTGCCTGCCTTCTTATGGGAAAAAGCGGGCATGGCTACCAGGGAGTTCGGCTGAACGATACAAAAGGAGAAAACACAATGGATTATTTTGTTCTGCGCTTTGACGGCGGCTATGGGAAGGACGATTTTGTCGCGCTGCAAAAGCTGTATCAAAAGAAAATGCTGCCGTGGTGGAAGTATGTTTTTGCGATCATTATGCTGCTTGCCGGAGCGATCATCGTGGTTGAGGGAATACTGCTTCTGGCTTTGGGCAACATCGGGCAGGGGCTTTTTTCCCTTGCTTTGGGGTTGTTGCTTGCGCTCTTGTTCCTCTTCCGTGCGCGCGTCAACGCATGGTCGGCGCGGCGGAACATGGCGAAGATGGAGAATATGACCATCAAGCTCAGCGCGGATCACATCACCGAGACGAACGCCGGAGCGATGTTTCAGGTGCCGTATGGCAATGTGGAGCGGGTGTTTTACTACCGCGAGCGCTACTTCCTCTTTTTGGACAAGCGTCACGCACACATTCTGCCGGAGGCGCACTTCGCGGTCGGCGACCCGAAGGACTTCTCCGCCTTCATCGAGGATCGGACGGGCAAACAAGTCGAATACATCTGAAAAACGAGAAACGATAGGAGAGAGAAATGAAGTTTGTATTTGAAACGAAGGCGAGCGAGTACGACCTTGCCGCAGAGCAGGAGATCCTGTTGCGCCATGTCAGCAACCGCCGGCGCAACTGGCGCATTGCCGCCGGATTGTGTATCATCACGAGTGTGCTGGCGGCCATTCTGATCGCGACGAAGTTCGCCGACACGACGAAGACCTTGCAGATCACCGGCATGGTCGTGGGCGTGATCCTCTTCGAGCAGGGCTATCTTGATTACACGAGCGGAAATCCCAGGGGCTACCTCAAGATGCTCTATCGCGGGCGGACGATGCAGACGCGTGAGGATCTGGAGAAGCTCGTGCGGCTGGAGATCACGGACGGCATGAGCGTCGCGGAGATCTTCAACGAGAACGGCAAGGCGGGCGAGTGGAATCTCGCGCGGCTCTGCCGCGTGACCGAGAGCGACAAAATTTTCGAGCTCGTTTGCAGCGGAATGCCCAAGCAGTTTCTGGCGCTGCCGAAAAGCGCGCTGCGCGAGGGTACGGTCGAGGACTTCCGCGCCGCGATGTGCGAGCGCCTCGGCGGAGGGAAAGAGGTCGAGTATTTCGAAATTTCCGCGCGGCGGCAGAAGCAGCTCATGGAAGCGAAGTATAAGCTCTTCAAGCACTGAGCAGATAAAATCATTTTACGATAGACAGGAGAAAAACCATGAAAGAATTACCGAAGGTGTATGAGCCGCAGCAGGTGGAAGGGCGCATCTATCAGATGTGGCTCGATAATGACTGCTTCAAGGCGACGCCGAACCCCGAGAAGAAGCCCTTTTCCATCGTCATGCCCCCGCCGAATGTGACGGGTCAGCTCCACATGGGTCACGCCATGGACGCGACGCTGCAGGATATCCTCACGCGCTTTAAGCGTATGCAGGGCTACGAGGCGCTGTGGCTCCCCGGCACCGACCATGCGGGCATCGCCACGCAGATCAAGGTCGAAGAGGAGCTGCGCACCAAGGAGGGGCTGACGCGCTACGATCTCGGCCGCGAGAAGTTTTTGCAGCGCGTGTGGGACTGGAAGGAAAAGTACGGCAACCGCATCGTTGAGCAGCAGAAGAAGATGGGCGCGAGCTGCGACTGGTCCCGCTCCCGCTTCACGATGGACGAGGGCTGCTCCCGCGCCGTGCGCGAGACCTTCTGCGAGCTTTATGACAAGGGACTCATCTACAAGGGCAGCCGCATCATCAACTGGTGCCCCCACTGCCTGACCGCGC
>CAYWAS010000056.1:0-9249 GCA_964455915.1 uncultured Oscillibacter sp. | reverse complement strand
GAGTGGTGGAAGCAGCTCTACGGCGAGAGCGAGGGCAAGGAGGGCAAGGGCCTCTTCCCCGCGAGCGTCGATTTCACCGCCGACCTGCACTCCATGGGGCAGTATATCCAGCAGGGCGAGCGGTCGCTCTTTGAAACGGTCGTCCGCTTCGCGCCCGACCCCGACCAGCTCTCCGTCCCCCGCGACGAGACGGACGGCGACGGGCTCAACTTCCTCGCCGGCAAAACGATGGACTTCATCAACCGTCAGGCGATGGACGGAACCCTCCTCGCCCATGTCGAGGGCGGCGTGCCGAATCTGATCCTCTCCGCCGGTGAGCGCAACGCCCACACCCTCGGCGAGCTCATCTACTTCTTCGAGTTCGCCTGCGGTCTGTCTGGCTATCTTATCGGCGTCAATCCCTTCGACCAGCCCGGTGTCGAGGCCTACAAGAAGAATATGTTCGCGCTGCTCGGCAAGCCCGGCTACGAAGACGCCGGTGAAGCTCTGCGCGCGAAGCTCGCGAAATAAAGAAAGGAGCGTTCCATGAAAGCAGTCCTCACGCGCGTCAAGCGCGCCGGCGTCACCATCGACGAGAAAGAGACGCGCTCGATCGGCAAGGGCTTCCTCATTCTCCTCGCCGTCACGCACGACGATACCGAGGCTCAGGCCGTCAAGCTCGCCGACAAGCTCTGCTCTCTCCGCCTTTTTGAAGATGCCGACGGTAAGATCAATCTCGGGCTCGACGAGGTCGGCGGCGAGATCATGGTCGTCTCCCAGTTCACGCTCTACGGCAACTGCCGCAAGGGCCGCCGTCCGGAATTTCTGAATGCCGCGCGCCCCGAGCTTGCCATTCCCCTCTATGAAAAGTTCGTCGCTCTCGTGCGCGAAAAGGGCATTCATGTCGAGACCGGCGAGTTCGGCGCGTATATGGAGGTCGACTCCGTCAACGACGGTCCCTTCACGCTGATCGTCGATACCCGCGACCTCGAAGCCCCCAAATAAGTCCTGTTCGGAGGTAATCTTATGAAGATCATCACCACCGTTGTCGGCGAGCTCGGCACGAACTGCTACCTTCTCATCGACGAGGAGAGCCGCGAGGCCGCCCTCATCGACCCCGCCGACTCGCCCGACGAGCTCGCTGCGCTCATCGCGCGCGAGGGCGTCACGCTGCGCTATATCCTCCTCACCCACGGCCACCGCGACCACACCCTCGTCGCCCCCGCCATGCACGAGCGCTTCCCCGCAGCGGAGGTCTATGTCCATCGGCTCGACGCGAGCGGCTCGGGCATCTATCACTATCCCCTCAAGGGCGTGATCGACGGTCTGAAGCTCTACGACGAGGGCGATGCGCTGTCCCTCGGCTCGCTCACGATCACCGTCCTCCACACCCCCGGCCACACCGCCGGCAGCGTCACGCTCTCAGTCGGTGACGCGCTTTTTGTCGGCGATACGCTCTTTGCCGGTTCCTGCGGGCGCACCGACCTTCCCGGCGGCGATGTCGCGCAGATGCTCGCCTCCCTGCGTCGCTTCGCGCAGCTCGAGGGGGACTACCGCGTCCTCCCCGGCCACATGGAGGAGACCACCCTTGTGCGCGAAAAGCGCACGAACCCCTATCTTCGCCACGCGCTCAGCGCGCTGTGAGCCGCGCCGCCGCGAGAAAAGGAGCCTATCCATGAAGCTTGAGCTCATCGGACACGACGAAAAATACGCCCTCGAGCAGAGCCTTCTCACGCTCTTCCCCGCCGAGCGTCCGGTCTACGGGCCCATTGACTCCGCGCGGGACGAGAGCTGGGCGCGCATCACGCTCACCGAGAGCGGCGATGCCGTCCGCGTCGACACCGCGCTCTGTGTCGGCGGAAGGACGGCGGAGGATACCTACGACTATCCCCTCTCCGGCACGGCCTACGAGCGCGAGGGGCAGCGCCGCCATGCGCTGGGACTGAGCTTCTTCCGCGCCGCGCGGCAGCTCCTGCCCACGCCGCCCGCGTGGGGCAGTCTCACCGGCGTGCGCCCGAGCAAGGTCGCCGTTTCGCTTCTGCGTGAGGGGAAGACGCATGATGCCGTCCTCGACGAGCTCCAAAGCGTTTACTTCGTCACGCCGCGCCGCGCCCGCCTCGCGCTTGAAGCCGCCGAAACGGGACTTCGCGTGCAGTCCACGCTCGCGCCGCGCGATATTTCACTCTATGTCGGCATTCCCTTTTGCCCCACCCGCTGCGCCTATTGCTCCTTCGTCGCGCAGAGCGTCGAAAAATCCTTCGCGCTCGTCGAGCCCTACCTCGCCGCCCTCTTCGATGAGATCGAGCAGGCGGGGCGCATGGTGCGCGACCTCGGGCTGCGCGTGCGCTCGTTCTACATGGGCGGCGGCACGCCCACGACTCTCACCGCCGAGCAGATGGACCGTCTTCTCACGCGGCTCGAGCAGAACTTTGACTTCGCTTCGCTCGACGAGCTCACCATCGAGGCCGGCCGTCCCGACACGATCGACCGCGAAAAGCTCGCCGTTCTCCGCGCGCACGGCGTCACGCGCCTTTCCGTCAATCCCCAGACGATGGAGGACGCCGTCCTCGCCGCCATCGGCCGCCGCCACAGCGCGGACGATATCCGCCGCACGATGCGCGAGGTGATGGACTTCGGCTTCCCCCATGTCAATATGGACCTCATCGCGGGACTTCCCGAGGATACGCCCGAGGGCTTCCGCCGCAGTCTTGACGAGGTGCTCACGATGGGCGCGGACAACATCACCGTCCACACCCTCTCGCTCAAAAAGGGCAGCCGCCTCACGCTCGAGGGCAGCCGTATCCCCACGGCGGAGGAGGTCTCCGCCATGCTGGACTATGCCGACCCCACGCTGCGTAAACATGGTTTTGAGCCTTATTATCTCTACCGCCAGAAATATATGTCCGGCAGCTTTGAGAATGTCGGCTGGACGCTTCCCGGCGGCGAGGGCTTCTACAACATCTGCATCATGGAGGAGCTGCACTCCATTCTCTCCCTCGGCGCGGGCGGCTCGACCAAGATGGTCGGCGGCGGGCTGATCCGCCGCGCCTTCAACGCCAAATATCCCAGAGAATACATCGACCTCGCGGAAAAGCGCAGCGCGAACCTCGCCGCCTTCGCCGCATTCTATCGTGAATTGGAGGATAAAGCATGACCACTTCTCTTTTCACCTACGCCGACTACTGCGAAAGCGCCGACTTTCTGCGCGCGCGTCTTGCGGGCTTCACGCCCGAGGTTTTGCTCGTGCTCGGCAGCGGGCTCGGCTTCCTCGGCGACACCGTCGAGGACCCCGTCTTCGTCGATTACGGCGAGATCCCCCACTTCCGCCCCTCCACCGCGCCCGGTCACAAGGGGCGCTTCGTCTTCGGCACGCTGCGCGGCCGCCGCGTCGCGGTCATGCAGGGCCGTATGCACTGCTACGAGGGCTACTCGATGGAGGAGGCCGCCTACGCCGTGCGCGTTCTCCGTCTCCTCGGCGCGAAAACGCTCCTTGTCACCAACGCCGCCGGCTGCGTCAATACCGACTGGCACGCAGGCGAGCTGATGCTCATTACCGACCACCTCAAGCTCTTCGACTTCGGCCCCCTGCGCGGCGCGAATATCGAGGAGTTCGGCACGCGCTTCCCCGATATGTCCTCGGTCTACACCCCGCGCCTTCTCGCGCTCGCGCGCGAAACGGCACAGCGTCAGGGTATCCCGCTGCGCGAGGGCGTCTATATGTACTTCCCCGGCCCGCAGTTTGAAACGCCCGCCGAGATCCGCGCCGCGCGCGCCCTCGGCGCGGACGCCGCCGGTATGTCCACCGTGCCCGAGGCGATCGTCGCTGCGCACTGCGGCATGGAGATCCTCGGCGTGACGCTGCTCTCGAATATGGCGGCGGGCGTCCTGCCGCAGCCGCTCTCCGGCGAAGAGGTCAACGAGGCGGCAGAGGTCGCCGCTCCCGTCTTTTCGGAATTCATTCTCTCCTGCCTGCGATCTATCTGAAGTCATGAAAGGGCGTCCCTATGGCAAGTGAAAAAAAGCAATCCTTCTTCGGCGGCGCCGCAGTCCTCGCCTTCGGCATCGTCGCGGTCAAGATCATCGGCGCGGTCTTCAAGATCCCGCTGCGCAACATTCTCAACGAGGGCGGCAGCGCGGACTTCTCCAACGCCTATAATATCTACGCGACGCTCCTGACGGTCTCCACCGCAGGACTGCCCGTTGCGCTCTCCAAGCTCGTGAGCGAGTCTTACGCCCGCGGCAGGACGAGGCAGGCGCAGCGGATCTTTCATGTTTCGCTGCTGGTCTTTCTTGCCCTCGGGCTCGTCTCCTTCGCGCTCATGTGGTGGGGCAGCGACTTTCTCGCGGGGCTTTTGAACAATCCGCGCGCGGCTTACGGTATCCGCACCCTCGCGCCCGCCGTGGTGTGCGTGGGCTGCCTTTCCGCCTTCCGCGGCTACGCGCAGGGGCGGCAGTATATGACGCCCACCGCCGTCTCGCAGATCCTCGAGGCGCTGTGCAAGCTGGTTTTCGGTCTTGCGCTCTCCAAATGGCTTTTGGATCTTGGCAAGCCCGATCACATCGCCGCCGCCGGTGCCATCGCGGGCGTGACCATCGGCACGATCCTGGCGCTTGTCTACATGGCGCTCAACTATCTGCGCCACCGTCCGGCAGTGCGTCGGGGCGAGCTCTGCGCGCCGTCCGGCGTGCTCCTGCGCCGCCTGCTCGCGCTTGCCGTACCGATCACCCTCGCCTCCTCGATGGTGTCCGTCATCACGCTGATCGACACCTCGCTCGTTCAGGGTCGCCTGCAAAGCGCCCTCGGCTACACGCTCGATCAGACCCGCGCGCTCTACGGCAACTACTCCGCCTGCATGGACCTCTACAATCTGCCGTCCTCGCTCATGGTCGCGCTCACCGCCTCGGTCATTCCCGCAGTCTCCTCCGCCATCACGCGGCACGACCGGCGGCAGACCGCGCGCATCGTCCGCGCGTCCTTCCGCGTCACGGCGCTGCTTGCCTTCCCGATGGGTCTCGGGCTCTGGTCGCTCAGCGAGCCGCTCTTCCGCCTCTTTTACCCCCGCTACAACATCGAGCTCGGCGGAGATCTCCTCGCAACGCTCGGCATTGCCAGCATCTTCGTCTGCCTCATGCTCATCACCAACTCGATCCTGCAGGCCTACGGGCGCGTGAATATCCCCATCTTCACCATGCTCCTCGGCGGCGTTGTGAAGATCGTGCTCAACTATCAGCTCGTGGCCGTGCCCTCTGTCAATATCCACGGCGCGCCGATCGGCACACTCGTGTGTTTCGCGCTCACGGCACTGCTGAACCTCATCGCCGTCTCCCGCATCGCGCCCTATCGACTCAACTTCCCCGGCTACTTTCTCCGCCCGCTGTTCGCCTCACTCGTTATGGCGTTTGCCGCGCGCGGTGTCTACGCGCTCGCCGCGCGTTTCCTCGTGCTCTCGAGCGAGCGGTTGACGCTGCTCGCGTGCGTCGGCGTTTCCGTGGGCGTCGCCGTTGTGCTCTACGGCGCGCTCGTGCTGGCGCTGCGCTGTATCCGCCGCAGCGACCTCGAGCTGTTCCCGAAGGGCGATAAGATCGCGCGGCTGCTCCATATATCATAAAAATCCCGCGCCGGAGCGAAAAATCAAAGAAAATTCTTGCAATGGAACATGAGATATGGTAAATTTTAAGAAGAAAGACACATACTCCATGCAGGATCTCATCGAGATCCTGCGGATTCTTCGCGCGCCGAACGGCTGTCCCTGGGACCGTGAGCAGACGCACCTGAGCAACCGCCGCAATTTTCTGGAGGAGGCTTACGAGGCCGCCGACGCCTTTGACCGCGACGATCCCGACGCCATGTGCGAGGAGCTGGGCGATATGCTCATGCAGGTCCTCTTCAACATTCACATTGAGGAGGACGCCGGTCGCTTCACCACCGATGATGTGACCGACCGCGTGTGCAAAAAGCTCATCTACCGCCACCCCCATGTCTTCGGCACGGAAACCGCCGAGACCGGCGAGCAGGTCCTCGTGAACTGGGAGGTCTTAAAGCGCGCGGAAAAGGGTCAGCGCACCACCGCCGACGCGATGGATTCCGTCGCCCGCTCCCTCCCCGCCCTCTGGCGGGCGGACAAGCTCCAGAGCAAGGCGGCGAAGGCAGGCTTTGAATTTGCCGACATTTCCGCCGCCCTTGATAAGCTCGAGGAGGAGGTCGGCGAGCTGCGCGCCGCCGTCGAGTCCGGCACCAATGCCCCCGAGGAGGTCGGCGATGTGCTCTTCGCCGCCGTCAAGGTCGCGCGCTTTCTCGGCGTCGATCCGGAGGACGCGCTGGGCGCGACCTCGGATAAGTTCACCACGCGCTTCCGCCTCGTCGAGCAAGCCTGTGCCGCGCGCGGCGCGGCGATGGATTCCCTGCCGCTCAGCGAGCTCATCGCGCTGTGGAACGATGCCAAGCATTCGTAAATAAAAAACGACTCTGCCGTTTTTTGTTGATATTATCCCGTCAGGGGCTTTTCCCTGCAACACAACTATTAACTGGAGGCTATCATCATGAATAAGACCGAGCTCATTGCTGCTGCTGCCGAAAAGGCAGGCGTTTCCAAGAAGGAAGCGGAGGCTGTCGTCACCGCCGCGTTCGATGCCATCGCCGCGTCCCTGAAGGACGGCGAGAAGGTCCAGATCGTCGGCTTCGGCTCCTTCGAGGTCAAGACCCGCGCCGAGCGCGCCGGCCGCAACCCCAAGACCAAGGAGCCCATCGTTATCCCCGCTTCCAAGGTCCCCACCTTCCACGCGGGCAAGGCGCTCAAGGATATCGTCGGCTAAAGGATCTGTAAGAAGGGCGGCAGTGCCGCCCTTCTTTCCTTTTCCTGCCCGCGAGACGCGCTCGCGGCGCGCAAAAATCCGCGCCTTTGGCGCAAAAAGGAGCGAATGAAATGTCCCACACCGCCGAACTCATCGCCGTCGGCACCGAGATCCTGCTCGGCAACATCGCCAACACCGACGCGCAAATGCTCTCTGAGGAGCTCGCCTCTCTCGGCATCAATGTGCTCTATCACACCGTCGTGGGCGACAATCCCGCACGGCTCGCGGACGCACTCGGTCTCGCCCGCACGCGCGCGGACATCATCATCACCACCGGCGGCCTCGGGCCGACCTACGACGATCTCACCAAGCAGACCATCTGCGCGGTCTTCGGACGCGAGAATGTCTTTCACCCCGAGATCGCCGATCACCTGCGTGCGCACTTCGCTGCCATCGGACGCGAGCTGACGGAGAATAATCTCCAGCAGGCGTACCTCCCCGAAGGCTGCACGATCTTCCGCAACCACAACGGCACCGCCCCCGGCTGCGGCTTCTGCGAGGGCGGCGTCCATGTCCTCATGCTTCCCGGCCCGCCGCACGAGTGCCGCAAAATGTTCGCGACCGGCGCGCTGCCCTATCTGCGCTCCCTCTCCGACGAGGTCATTCTCTCACGCACGCTGCGCATCTACGGGCAGGGCGAGAGCCAGATCGAGGCCATGCTGCGCGATAAGATCGCCGCGATGGTCAACCCCAGCGTCGCGCCCTACGCCAAGACCGACGAGTGTATGCTGCGCGTCACCGCCAAGGCAAAGAGCGAGGCGGAGGCCGAAGCGATGCTGCGCGATGCCGTCGCGGAGCTGATGCCCGTGGTCGGCGAGTGGGTGTACGGCATCGATGTCGGAAGTCTCGAGGAGGTCGTCTCCGCGCTGCTGCATGAAAAGGGACTGACCCTCGCCGCGGCGGAGAGCTGCACCGGCGGGCTGATCGCCAAGCGCATGACCGACCTCGCCGGCGCGTCGCAGATCTTTATGGGCGGCGTGGTGAGCTACACGAACGAGGTGAAGGCGCGCTTGCTCGGCGTGCCGCAGACGCTGCTCGACGAATTCGGTCCGGTCAGCGAGCCGGTCGCACGCGCAATGGCGGAGGGCGTGCGGCGCATCACGGGCGCGGATCTCGGCGTCTCCGTCACCGGAGTCGCGGGACCGGACACGGACGAGCGCGGCAATCCGGTCGGCACGGTCTACATCGGCCTCTCCTCCGCCGAAGGCACGCAGGTCAAGCTCTGCAATTTCGGCAAGCGCTCGCGCGAGCGCATTCGCGGACAGAGTGCCAACGCCGCCTTCGACCTCATTCGCCGCACGCTGCAACAGTAAAAATGCCGTGAAAAAGCCGCCTTTGCGCGGCTTTTTCGGCGCTTCTTCACGCTTTGTTCACCGCTTTTTCAGCGCCTGTTCACAATTATCCGCTATCCTGACCCCAGCACTACAGGAGGTATCTTGTCATGAAGCATTCCCTTTCCCGAATTCCCGCCCTTGCGCTCGCGCTCGCGTGTCTCGCGGCGCTGACCGCCTGCGGCGAAAAATCGCCCGCCCCCTCGGACACCACGCCCGACGCGGTCATCTCCGATGATGCGACGCGCATCGTCCTCTCGAACGATGGCATCACGGTCGACGGCAGCGCCGCCCCGACCGACGAGGCCGCTGCGGTCTACACCGCGCACGACATCGTCTACTACGAAGCCGGCCGCGACTTCACCTACGGTGAAGGTACCGCCGCCGACGCACACGAGGCGAGCGAGGCGGACGCGCACACGGTCGTCCACATCACGGAGCCGGGCATCTATGTTGTGAGCGGCACGCTCGACGCGGGACAGATCGCCGTTGATCTCGGCAAGGAGGCCAAGACCGACCCCGACGCCGTGGTCGAGCTGATCCTTGACGGCGTGGACCTCACCTGCACGGTCGCGCCCGCGATCATCTTCTACAATGTCTACGAGTGCGACGAGGCGTTCGTCGACTACGACGAGAACGACACCGCGAGCTATCAGGCGACCTCCGCGGTCGATACCTCGGCCGCCGGTGCGCTCCTCACGCTCGCGGACGGCAGCGAAAATACCGTCAACGGCTCCTATGTCGCGCGCATCTATAAACCGGAATCGGTCGAGCTGAGCGAGGACGGCACCGAGGTCGAGAGCGCGAAAAAGCTCCACAAGTATGACGGCGCGGTCTACTCGAAGATGAGCATGAATGTCGGCGGCAGCGGCGCGCTGACCATCACCGCCGAAAACGAGGGGCTCGACACCGAGCTGCACCTGACGATCAACGGCGGCACGATCAACATTTTCTCCGGCAACGACGGCATCAACACCAATGAAGACAACATCTCCGTCACCACGGTGAACGCCGGCACGCTGAGCGTCATCGTCACCGGCGAGACCGGCGAGGGCGACGGCATCGACTCCAACGGCTGGATCGTCAT
>CAYWAS010000055.1:0-9528 GCA_964455915.1 uncultured Oscillibacter sp. | reverse complement strand
CCGAGGAGAAGGGCGTCATGATCGCCTACGCCTCCATGTACGGCAACACCGAGGCGGCGGCACAGTCCCTCGCGGCGAAGCTGTGCGAAAAGGGCATCACCAATGTGGCGGTGTACGATGTGTCCAACACGCATGTCTCCTACCTCATCTCGGAGGCGTGGAAGTACAGCCATATCGTGCTGGCCTCCGTCACATATAACCTCGGGATCTACCCCGTCATGAAGAACTTCCTGGAGGATATGAAGGCGCTGAACCTGCAAAACCGCACCTTCGCCCTCATTGAAAACGGCTCCTGGGCCTGCAAATCCGGCGATTTGATGCAGAAGTTCATCAACGATGAGCTCAAGAACATGACGATCCTCAACGAGCGGCTGAGCCTTGCCTCCTCCATGGGCACGGATAAGGCTGCCGAGCTGGAGGTGTTGGCCGAGGCCATCGCGGAGTCGGTGCAGGAAAAGGACGCCTGAGCCAAGCACGCAGCACCGCTCCCCCGCGGAAGCAACGCAAAATGTTGGCAGACTGCGGGCGAACAATGATCTTGTCTTTCCCGATGCAGCAGCGCCCCGCGGCGTGCCCGATCAGGGCACACGGCGGGGCGCTTTCCACGCTTGCATTCGGCGGCGCTTTGTGGTATCTTGTCGATAAGGCGCTGCACAAGACGGCGGGCGGTTAGTCACATAACCCCGAAAGGGGGTGACAGAATGCCGATTACATTGACCTTTCACATTCTTCTTTGGACTGTGACGATCAGAGTAAAAAGCAGAAACCGCCACTCTGCCAAGTGACGGTTTCTAATGCTTTGCATTATTAACGAATCTTGAAAGGGCTAACCGCTTGCCGCAGCGCCTTTTCTATGCTCATTATAGCCGCGGGGCGCAGCCCTGTCAAGTCTTGGATTCACTCCAAGACTTTTTCTTTTTGCCCGCTGTGCGCAGGAAAAAGCCACTTTTCAGGGAATAGCAAAAGCCTTGTAACCGTTGAGATTACAAGGCTTTTGCTCTGGAGGTGACACCCAGATTTGAATCGACCGAGGGAGGTGACAAAACGTGTTAAGTTTTCCCGAATTTTCCTTGATTTTCAAGGGTTTTCTGAAACAGCCCTGTTAAATCGTGTTATCCAATGACGAAGAATCCCAGCCTGTATAAGGGTAAAAATAAGGGTACAAAATCACTCTAAAATCGTGCAAATGCCGCTGCGCAGAGTATACCGAAAATGCATCAGCAAATGAATGACTATAAACATCTCCGTGGGTGCTTCTGCCCATGGAAACCGTGCGGAAGAAAAAATTTGAAAAAAATTTTGAAAAAAACGCGAAATACCCCCAAAGCTCGTTGCAGACCGCTTTTGAGAAGTGGTATAATCAACGCGTGGACAACAAAATAACACGGCAGCGGCAGGGAGCGCCAACTCCCTACCGCCGACACAGGTGAACACACCACCTATACCACGGGAAAAACCCGCACCGCAGGAGTAGTATATCCTTTTTTACGCTCCGAGGCAAGAGTTTTCAACGGCGGATAGGAAGAAAGCCTGTCCGTCGTTGTTTTGTTTCCAACATTCTGATTCGGAAAGGAATTACGAACATGGAAAAATCGACTCTCAGCCTCAATCGTGACACCGCAGCCTACATGGAGCTCTGGCTCGCCGACCTGCCGGAGATTCCCGGTCATGTGCAGCACGGCCTGCGTCCTGTCGTCATCGTCAGCAACGACGCTGCCAACAACGCAAGCCCCGTCATCACCGTTGTCCCCCTGACCTCCAACCGCAAGAAGACCTCGCAGCTCACCCATGTCTGCCTGCGCGGGTACGGCCTCGCCGTCACCAGCATCGCGCAGTGCGAGCAGGTCATGGCGCTCGACAGGCGCTGCCTCGTCCGCCGCATCGGCGAGGTCAGCCACTGGTATGACCGCCTCGCCATTCAGCACGCGCTGGCCGTGCAGCTCGGTATCGAGCTGCGCGTCAACCTCGCGGCGTGAGGAGGTGGCAGAACATGACTTACAACGAGCGGCTTGCCATCAAGGAGCAGTGCGCGTATCTGCTCAACGCAATGGAGAACATCAGCAAGAACGGCGATGCCTACTGCGCGGAGGACGAACTCTTCCGTGCCTGCACGCGCGAGAGCAAAAGCCTGACCTTCAACCGCTTCCGTGCCGATAAAGCGAAGCTCGTGCAGGCGGGCTTCCTCCATCAGGAGGGGCAGCACATCTATGCAAAGCAGACCTGGGAGTACGAGGAGAGCGCGGCGAAGCGGATTTTCGCACTCATGGAAAGCTCTATGCTGTCGAAGCACTTCACCGTGGAATCACTCTGCGGCGGCGGTATTCCGCTCAGCGAGGAGCAGCAGTCCGCTGCCCTGATGGCGCTGAACCACCCCATCTCGCTCATTTTAGGCGGGGCGGGCAGCGGCAAGACGACGCTTATCCGCACCATCGCGTACACCTATGGACGCTTTGCGCATACCGTCATCGCGGCTCCGACAGGCAAGGCGGCGCGCAGCCTCACCGAGCGGACGGGTATCCCGGCACGCACCGTCCACGGCGCATTGGGGAAGATTCCGGACGAGAACTTTCTCGACCCCGTGCGCTGGATGTGGACGGAGCTTGTCATCATCGACGAAGCCTCTATGATGACGCTTGAAATGCTGGCGGGTATCCTGAACCGCGCGACGAGCGACTGCCGCATCGTCCTGCTGGGCGACCCGAATCAGCTTCTCTCGGTCGGCGCGGGAAATGTCATTCCCGACCTGCTGGCGCTGGGCGTTCCCTGCGCACACCTTGCCCAGCAGTATCGTCAGAGCGAGGAGGCCGCGGCGCTGCGGCGCAATGTGGTGGAGTTTCCGAAGCTCGCCGGAGCGGACGAGCTGGCGTGGGACGAGAGCTTTCGAATGACCTCGGTGGGGAATGACGAGATAGCCGACCTGATTTGCCGCGAGGCAGCGCGCCGTTACCTGACGGGTGAGGATATTCAGGTGCTGGGGCTCGTCAATCATGGGCCGGATTTCTCGGTGAAGGAGCTGAACTGCCGCATTCGGGACATCGTCAATCCCATGACGGAGGGGAAAGCCACATGGAAGGGACTGCGGGACGGTGACCGCGTCATCGTCCTCAAGAATGACCGCGAGCGGGGCATCTGCAACGGCGATGTAGGAACGCTGTGTATTACCGGGGAGAAAGCGGAGCTGCTTCTGCGCGGACGCCGCGCCTCATGGGATACCGCGGAGCCGCCGCGTGACCTTGACCTTGCCTATGCCCTGACCGTCCATAAATCGCAGGGCTCGCAGTACGATACGATTTTCATGCCGGTCAGCATGGTGACCTCCCGAATGCTCTACCGCAATCTGCTCTACACTGCCATCTCACGCGCAAAGCGGGAGGTGTGTCTCGTAGGCAGTCAGGAGGCGGTGAGCCTTGCCATGCAGCGCACGCTGCGTCCGCGCCGCTCGAAGCTCGTCGCCAAGACGAATATGCTGCGCTATCGGCGCAGCGCGTGAGGGAGGCGGACATGGAGAGAAAAGAGCTGCCGCGCTGTCCTGTCATCGACCTTGACGCGACCGGCGCAAATATCCGCCGGCTGCGCATGGAGAAGGGGTGCAGCATTTCCATGTTGCAGCACTATCTGCGGCTGGAGAGCCCGCAGGCCGTGTACTGCTGGCAGCGGGGAAGAAATCTTCCGAGCATCGATAATCTCTACGCCATCAGCAGGCTCTGGGGCGTGAGCATGAATGATATTTTGGTAGAAAAAGCCGGGTAATAGCAAGGGCGGGGCCGCACAGGCTCCGCCCCTCAGTTTCAACAAGCACTTCAATGACACCGCGCAGTCTGCCGTGTAAGAGCGAATGCTGATGGAGCAAGCCACGAAAAACGAAAAGCCGAAAACCATCTGAAGGCTACGGCATTTCAGATGGTTTTCGGCTTATGACATTGCTTTTCCTCGATTTATCCATTGCATTTGCGCAAGTTCGATGCTATGATAGGGGTACAATGTAAGTTCACGGGGATTCCCTCACAACGGAAAGTGTACTTTTTTATTTGTAAAGGGAGAGATTCACTATGAAAAACCGACTGTTATCCCTGCTCTTGACCCTGCTGATGGTGCTGACGATGGCCTCACCGGCACTTGCAGCCAACACCGCCCCGGTCCCCGAGATTCGCGTGAATGGCCGTCTCGTCGAGTTCCCGGATGCCCAGCCCTACTACAACGAGGACAGCCGCACCATGATTCCCGTGCGCTTTGTCACCGAGGCTCTGGGCGCAAAAGTCTCTTGGAGCAACTTCCGCAAGGGCGCTCTCATCGAGAAGGATGGCATCTCCATCGCCCTACCTGTCGGTACCAATCAGATGATTGTGACACGGGACGGGAAGGAAACCACCAAGACACTCGACACCAAGACCGTGCTGAAGGATAATCGCACCTTCGTCCCCATCCGTGCGGTGGCAGAGGAACTCGGTGCATGGGTCAACTTCTCTTCTGCCTACAACACCGTGGAGATTTACAAGGATGTGCTGTCTCCCTCCGAAATCGAGCAGCTCCACGCCCTCTCCCTGGACCCGTGGTGGGCCGAACACGCAGCCGACAAGTATAAGCCTCTGGTCAACAGCAAGACCATGTATGAGGACCTGAGCGAGCTTGCGATGCGTTCACAGAAACCCAAAATCGATTACGAGCTCAAGGGACTCAGCGGGGCATACTATAACACCAAGACGGACACGATGGAAGACTGTGTGGCCTTCCTTGCGCAGGAAATCCCGTTCCGCATGGAGAAGCTCTATACGCGTGAAATGTTCGGCATCACGGCCACCTACCGCACAGACACCTCCTGCATCTATCACACCCCCGTCGAAGGTAGCACCTATGTGAGCGTCGGCTATCTGACGATTACTGCAGCCAAAGATGCAAATATCGAAAGATATTCGTATTTAAAGCAGACATCTGGTCTCGACTTCAGTAAGCTCCTCGAACCCGGTAAGTCAAAGACATTCATCATTGAATCTAACTGGAGCTTTTATGTTGGCAGAATGGAACACACTGCGGACCATGACCGCACCGACGGCGGCCTTACCCGTTGGAACTAATCCTTCATAAGGCAAAAAGAAAGGAGCAGACCTATATCGGGCCTGCTCCTTTTCTGCCCATTATCTGCTGCCGAAGCACAGAAAAGCCCCTGCCGGATTACGGGTTCCGGCGGGGACAGCAAAAGTACGCCAATTTGCTGCGCTGTAAGCCGCCATCACCCGCGTATCGAGGTGGAGAATAGCGCGAAAAATCATCTTTTATTTGCGAATGTTGCTTTGCTGAAAAAGCTTGATATTTGTGCGTTTTTTTGCTTCATATCGTTCCAACGTTGGTATAATACAAGAAAAAAGTTGAAAAAATCAAAAAATGCAGTTGACAAATCAATGGCTATAGACTATACTGTGATTGTATTAAAGTCATCATTCTGCCGTAGTCTATCTAACGGCTCGTCATCAACCTGACCTCCCACTGGAGGCCCGTCATCATTTTTTTGATACGTTACCGAAGCCACTATCCCTGCAGGGGGGTAGTGGCTCTTGTTTCATACAATAAATAGCGAAAGCGCATAAGGAGGGTTTATTGGCCACCTTATGCGCTTTCTTTTTTCCCAGACTGCGGATAAGGCAAGGAGGATTTTAATACTATGCTCTCCGCACGCAATAGTGCGTAGAGCAGACAAGTACGTATGCTGTCTGCCGCAAGCCAGCGGCAGCAGCCCAAGCGTAGGTTCGCACACCCGCCCTGTCGGGGCAGATGCGGCGAGCCTATTCGGACGGCCAGATTGGCCCGCGCGGGGCCTGCGGAGAAATAGCCCCAACCCCCAGCACCGCGTCACTTAACGTGACCCGCCCGATGCCGCCGGAGACCGGCATCATCCCCAGCACCGTGCCGACGAAACCGGCCCGCATGGTCTCCCCGGAAACGGAGACTCCCGGCACACCCCGCAGCCAGCGGGGCGGTGCAACCTTTGGTGTCAGGGCCTCGCCCCGACAACAGAGACCGGCAGCGGCTCCGCCGCCCACTGTCGGATGTCCCCCGGGCAAGGGGACAGGCAAGCTGGTTATTTGCCCGGAATCGGGAAAATAACCAGCTATCGCGGCGGGCCGCACCGTGGGGGATGCACCCCGGTGCGGTTGGGCTACTACATTCTCCCCTAAAGGAATGTGTGCAGTTTTTAACTTGTCATTTTCGGATGGCTGGAAAAATTGAATTTTTAGAAGGGTGGTGAACGCTATTGGCAGTTTGATATGGGAAATAAAGAGCACAAAAATAGATATGACTAAGCTGCCGAAGCACCACAAGGGGCAGCTTCCGCGCCAGCAGGCCATAGGAGACAGGGTTTCGCCGGTTATGCACCAGAGCATGAAACAGTACAAACACCATGCCATCCAATTCGCCGTGTGGTGCAGGGAGACCTATGGCTGCCGCCACATGGAGGACTGTGTCCCCCATGTGCAGGAGTACATTGAGTATTTGAGGGAACGAGGCAAGTCCCCCAGTACTATCCACACCTATGTAGCGGGCGTATGCAGGGTGTTTGACCTGCGGCTGGACGACTATGACCTTCCGCGCCGCGTGGTGGCCAGAAACACCCGCAGCCGGGGCAGTAAGCCTGTGGATATGCGCAAGGATACCACCCGCGAAGCGTCCCCTCGGCTGTACGATTTTGCCACAATGGTCGGTGTCCGCCGCAGCGAGTATGCTGCCTTGCGAGGCAGCGATATCGGCGAGGATGAGGTGGGCATGTATGTCCTCATCCGCAAGGGCAAGGGCGGCAAGAAGCAGAAGCAGCGGGTTCTGCCCTGCGATGAAGACGCCGTGCGGGCATACTTCGATGGCACGGAGAACTATGTTTTCTCGCGGGCGGAGATGGGCAATAAAATTGACCTGCACGCCCTGCGGGCTGTGCAGGCGCAGCAGGCGTATCTGTATTTTCTTCACCGTATGAACACGGAAAATGGATACCGTGAGACGCTCCTCGCTCAGCTCCGGCTGATGTGGGCGCGGGATGACCTCGTGCGCAGAGACAACGGCAAAGCGCCCAAGCATTGGTCGCGGAAGCTTTACGAGGGTACCTACTGGCTGCGCAGTGAAAACCTCGCGCTGGCAAAGCGGCTGGGGCGCCCCAAGGGTTACGACCGGCTGGCGCTGCTCGCGGTCTCCGTCTTCTGCCTTAGCCATTGGCGGCATGATGTGACCGTAGCCAACTACCTGCTGGCCCGCAAGGACGGTACGCCGGACTACTTCGCTACAACTGGATGACCGGCAGGGTGGGACCTGCCAGTTATAGGCATACAGGCCTATCGGCCCCGAGCGCCGCGCCTGTAGTACCAACGCTCGTTCACATATATCCGTAATAGTATTACGGCGGCGCAGGGAAACGCCGTTAAATATGCCGTATCCGCCCAGTCTGCGGGCGTGATGACCCCGCAGACGCGTTCAATAAAGAGGTAAAATGAAAAGTCATCAAAAATATGACTCCCTCGCGGACCTGCCGCCGGTGTTGACCGTGGCCGATGTTCAGTCGGTGCTGCGGATTGGCCGCAACACGGCATACCAGCTCTTCCGTGGTGGGCAGCTCCGCAGCTTCAAGGTTGGCGGACAGCTCCGCTGCACCAAGGCCGCCCTGTATGAGTTCCTGATGGAGGACAATGACTTCCTCCAAAACCGTCACAGCTAAACATTCGCTTCATTTCGCAAGCCGCCCGCAGGGTGTATGCTAATCACGGTATACCCTGCGCGGCGGCGGAAAGGAGGGTATATGCCGCGCAATGCAGCGAAACGCGGTGCCAACGGCACCGGCAGCATTCGGGAACGCACCCGGACGAAAAAAGACGGGAAAAAGACAAAATACTGGGAGGCTCGTATAACCGTAGGCTTTGACCCGGGAACAGGCAAGCAGATTCAGAGAACCGTTACCGGCAAGACGCAGAAGGAAGTACGCGAAAAGATGCAGGAAATTGCTGTCGACATCAACAATGACGCGTATCAGCCGCCGTGCAAGCTCTCGGTGGGCGAATGGCTGGACAAGTGGGTGGAGACATATACCCTCAACTGCAAGCCGAGAACGATAAGCATCTACAAAAGCGACATCCGTCTGCATATCAAGCCGGCCATCGGAGCGATTCGATTGGAGGCATTGAATGCCCATACGATTCAGGATTTCTACAACAGCCTGACTCGTGGAAGCGCGAAGAAAAAGCCCCTTTCAGCCAAGAGCGTGAGAGGGGTGCACGGTGTGCTTCATAAGGCGCTCAAGCAGGCAGTCCTGAATGGCTACCTTCGGCACAATCCTTCGGACTCCTGCACACTTCCCCGCCGCAGGAAGCCGGAAATTCATCCGTTCACGGAGAGCGAGGTTGCAGCCTTCCTGAAGGCAATCGAAGGACATCGTTTTGAAGAACTGTTTGTCACGACGCTCTTCAGCGGTGTGCGGGAGGGGGAAATTCTGGGCCTCACCTGGGACCATATTGATTTCCTGCAGGATAAAATCCTGATTACGCAGCAGATGCAGCTCCATCAGGAGGAAGGCGTAAAGGGCTATGTGCTGGATTCTACCAAGAATGACCGTGGGCGCGCGGTAACTGTGGCTCCCACCGTTATGTCGGCTCTGCGGCAGCGCAAACTGAAGCAGACGGAAGACCGCCTGCTGGCAGGCGCGGCGTGGGAGAACGAAATGAATTTGGTGTTCACCAATGAGCTCGGACGCTACCTGACGAAGCCGACCGTTTATCGGGCTTTCAAAAAAGTTGCTGCGTCGATTGGTCGACCGGACGCCCGCTTTCATGACCTTCGCCACACCTTTGCGACGCTTTCTCTGCATTCCGGTGATGACATCAAGACCGTGCAGGAAAATCTTGGTCACGCGACAGCGGCCTTCACACTGGATGTTTATGCACACGCAACGAATCAGATGAAACGCGAAAGTGCAGCGCGTATGGAGTCGTTTATCCAGCGCATTTGCGCCCAATAAGGGTAAAAATAAGGGTTTTTTTGAAAAATGAGCAGTAAAAAACCCTGTAATCCTTGAGATTACAGGGTTTCCTCTGGAGGTGACACCCAGATTTGAACTGGGGAATGAGGGTTTTGCAGACCCTTGCCTTACCACTTGGCTATGTCACCGTATAGAAAAAGGAGCAAATCGTTTGCTCCTTTTCCGTTTTTTGGAGCGGGCGACGAGGCTCGAACTCGCTACCTCCACCTTGGCAAGGTGGCGCTCTACCAGATGAGCTACGCCCGCAAATGGTGCCTCCGGTCGGAGTCGAACCAACGACACGCGGATTTTCAATCCGCTGCTCTACCAACTGAGCTACAGAGGCATATCAAGCCGCTGTTGCAGCCTGATAATGGCGACCACGAAGGGACTCGAACCCTCGACCTCCGGCGTGACAGGCCGGCGTTCTAACCAACTGAACTACATGGCCACGTTTTGGTGGGAACAACAGGGCTCGAACCTGTGACCCCCTGCTTGTAAGGCAGGTGCTCTCCCAGCTGAGCTATGCTCCCCCACGCGAT
>CAYWAS010000054.1:0-9658 GCA_964455915.1 uncultured Oscillibacter sp. | reverse complement strand
GCGCAGAAGAGCCGCCTGTGCATGGTCGGCGGTCTGCGCGACGCCGTGATGCTCAAGGATTTCCACCTGCTCTACGGCTTCGTGGCGATCTTCGTCGTCACCGTCATCGGCAACCTCGCCATGAATAAGTTCAACCTCGGCTTTGCCCTCCAGCCCGTCGCGCACAGCGCGCACCTGTGGAATCTCCTCGGCATGGTGCTCGTCGGCTGGGGCAGCGTGCTCCTCGGCGGCTGCCCGCTGCGCCAGCTCATTCTTGCCGCACAGGGCAACGGTGACAGCGCCGTGACCGTGTTCGGCATGATCGTCGGCGCGGCCTTCGCGCACAACTTCGGTTTCGCGGGCAATCCCGACAGCAAGAACGACGCGGGTCAGCTCGTGGTCGACGGCATCTCGAACGCCGGTAAGGTCGCCGTCGTGGTCGGCCTGGTGGTCATGCTCGTGATCGCTTACATGAATATCGCCAAGAAGAAGGAGGCTGCAAAATGATCGACGCAAGAGGTTTCTCCTGCCCCATGCCCGTTGTGATGGTGCAGAACGAGGTCAAGAAGAACGCGCCCGACACGCTCGAGGTGCTGGTGGACAGCCAGACCTGTGTGGAGAATGTCACCCGCTTCGGTGAGAAGCAGGGCTACAGCGTCTCCTGCGCGGCGGACGGCGGCGACTTCCGCCTGACGCTGAAAAAGTAAAGAGCAAACGGAAAGGGACAGGCGGAATGCCTGTCCCTTTATTTGTCCTCCCGCGCGAGCAGGGCGAGCAGCAGCCAGAGGTAGCTGCTCGTGATGCAGGTCGCAACGGAGAAAAACGCCATAACAAGATAGCAGAGCAGCGCCGCGCCGACGATCGCGCACCGGTCATGCTCCGCGCGGCGATAGGCCCGCCGCAGCGCGAGGGCGCACAGCACAAGGAAGGCGGCGAGGGCGAGCGCGCCCTGATCGACGAGAATGCCGAGGTATTCGTTGTGCGCGCTCGTGACGGCGGCAGGCACCGTCCCGCCGCTGTAGGAGAAATCGAGCGGAGGCACATCGCGCAGATGCAGCGTGCCGCAGCCGCCGCCGAACAGCGGCCGCTCGGCGATGAGCGGCACGAGCGAGCGCCAGATCCCGACGCGCCAGGTGCCGAAGCTGTCGTCGCAATGACCGTGGAGCAGCAGGTGCAGCTCGGTGAGCGTCCGGCTGTCTCCGCTGTACGACCACGCGAAGAGCAGTCCCGCCGCGCCGAGCAGCGCGACGAGCCCCCACATCGCGCGCCGCTGCCGCGGGAAGAGCAGCGGCAGGCTCAAAAGCGCCGCTGCCGCGAGTCCGACAAAGGCGGTGGCGACCTGAAGCCGCCAGAGCGTCCGGAGCGTCAGCGCGAGCGGCGCGAGCAGCCACCGCGACCGTCCGCGCACGAGTGCGGCGGTCATCGCCGCGGCGCAGAGGGCGAGGAGGAAGGCGGTGAAGTCGATGTTGCCCGCGCTGCCGGCGTAAAAGCCCGCGTAGGCGACATCGCCGTCGAAGTAGTTCAGCCCCTCGGGATAGAGCCGCAGGGGATTTTTCCCCGCGAGCTGCACGAGGACCAGCAGATCGCACAGCACTACGCTCCCCGCCGCGGCGTACAGCAGCCGCCGCGTGGGACGCAAATAGCGCGTGAGCAGCCAGAAGCAGACGACATAGAGCGCGATGGTCAGCAGTCCGTCCCGCCGTGTGCCGCCGAGCAGAACGGCGCTGCCGTAAGGCGAGAGCGCCGCGCTGAGCGCGGCGAGGGCAAGATAGGCGAGCGCCGCGCGCTCCATGCCGCCGCGCAGCCGGACGCCGCGCCACGCGCCGCATAGCGTCATGGCGAGCACATAGCCGAGCGAGAGCGCGAGGAAGAGGTAATATTTCCCCTCCATCATGCGCGCGTAGCCGCCGATGGGAAGGTAGAGCGCGTAGAGCGTGAGCAGAGCGAGGGCATAGCCGTGGGAAAGGCGGGCGCGCAGCATGGGACACCTCCTTGCGTGCAAAGTTTTCTCCAGTATAGATTTTCGGGAACCTTTTGTCAAATTTTCCCGTCTAAAGGAATAAGCGCTTGACACAACAAGGTCAGGTTCGGTACAATAGAGCTACCAAGAGATATAAGGAGGGCTTTTTGATGGAAGGTCGTCGTGTTGAGCGGCGTGCGCCGCGGCGCAACCCGCTGTATGTGATGTTTTTATGTCTGGTCGCGGCAGTGTTCGTGCTGCTGCTCGTGGTGATCGTGCTGGGCGCGAAGTACAGCGCGGCGCAAAAGGAGCTGGAGAACTCCGCCAAGCAGATCGAGGAGCTGCAAGCGCAGATCGAAGAGCTGGAGCAGCAGAAGCCGGTCGCGGCCGATCCGGACGATGAAAAGCTCGACGGCGAGGATACCCCCGCCACGTTCCCGAGCACCGTGCCGGACAGCACGCAGACGGACAAGACCGAGCAGCCGAGCAAGAAGCTGGTCGTGGATTGGCTCGACCTCACGGGTCACAACGAGCTCACGGTGCTGCCGGAGAAGCTCTTCAGCGACTACGCGGTCTACTACACCACCGACGGGGTGAACCTGCGCGGCGGTCCGAGCACGAGCTACAGCAGGGTCAAGCTCCTGGATCGGGGCACGAAGATCAAGGCCGCGGCAAAGGACGGCGACTGGACCTTCGTCTCCGTCGACAACAAGTTCGGCTGGATCAAGTCGGAGTATCTGTCCACCACGCCGCCGACCGAGGTGACCTCCGGCAGCCTGCGGACAAACTGAAAAACGCATGAACGAAACGAGCACCGGTATCCACTACCGGTGCTCCTTTTTTGTGTGCTTCACTCGTGCGTGCCGCAGCCGCCCTTATCCTTGAGCGAGCAGGCGCTCCGGAAGCCACAGGCGTTGCAGGTGTTCGACGGGTCGCGGGCGACCGCGCCGCCGAGGAAATCGAGCGCGACGCGCTCCGCGTCGCCGGAATAGTGCGGGAAGAGCATGATGCCCGCCGCGGCGAGCGCGAGCTTTTCCTCGCCCGTGGGCATGGCGCACAGCAGGGCGTCCACGCCGTACTGCTCGAGCTGCTCGATGGCGGCCTCCGCACCCTCCCCCTCGCGGGGGACGAAGAAGCTGCGGACGATCCTGCCGTGATCGTCCTCAAAAAAGCGGAAGCCCTCGCTCTCGGCGGGCGAGACGGTTCGGGTCTCCTTTACAACAGGGACTGCAATGCGCATGGCGGCGTTCTCCTTTCCGGTTTGAACTGTTCAACGGTTTGAATGGCGCGCAGCAGATCGTCGAGCGCGCGGGCGTAGTCCGCGCGGCTGCGCTGTTTGGCTGCCTCGCGGGGGATCGCGAGGCGGTTGATGCTGAAAATGGCGTTCACGCCCGCGTCGTAAGCGCCGTAGGCGTCGTCGGCAATGTCGCCCACAAGGGCAAAGACCGGCACGCCCTTCGCCCGTGCGCGGCGCGCGACGCCGCCGACCACCTTGCCGTGCGTGCTCTGCGCGTCGATGCGCCCCTCGCCCGTGAGCACGAGATCGGCACCATCGAGCAGGGCGTCGAAGCCCATCACATCGAGCGCGACCTCGATGCCGCGGTGGAGCTTGGCGCCGAGCAGCGCGACGGCGCCTCCGCCGAAGCCGCCCGCCGCGCCCGCGCCGGGAAGCTCCGCGACCCGACAGCCTGTCTCGCGCTCGATGGCGTCCGCCAGCGCGCGGAGCTGAGCGTCCAAAAAGCGGACGGTCTCCTCGTCCGCGCCCTTTTGCGGCGCAAAGACGCAGGCCGCGCCGCTCTCGCCGCAGAGCGGATTTTCAATGTCGCACATGGCGATGAGCGAAACGCCCTCCAGTCGGTTGCGCGCGGCGGAAATGTCGATATGCGCGATGCGCCCGAGCGTCGCGCCGACGGGGACGAATTCCCGCCCCGCGGCATCGGTGAAGCGCACGCCCAGCGCTGCGGCACAGCCGCAGCCGCCGTCGTTCGTGGCGCTGCCGCCGAGCCCGAGCACGATGCGCCGCGCGCCGCGGTCGATCGCGCGGGAAACGAGCTGCCCGACGCCGTAGGTCGTGGTGCGGCAGGGGTCCTTGCGCCCCGCGACGAGCGGGAGACCCGCAGCCGCCGCCATCTCAATGACGGCGGTGCCGTCCGGCAGGAGGGCATAAAACGCGTCGATCGGTGCGCCGAAGGGGTCCTGCACGCCGCTGACGCTCACGCGCTCGCCGCCGCAGGAATCGAGAAAACAATCCACCGTGCCCTCGCCGCCGTCCGCCACGCTGAGCGCATGGAGCGCGCAGTCGGGAAAGCGGCGCGGGACCAGCTCGCGCGCGATGGCGCAGATCTCGCGGCTCGTCAGCGAACCCTTGAAGGAGTCGGAGATGACGATACATTTTTTCATGCCTTCACTCCTCGCTCTGCCCTCCGCAGCGGAAGGGTGATACCCACATTATGCGCAAAAGCCGCGGGAAAATCAACCGCATTTTCGCGCCGCCCTTGCCATGGGACGCGCTCAAACGATAACCTCCTGCAATTTTTCCCAGCAGGTATCCTCGTTGTATTCAAAATCCTTCTCAAATTCGATCCAGTCCGCGCCCTCGCGCACGGGCGAAAAGCCCCACTCCGCCGCGCGGCGCAGTCCGATCGCGTTTTCCTTCGCGACGCGGCCGGTCGAGAGCCGCGCGCAGCCGTTCGCGCGGGCGTAGGAGAGTGCTTGCCCAAGGAGCTGCTGACCGAAGCCGAGCCCCTGCGCGTAGTCCTCCAGCCAGTATTCGCCGATGGTCGCGACGCCGTTCTCGCACCGCTCCACGCTCACCGCGCCGACGATCTCACCCGCGCGGCAGACATCGAAATGCCCCGCCGCGCCGCTCGGCACATAGTAGATGCCGCCCTCGAAGCCGCGCGCGTTCTTCAGCCACGCCTGCCGCTTGAGCGTCAGCAGCTCGTCGGAAAGATGGCTCGCGTCGTCGCGATAGACCACGCGGAACGCGCCGTCCTCGCACTCGATCCGGCTCACCGCCGTGTTCTCCGCGTGACCCGTCCCGTCGATCTCGCGCAGCGTGAGCCCCTGCATCGTCCCGACCGTCAGACGGATCGCCATGCCGTGCGAAAAAACCGCCACCGTGCCGTTCGGATGCACCGCGGCGATCTCGCGCAGCGCGCCGAGCATACGCTCGCGCACCTCGGTCAGCCGCTCGCCGCCCTCGACATACCAATTCTGCGCGTCCGTGTTGAACTGCGCGAGCCGCGCGCCGTCCTCGCGCTCAAGCTCCGCCCACGGACGGTCCTCCCACGCGCCGACGCCGATCTCGCGCAGGCGCGGCGTAGTCACGAGCGGCAGACCGTGCGTTTTATAGACGCTCATCGCGGTCGTCATCGTGCGAAAGCGGTCGCTGGAATACACCGCGTCGAATTTCGTCGATGCGAAGCGCGCGGCGAGCGCCGCGATCTGCTGATAGCCGCGCTCGGTGATGACGCTGTTGTACCACCCGTGCGCGCGGCGATAGAGATTGCCGTCCGCCTCGGCGTGACGGATCAGATAAATGGTCGTCATTTCGCCACTCTCCCTCTTTTTTCTGCTTTCATTATAAATGCGCCGCCGAATTTTGGCAACTCGCATTCCGACTTTTTTTGCCCCGCGCGAGACATACTATCGCCGTGCAAAAAGGAGAGTGAGCGAAATGAAATACGCCGCGTTTTTCTGCGGCGCGGGCGTCGGCATGACGCTCGGCGCGATCGCGGGCATGACCGTCTCCCACCGGCGCAGGGCGATGAAGACCTGCGTGGGCCGCACCATGCAGAACATGGGCAGCGCCGTAGACTGCGCCTGGGAAGACCTTCTGCGCGCGATACGGTGAGCGCAAAAAAAGAACGG
This sequence comes from uncultured Oscillibacter sp., assembly GCA_964455915.1. Classification (GTDB taxonomy): domain Bacteria; phylum Bacillota; class Clostridia; order Oscillospirales; family Oscillospiraceae; genus Hominicoprocola. The sequence continues at coordinate 3,846 of CAYWAS010000054.1, read as the reverse complement.
GCTTTCGCCCGTTCTTTTTTTCTTCTGTGCGAAGCTGCGTCCTTACTGGAGGAGCTGCAGCACGCCCTGAGGAACAGCATTCGCCTGCGCGAGCATCGCCTGCGCGGACTGAATGAGAATGTTGTTCTTCGTGTAGGCCATCATCTCGTCGGCAACATCGGTGTCGCGGATGGTGGACTCGGCGTCCTGAATGTTCTCGGTCATGACGCTGAGGTTATTCTGGGTGTGCTCGAGGCGGTTCTGGATCGCGCCGAGGTCGCCTCTGGTGGAGGAGACGGAGTTGATGGCAGCCTTGATCTTATCGACCGCAACAGCCGCGCCCTCCTGAGAGGAGATGTCCACGCTGCCGATGCCCAGCGCCTTGACATGCATATCGCCGACGGAGACGACCATCTGGTTGAACTTGTCCGCGGTGTCGCCGATCTGCAGGGTCAGGCCGCCCTTGCTGGTGCTGCTGGTGCTGTTGGACTTCAGAGCGATCTCGGTGTTGGTGGGTGTGGTGTCCTTAGTCCAAGTGGTAAGATCGCCAGTCGCGCCAGTCGAGCCTTGCTCCACCTTCAGGCCGGTCTCCATGCTGATCTTCTCGGCCATATTCTTGACTTCGGCAGCATCAATGGTGCTACCCGTGCCACACTCAACATAGTGCTCCACACCGGCTTCCTTGAGCTTGGCCAGAGAATCGGCGTCCACCTTGCCGTTTGCGACAAAGACAAACTTCTCACCGTTGATCTCGAAGACAGCCTTGTCCAGATCCTTAGAGCCATCGAACACGGTGGCCTTGCTCAGATCAACGGTCTGGAAGGGATCCGCAGCCGGCGTCGTGACCTTCATCGCGTTGTCGTACATGGTGACCTGGCCGTCGGCAGCCTTCGTGTGAGAATTTGCAATGCCGGTGACCTGCATCGCCTGCGTGCCGCCTTCCTTGGCCTTAAAGGTCAGCTTGCCAGCAGTGGCGCTAACCGTGAAGTTATCTTTGATAATGCTGTTCTTTGCCAACTCGCCCGCAAAAGCCGTACCAAGGGCAGCAGCATCAGTCTTGTTCTCGTCGGCGAGCGCATACGATGTGCCGTCCTCGCCAACTACAGCCTGAAGCTTATTATTAGAATCCTTCGCAACAGTCAGGTCAATGGTGATGTTCTGCTGCTTGCCGTCCGCATCCGTCAGGGTAAATGTCGCAGAGATCTTGTCGTTTTCGGCAACAGTGGCAGTCGCACCAAATGTCGCACTCATCTCGTACACGCCCTTGACAGCGTCCACGGTCTTGGTGGAACCGCCAAGCTGACCCAGCAGCTTGCTCAGGTCGACCTCAGCCAGAGAAGCGGAAGTGCCGCTGGTGGCGAGGGAGCCGTCCATCAGCTTGATGCCGTTGAAGTTGGCGCTGTCCGCGATACGGTCGATTTCGGTGCAGAGCGCGTTGACTTCCTTCTGCAGGTTCGCGCGGTCGACCTCGTTATCGTAGGTGCCGTTGGCAGACTGGGTGGCGAGGTAGCTCATGCGGTTGAGCATATCCTGCACTTCCTGCATCGCGCCCTCAGCGGTCTTGACGAGGCTGATGCCGTCCTTCACGTTCTTGGTCGCGGCGTTCAGGCCGGAGATCTGGGCGCGCATCTTCTCGGAGATCGCGAGACCGGCGGCGTCGTCACCGGCGCGGTTGATCTTGTAGCCGGAGGAGAGCTTTTCAAGGTTCTTGGAAAGCGCGGAGGTGTTGTTGTTGTAGTTGCGGTAGGCGTTCATCGCCATGATGTTGTGCTGAATTCTCATTTTCTGATTCCTTTCTCAAAATGATTTTTTGATTTTGCTGTGTCGTGCGCTTCGGCAGTCCGTGCCTTGGCGCGGTTGTGTTGTGCCGGACGCGGTCACAGTGGCCACCGGTGACAGCGCCCCGCGCACCTTCTTTATTTCAACCGGCTCGCGAGTACCGGGTGAAACCGTGGGGGAGTTGCATTGTCATAATATTTTGGACGCCTGCTTCGCAGGCTTTGGCCGCGGCCCGAGGGAGGCGGCCTCTCGTTTCCCGCGTTTCCGCTCTGTCCGGAAACGCTGAGGAAAACGGAGCGGCGTGTGCTCCGCTTTTCTCAACGCTCCCGAACGCGGGGTGCGGGCGTTCACCGGCGTCCCGACCGGCAATATTTTGCGCTCCGCCGACGGCGGAGGAGCAAGCTAAGCAGATCTCTCCGCGCGGAGCTGCGCGAGCCCCTGCGCCTTGATGTTGACCGCGGCATTGACCTCGCGCCGCAGTCGTGCGCCGCAGGCGGGACAGGTCCAGCGCGCGGCGCGGGCGTCGAGCGTGTCGTTGACGCAGCCGCAGACCGAGCAGGTCTTTGTGGTCGGGCAGTAGCGCTCGACCGTGAGCATTGCCTTGCCCTGCCGCTCCAGCTTGTAGCGCAGGGTCTCGCGGAACATTCCGTAGCCGCTGCCCGCGCTTCCCTTCACCGCACCGGCGATGGCCGTCAGGCGATCGTCCCTCACGCACACGGCGTCCCATTCGTTGGCTATCCGACGGGTCTCCTTGTGAATGAAGTCCTTGCGCTGATTGGCGATGTGTTCATGCAGTAAGCGGTATTTCCGCACGGTCTCTTCGTAGTTTTTGGACCCCGCCTGCATTCGGCAGAGTTTTCGCTGCAACTCGGCCAGCTTTTGGCTCGACTGCCGCAGCCAGCGGGGAGGGTCGGCTGCCGCGCCGCCGTCCGTCACATAAAAGTGAGAGAGGGAATATTTCAGCCCGAGGGTCGTTTCCTCCGTCGGCGTTACCGCCTCCGGCGCCCTGACGGGATATTCGTAGAGAAGGTATGCGTAGTATTTTCCGGTGCGGGTCTTTTCCACGGTGACGCGCGTGAGCTTCCAGCCGCTTCTTGCGCGGCGGGGGAAGGTCGCCCGAACCGCGCCCGCCTTCGTCATTCGAATGGCGTCGCGGGTGGTGTAGATGGTCGCCCCGCCGTCCCAGAAGGTGTTGCAGGCGGAGAAGGTGTCGCGGTCGTCCTTTTTCCGCTTGAATTTCGGCGGACCGAAGACCTCCGGATTTTTGAAAAATACCCGAAACGCCTGCGCCAGCTTGTTGTGCTCCTGCGTCAGCGCCTGGTTGTCCACCTCCGTCAGAAAGGGGGCTTCCTTTTTGTACTTGGCGGGGGTGGGGATAAAGTGGGCGTCGGTCTCGCTGTAAAAGCGCTGCTGGTCGGAGAGCATGTGATTCCAGATCCAGCGGCAGCAGCCGAAGGTCTTTTCAAACAGCTCCGCCTGCTCCGGCGTGGGGGACAGGCGCGCCTTGATCGTGTCGTATCGGAGGATCTGCCCGTCCTTCAACGGGGCATTTTTTGCCTTGCGGCCCATCGCCGTCAGACCTCCCTCCGCGCGTTCGCGTCCGGCGCAAATCCCAACGCGCTGATGCGCTCGCACACGGCATTCAGCCTTGCCTTGACAGCTCTGCTTCCGCTCTCGGCGATCAGCTCCTCCATGTTCTCGGCAAGCTCGCTCAGCTCGCGCATCGCGGATTCGCGCTCTGCCGACTCCCGCTGCAGCTCCGTTTGGCGAAGCTCCTTTTCCCGCGCCCATGCTTCGTAGCGCTTCGCGCCGTCTCTGCGCGCGGAGGAGGTCGCGGGGGCATCGTCCTGCGTGCGCTCACGCACCGCGCCGCGCAGGATCGGCACATCTTTCGGCGCATGAATGGCGGCGCGGAAGGAGGATTCGGAGTGCTTGAACACCTGGATATAAGTATCCTCGCCAATGGTGAGATACTCGCCGAATTTCAGGTTGAGCAGCAGCATACGGATCTCCCCTCGATCTCTCCGGCGCGCCCTCGCGCCGGCGCCGTTCCGGTTGCGGCATCGTCCGCCGGACTGGATTTGTGTA
>CAYWAS010000053.1:0-9802 GCA_964455915.1 uncultured Oscillibacter sp. | reverse complement strand
CACTATCCCGCGAACTACGGCTTTATCCCGCGCACCTGGGCGGACGACGGCGACCCGCTCGATGTGCTCGTGCTCTGTTCGGAGCGCATTCGCCCGCTGAGTCTGGTGGAGTGCTATCCCATCGGCGTCATCACGATGGAGGACAGCGGCTCGCTCGACGAGAAGATCATCGCGATCCCCTTCCAGGACCCGACCTATAACACCTATCAGGATATCTCCGAGCTGCCCGAGCATATCGCCAGCGAGATCCGCCACTTCTTCCGCGTCTACAAGAGCCTTGAGGGTAAGGAGACGGTCGTGAGCGATGTGCTCAGCCGCGATGAGGCCGTGAAGATCATCATTAAGTGCCAGAACGCTTACATCGAAAAATACTGCCGCTGAAAAGGCGAAGAAAAAGAAGGTCTCAAGTGAGACCTTCTTTTTTTCGCTCATTCGGGAAGGGAATCGTCCTCCTCGATCCACTGCTGCACGGGCACGACCTCGAACTCCGTCGGCGTGCGGCGGATCACGACCTTCTCCAGCCCCGCGTTGATGATCTGGCGGCGGCACATGGAGCAGCTCGTCGCGTCGCCGAGCAGCTCGTCCGTGCGCGCGTCGCGCCCGACGAGGTAGATCGTCCCGCCGACCATGTCGCGCCGCGAGGCGGAGATGATGGCGTTCGCCTCGGCGTGGACGCTGCGGCAGAGCTCATAGCGCTCCCCGCGGGGAACACACAGCTCCTCGCGCGTGCAGAAGCCCAGATCGACGCAGTTTTTCCGCCCGCGCGGTGCGCCGTTGTAGCCGGTGGAGATGATCTCGTCGTTCTTCACGATGATCGCGCCGTACACCCGCCGGAGGCAGGTCGCGCGGCGAAGCACCGTTTCGGCGATGTCGAGGTAGTAATTTTCCTTGCTGATGCGCGCCATGTTGATTCCTCCTCGTATTTTTGTTAAAGATTATCTCTAATTGTTATCAGAATTCATACTTACAGCGCGGGCAGCGACCGTAATCGAAGTCGATGACCGCGCCGCAGCTCGGGCACTCCTTCTGCGGCAGAGCATCGGAGCTGTCCTCCGGCCGGAAAAATTCGACCTTGCCGCAGTCGGGGCAGGCGTAGATATCGAGCTGCATCGCGCCCGCGAGGAGATTCGGCAGGTCTCCGAGCACCCAGCCGGTCTTCCCGAGCTGGAGCTTTTCGCGCCCCGAAAAGTGCATCGCCGCGCCGCAGCGCAGGCAGTTGAGGCTTCGTTTTTGTTCCATGGTCAGATTCCTTTCAGGTCGAAGATGGGCGTATATTCCTCTTTGGCGCTCGAGAGCTCCTGACAGAAGCCGTCGGTGATGCCGCAGTCGGTCATGTACTGCACCGCCGCGCGGTACTCCGCGCGCGTCAGCCGCCGCGCGAGCGCGCCGCTCGCGCCCGCCTGCGGCGTATACTGGCTCATGAGCGAGAAAAGAACGGTGTGCGGCGGAAAGTGCGTCGAGACATAGTCGATGACCGCCTTCGTGTTTTCGAGCTGCCCGGGGAGGACGAGGTGGCGCACGATGACGCCCGAGCGCATCAGCCCGTCGTCCCCGATCCTGTACGACCCCACCTGCCGCACCATCTCGTCGATGGCTGCGGCGGCGACGGGGAAGTAGTCCGCCGCTCGGCTCAGCTCGCGCGCGGGCGTTTCCAGCGCGTATTTGAGGTCGGGGAGGTAGATCTGCACCTTGCCTTCGAGCGTCCGGAGCGTTTCGACGCGCTCGTAGCCGCCGCTGTTCCACACGACCGGCACGCCAAGCGGCTCGGAGAGCGCTTCGCGCACCCACGGTGTAAACTGCGTGGGGGAGACGAGGTCGATGCAGTGCGCACCCTGCGCGATGAGCTCATGGAAGATCTCGCGCAGCCGCGCGGGGGAGACGAGCTTGCCGAAGTGCTCGTGGCTGATCGAGCTGTTCTGGCAGAATACGCAGCCGAGGTTGCAGCCGGAGAAAAAGACGCAGCCCGCGCCCCGCTCTCCGCTGAGCACCGGTTCCTCCCAGTGGTGGAGCATCGCCTTGGCTGCGACGATGCCCGCAGGCATGGCGCAAACGCCGCCCGCCGTCGTCTCCGTGCGCTCCGCGCCGCAGCGGCGCGGGCAGATGTCGCAGCGCATCAATCGCCCGTCCCCCGCCCGTTGAAATCGGGACCGAGGTCGCCCGCCATCCAGTGGCGGCGGCAGAGGCCGATATACTTGTCGTTCGCGCCGAGCACGACCTGCGCGCCCTCCTTGAGAACCTTGCCGTCTTCATCAAAGCGGGCGTTGAACGCCGCCTTTTTGCCGCACCAGCAGATCGTCTTGACCTCCTCGAGCTTGTCCGCCATCACAAGGAGCTCATAGCTCCCCGGGAAGAGCTCGCCGCGGAAGTCCGCGCGCAGGCCGTAGCAGATGACGGGAATGCCGCAGTCGTCGACGAGGTGGACGAGGTACATGACCTCCTCGCGCGTTAAAAACTGCGCCTCATCGACGATGATGCAGGCGTTCTTTTTGAGCTCGTCCTCGCCCATCGCGCGCATCTCGTGGAAGTAGATGCAGGGGTACTCCAGTCCGATGCGCGAGTGGACCATGTGGTCGCCGTCGCGCGTGTCGAGCTGGGGCTTGCAGAGCAGCGTTTTCTGTCCGCGCTCTTCGTAGTTGAAGCGCGCCATGAGCGCGTTGGCGGTCTTGCTCGAGCCCATCGCGCCGTATTTGAAGTAGAGCTGTGCCATAATGCTTCCTCCTGTTTGCGCGCCGTAAGGCGCGGTGGTTTTTGGTTTCGCCGTGCGCGGCGGGCGTTGAAAGCATCGCGCCTTTGGCGATGCCGCGAACACGGCGGGTAAAGGCGTCGGCCTTCGGCGAGGATCGCTCCGCGCTCCGCGGGCACCGCTTTTTCACGCGAAAAAGCGGCGGGAAAAAGCGCGGGGGCTGCCGCCCCTCGACCCTGCACATTGGAAGAATGTACGAAATCTAACTGCACACCCTGTGAAAAAGGGAGATTTTTTCCGCTTTCGCATTGGCTATCTTCTCGCTTCGCTTCACCGCTTACTCCGGTGGGGTTTCGAAATTGTTGCGTTGATCGGTTTCGCCATATCCAAAAATCGATCAGCGATTCGACTTCTACAAGATAGGCATTAGCGGCTAAGCGACGCAAGAAGCAAGCCGATCGGCTTACGACAAACACTGCCGTACTGACCGCTGAAAGGCCGGACGACCATCGCAGCTTCGGGGAGGTCAAGGAGGGTGAAACGCCCTCCTTGCGCGTTTTCTCCACCCTTTTTCGCGTGAAAAAGGGTGGCCGTCGGAGACCGGTGTCTCCTTTTCTCTGCACTTTCAAAAGTGCCGTCACTCACCGCTGTCGCGGTTTCGCCGAAGGCTGCCTTCGCCCCAAGGCGAGGGGTCAACCTTCCTCGCGGAGCAGCTCCCGCGCCTGCGCGGTGAACTTCCCGAATGCCGAGGGGATCGCCGCGCGCGCAAATTCCTCGGCGTCCGCCCAGAAAAACTCGTCGCCCTCGCCCGTGACCTCGGCGAAATAGGCGCGCATATCCCACTCCACATGGGTGAAAATGTGCTTCGCGCTGCCCGCGGGCTCGATACGCTCCGCCGCAAGTCCCCACCGCGCGAGCGCGATGGCAGCGCCCGCCGCGTCAAGGCTGTCGGCAGCATTCGGAAACTCCCACAGCCCCGCGAGCAAGCCCTTGTCCGCGCGCTTGTGCAGGGCGAGCCGGTCGCCCTTTTTGAGCAGAAAGACCGTTCGCTCCTCGACCCGCCGCGGCTTTTTCGCCGCGCGCACGGGGAGGAGGTCGGTCATGCCGTTTTGATACGCCGCGCAGAGGCTCCGCGCGGGACATTTTTCGCACAGCGGCGCGCCGTTCGGCAGGCACACCGTCGCGCCGAGGTCCATCATCGCCTGATTCCACTCGCCGGGGCGCGCGCGGTCGATGCTCTCGGCGAGCATCGCGCGCATACGGGCGCGCACCTTCGCGTCCATGATGTCGTCCTCAATGCACGCGACGCGCGCGGCGACGCGCAGAAGATTGCCGTCCACCGCCGGCTCGCACGCGCCGAAGGCGATGGACGCGATGGCGCTCGCCGTGTAGTCCCCGACGCCGGGGAGACGCAGCAGCGCTTCGCGCGAGGTGGGGAATGCTCCGCCGTATTCGTCCACGAGCAGCTCCGCCGCGCGCTTGAGGTTGCGCGCGCGGGAATAGTAGCCGAGCCCCTCCCAGAGCTTAAAAAGCCGCTCCTCGCTCACGCGCGCGAGCGCGTGGACATCGGGCAGCTCCGCCATGAAGCGCGCGTAGTAGCCGAGCACCGCCTGCACGCGCGTCTGCTGGAGCATGATCTCCGACACCCACACGCGGTAGGGGTCGTGTGTTCCGCGCCACGGAAGCGTGCGCCGGTGAAGATCGTACCACGCCATCAGCGGCGCGGTGAGGGCGTTGAGCCGTTCCTGTCCGTTCATCGTTCTCCTGTCAAAAGCGCGCGGCAAAGCCGCAGCGGCGGCAAAGCTCCTCCGTCGGCCGGCGGCGCGAAAAGCCCTCGCGCAGCGCCGCGGCGCGCGCACTGTTCAAAATTTCATCGAGCGGCTGCGTGAAAAGATCTCCCAGCGCGATGTCCCCCTCGTGGTCGAGGCAGCATGGCACCACCGTGCCGTCGGCGAGCACGCCGAACTGGTCGCGCAGACCGTAGCAGAACTGCGTGCCGCGCTCGTTGGCGCTCAGATCCGGCCAGTCGAACTTTTTTGCCTGCTCGAGATAGAGATTTTCGCGCAGGCGGAAGCTGCCGTGCCGCGCTTCGATCCATTCCCCGGGGCATTTTCCCCGCAGGAAGGACTCGATCGCGCCGTTGCGCGTCTCCGCGCCGCCCTCGTTCCACAGCCGCAGCGCAACGATGATGCCCTGCGCCGCCGCACGGTCGGCAAAGTGCCAGACCTCCTCAAGATAGCGCGCCTCCTGCTCCTGCGCGCCGTGGTTCCCCTCGAAGCTGTGGAGCGAAACACTGATTTTGTGGAGCGTCGGCGCGGCGAGCAGCGTTTCCTCCTGCCGCGCGAGGAGCGTCCCGTTCGTCGTGATGCAGACCTTCATCTCCCGCGCGGCGGCGAGCAAAAGAAGCTCGGCAAGCTGCGGGTGGCGCAGCGGCTCGCCCATGATATGAAGGTAGACATACGAGATGCGCCCCTGCAATTTAGATAGTATGAGGTCGAATTCCGCGCCCGTCATCGTGCGCGGCGCGCGGCGCGTCCCGGGGCAGAAGGAGCAGCGAAGGTTACATTGATTGGTGATCTCAATGTAGGCTTTTTTCAGCATCGTGTATCCTCCAGCCGCTTTGATGCAATGACAGCGCTTCGCGCTGTCATGTGCCGGGTTTTTCGGTTGTCCGCACAGCGGACGAGAAAAACGGCTCAAATCAATGATAATCAACCGCTTTCGCGGTTGATTATACCATAAAGGGAAAGGCTTGCCAATACGCTATTTTTCTGCTACAATAGCGCTACTTTGGCAAAGGAGCACGCGAGTATGACTGTCACCTTCATCGCCCACAGCGCCTTCCTCGTCGAGTGGGACAAATTCTATACGCTCTTCGACTATGTCTACGAGCCGGACTACACGGGCGCGCTGCCCGCGCTCGATCCCGAAAAGCCGCTGCTGGTCTTTTCGAGCCACAGCCACGAGGACCATTTCGATGCGAAGATCTTCTCGCTCCTTGCGCGCTATCCGCTCACGCAGTTCTATGTTTCGCGCGACACGCGCCTGACCGAGCGCAAGCGCAAGTGGCTGAACATTCCCGACGAGGCCTTTGCCCGCACGACCGTCCTGCGGCCCGACAGCATTCTCCTCACCACGGCGGCGGGCGAGGAGCTGAGCATTCGCGCCATCAAGTCCACCGACATCGGCAACGCCTACCTTCTGCGCAGCGAAGGGAAGATGATCTACCACGCGGGCGACCTCAATCACTGGCACTGGGAGAGCGAGGGCAAGGCGTACTGCGGCAGCATGGCGGCAAGCTACGAAGCGGCGATGCAGAAGCTCGCCGCCGCCGTGCGCGACGAGGCGGCGGACAACGGCATCGCGCCCGAGCTGACCGCGGCGATGGCGGTGCTCGATCCCCGTCTCGGCGAGGAGCACGAGGGACTTGGACTGGACGGTCTTCTCTCGCACACCGCCGTGCGCCATGTGTTCACCATGCACCTGTGGAAGAAATTCGAAGCCATCGACCGCTATCGCGCCGCGCGGAGCGAAAATGCGGAGCGCATCGTGCGCATCACGGCGGACGGCGAGCGCTTTGAGATCTGACGCCCCCATATAGACGAAAGGACCGCGGGCCTGCTGCCCGCGGTCCTCTTTCTTTATCCTGCAAGGAGATAGCCGCCCGAGGCGGGAGCCTCGCGCAAAATGGGGACGAGCTCCGTGCTGTACGGCGCGAGCGCCGCGCTGAGCGCGGGCAGCTCCTCCGCCGTCGTTTCCACATAGATGCGCTCGAAGAGCGGCGCGAGCACGGCAAGCTCCTGCCCGTTCGTCTCGTTCCCGCCCGCGAGCACCGTCGCCGCGTCGAGCCGGAGCGAGAGCCGCACATCGTATTCCGCCACGCCCTCGCGCAGCTCCTGCGCGAGCAGCGCGAGCGCCGCCTGCTTGGTCATCGTGCGCGCGGACTCATCGATGTTCGCGAGCCGTCCCCGCGCGGGATAGGCGAAGGAGTCGAAGAGCAGCTCGTCAAAGCCGAGCGCCGCGCACTCGCGCGCGATGGAGACGAGATATTCCCGCGCTGCCTCTTTCTCCGGTGCGAGGTAGAAGGTGCTGTCGGGATCGTACCAGATATAGCCCGAATATTTGAGCTGCAATACGCCCGCCTCCGCCATGTGCGCGAAGGAATACAGGCTGTCATGCAAGGCGCTGATGCGCGCGATGGCGTAGTAGTCGCTCTCCGCCATCGCCTTGACCGCCTCGAGGGACGCCGCGTCCCCCTTGACCGCGCCTGCATCAACGGCTCCGCTCAGCGCGGAGGCGTACAGCAGCTCGCCCTTTTCGTTCTTCAGCCGCACGGCAACGGCGTTCACGCCCTCGCCGAGCGCGCCGAGCGCCGCGTCCGCTCCGCCGCGCAGGACCGCCTCGTCCAGCTCGACGGCATGAATCTCCGTCGGCTCGACCTTCTCCGGCTCCTCCGGCAGCACGATGACGAGCTCCGGCGATTTGTCCTCGGTCTCGATTTTGTCCGGCTCCGCCGGCTTTTCCGGTTGACTCCACGGCAGCTCGAAGCGAATGCTGCCGTCCGCTCCGTACACCGCGTAGCGCTGCAGGATCAGAAACCCGACCGCTGCCAAAAGCAGCACGCACAGCCCCACAACCAGCGCGATCTTTCCCGCGCGCCCTCTGCCGTGGTAGCTCCGATAGCCCTTTGTCGACGGCATTCCGCTTCACCTGCCTTTCCAAGCATAAGATAGAGTCATTTTACAGAGAATAAAAAAGAAAATCAACAAAAATCCGTGAATTTTTGTTGATTTCCTGATTTTTTCACTTTTCAGCGCTCGATCGCGTCCAGCAGCCCCACGCGGCGCGCGTGACGCCCGCCCTCAAACTCGGTCGCGAGGAAGGTATCGACGATGCGCTCTGCCATATTTTTGCCGAGCAGCCCCGCGCCCATCGCGAGCACATTGGCGTCGTTGTGACGGCGCGTCATCTCCGCGCTCAGCGGCTCGCTGCACAGCGCGCAGCGCACGCCGCCGACCTTGTTCGCGGCGATGGAAATGCCGATGCCGGTCGTGCAGATCACGATGCCGCGCTCGCATTCGCCGCTTTGCACCTTGCGCGCCGCCGCCTCACCGAACACGGGATAGTCGCAGCTCTCGGTGGAATAGGTGCCGCAGTCCACGACCTCGTGCCCCTTCCCCTCGAGATAGTTCCTGATATGCTCCTTGAGCGCGTAGCCGCCGTGATCACAGCCGAGAGATATCTTCATGATTCGTTTCTCCTTATGGTCAAATTTTATGGAAGCTCGGTTTTTTCTGCTCGTAGGTCACAAAGTAGCGCAGGCCGCATTCCTTCAAAAGCTCCTGCCGCTCGACCATCGCGCAGGCGATGTATTCCGGCGTGTGCGCGTCGCTGCCGAGCGTGATGAGCTCACCGCCCAGCTCGTGATAGAGCCTCAGCCAGCGCTCGTCCGGCAGCGGACGGCCGCCGCGGTTGGTGTTGCACTCGATGCCGATGCCGCGTTCGATCGCGCGCCGGAGGATAGCGCGAATGCGCTCTTCAAAGCGGCCAAGGTCCAGCACCAGTCCGTGCCGCTCCTCGGCGTAGCGCTGCGGCAGCGTCAGATGCCCGAGAACTTGAAAGCGTCCCCAGTCCACCAGCCGCTCCATCTCGTCGAAATAGCGCTCGCAGGCGTCGGACCACGCCGCCTCCTCGCCGCTTTTGATCCAGCACAGGTCGTTGATCGCGCCGTCCGCCATGCGGAAGGTGTGGACCGAGCCGATCGTGAAGTCGAGCGGCGGCGCATCGTCTAAGAAGCTGTCCATCACATCGAGGGCGAAGGTACACTCGCCCAGCTCCGCACCCATACGCAGAGCGATGCGCCCGCCGAGCGCCTCCTGCGCCTCGCGGAACTGCCGCGCCATGGCGCTCCAATCGTAGCTGTGCCGCGCGAGCGGAGGCTCATTCCACTTCACCCACGGCAGCGGCTCGACATGGTCGGTGAAGCAGAGCTCATCAACGCCCGCCGCGGCCGCCGCCTCCGCCATCTCGCGCATGGTGTTGTGCCCGTCGGGCGAGACGGTCGAGTGGCAGTGATAATCGGTGATATAATGTCCGTTTTTCATAGCTTGAACTTTCCGAAGAAGCTCTTGCGCTGCTCATAATTGCTCTCGCCGAGCGTTTCGCTGAATTTGCGCAGTGCCTCCTTCTGCTCGCGGTTGAGATTGCGCGGCGTTTCGATGTAGACCGTGACATACTGGTCGCCGCGCGCGCGGCCGTTGAGACCGGGGATACCCTTGCCCTTGAGGCGGAAGGTCGTGCCGCTCTGCGTCCCCTCAGGGATCGAATACTTCACCTTGCCGTCGATCGTCGGGATCTCCAGCTCCGCGCCGAGCACCGCCTGCGTGAAAGTGATGGGCGCCTCGCACAGAACGCTCGTGCCCTCGCGCCGGAAGACCTCGTGCTGCCGCACGGCGATCACGATGAGAAGATCGCCCGCGCCGCCGCCGTTTTTGCCCGCGTTGCCCTGTCCGCGCAGGGAGATGGTCTGCCCGTTGTCGATGCCCGCGGGGATACTGACCTTGAGCGTCTTGCGGCGGCGGAGCTGACCGCTGCCGCGGCAGGCCTTGCAGGGCTGGTGAATGATCTTGCCCTTGCCGCCGCAGCGTCCGCAGGGCGCGGAGGTGGACATGAAGCCCAGCGGCGTCTGACGGCGCTGCTGCACCATACCGCTGCCGCGGCAGTCGGGGCAGACCTCGGCGGTCGTGCCCGCTTCGCAGCCCGTGCCGCGGCAGGTGTCGCACACCTCGACGCGCTCGACCGTGATCTCCTTCTCGCAGCCGAACGCCGCCTCCTCAAAGGTGATGGTCACGCTCGTGCGCAGGCTCTCGCCGCGCTGCGGCGCGTTGGGATTCGCGCGCGCACTGCCGAAGCCCCCGCCGAAGAAGCTGCCGAAGATGTCCCCGAGGTCGCCGAAGTCGAAGCCGCCCGCGCCGTAGCCGCCGGCTCCCGCGCCGTAGTTGGGATCGACGCCCGCGAAGCCGAACTGGTCGTAGCGTGCCTTCTTCTCGGGATCGGAGAGGACTTCGTTCGCCTCGTTGATCTCCTTGAACTTCTCCTCGGCTTCCTTGTCGCCGGGGT
>CAYWAS010000052.1:0-11144 GCA_964455915.1 uncultured Oscillibacter sp. | reverse complement strand
GGCATCTCAAAGCCTGCTGATACCTGAAATTATTAACTTTAATCTTATTATACGAAAGGAGATTGCCTATGAATATTAACCCTATTTTGTCCGCTGTCATTGAAACCGCAGACGCGGCGAACACCGCACCCGATGATTATATCAATCCGGTCGATGGGCTGAAATACTGCGGCAAGTGCCACACACCCAAAGAGGCGTTCTTTGCAGAACAGTACCGTTTTAACGGAATTGACCGCCACCCAACCGATTGCAAGTGTGCCACCGAGGAAAAAGAACGGTACGAGGCTGAAATGCGGGAATTTAACCGTATCAATCACATCAACCTTTTGCGTTCCGAAGCGTTCAGCGATATTCCTGCCTCCGCGTGGCGTTTCGATAATGCGTCCGTTATGACGAAACAGCTTGTTAAAGCCAAAGAGTATGCCGATAAATGGGACGATTTTAGCTGCGAGGGTATCGGACTACTACTGTTCGGAAATGTCGGCACAGGCAAGTCCTACGCCGCAGGGTGTATTGCAAATGCTCTGATTGACCGTATGATTTCCGTTCTCTATGTAAGCACGACCGATATTGTCAGTCGTATGCAGGGCAATTTCGGTGCTGACCGCGACAGCTACTTAAAACGGCTCACACGCCCCGATTTGCTCATTCTTGACGATCTGGGTGCAGAACGGAATACCAGCTACGGCAAGGAGCGTGTGTTCGATGTGGTCAATCACCGTCTGCTCTCCCGTAAGCCGATGATTATTACAACCAATATACCACTGTCGGTCATGCAGAAAGCAACCGACCTTGATGACCGCCGCATTTACGACCGTATTTTGGAAGTCTGTGTTCCTGTTCTTTTTGACGGCGAGAACTTCCGTAAAGGCAACGCTGCCGAAAATCTCAAAAAAGCGGCAAGGCTGCTGAATAATAGCGAACCTATAGAACACTAAAATATAACGGAACCGTTCCGCTGTATAAATTTGGCTAAATTCGCCATGCTATTTTTAGAGAAACAGGAGGAATTCTATGGCAGAAAAAGAAGCAAAGAAAAAAGCGATGACCGAACAGAAAAAGGAGAGCGTCTTAGAAAAACTGTGGCTCACCTACTACAACGACACCCTCTACGAAAAGGGACTCATCACCGAGCAGCAACGAAACAAAATGCGTGTGATGATCAAAACCCGCGCTTCGTCTATGGAGCGATAATCAAGACATCTACGGCAGATGAAACATTTCTGCCGATTACATACAATATATTTCAGAACAGCTATTGAAAAATTCATAGCTGTGTGATATAATAACTATGAAAATGATTTTACGAACTTTACGGAGGTGGATTATGGATATACATAGCGTAAGACAAATGCTGCGAACCAAATCAATTTACGATATTCCTTTGCGTGTTACTTATTATGCCCGTGTTTCGTCTGAGTCAGACGAACAGCTTAATTCACTTGGAAACCAAATAACCTATTACGAGGATTTCATAAAGCGAAATATGGCATGGTCATTTATCCCCGGATATATCGACGAGGGGTTGTCCGGCATTTCCACAAAGAAGCGTGAGAACTTCAATCGTATGGTGGACGATGCTACAGAGGATAAATTTGATCTAATCATCACAAAAGAAATTTCCCGTTTCGCCCGTAATACGCTGGATTCTATTCAGTACACAAGGCAACTGCTGTCATCAGGCGTTGGCGTTTTCTTCCAAAATGATAACATCAACACCTTTGATGAGGATTCCGAGCTTCGCTTGTCGATTATGTCCTCTATTGCACAGGACGAGCTTCGCAAACTGTCCTCTCGTGTGAAATTCGGGCATCAGCAGGCAATTAAGCAAAGTGTGGTGCTTGGGAACAGCCGTCTGTTTGGCTACCGCAAGGACAATAAACGCCTTGTTATAGACGAGGAACAGGCTGTAATGGTCAGAGAGTTATTCACGCTCTACGCTACCGACGATTATTCTATGAAGCAAATCGAAACCATCTTTTGGAACAAGGGGTATCGAAATCTCAACGGCAAAAAAATTGCCCACTCTACTATGGCAAATATGATAGCCAATCCCAAATATAAGGGGTATTATGTGGGCAATAAAGTCAAAGTCGTTGATATGTTCACCAAAAAGCAGAAATTTCTGCCGCCGGAAGAATGGGTCATGTTCAAGGATGAAACAGGAGAAATCGTCCCCGCCATTGTAACCGAGGAATTGTGGGAAGAAGCTAACGCTGTTTTGCGTCGCAGGAGCGAGGACGTAAAAAACAGGCAAGGCGTATGTAACCACGCAAATTTGCTTACAGGCAAGCTGTTCTGCACTCATTGCGGAACGCCGTATTATCGGCGTGAATCCAAAGATAAATACGGAAATAAAAATTCCAAATGGGTTTGTTCGGGCAAAATCAACAACGGCAAAGATTCTTGTGCTTCTTTCCCAATTTACGAGGAAGAAATCAAGCCCCTGCTGTTTGAGGTATTCCGCGACACCAAGGACATTTCGGCGGCAATGTTAGAAGAATACGAGCGAATGTATAAAGTGATGACTTCTGACGGCAATTTGGTCAAAAAAATCGAGGATGCCGAAGCAAAATTACAGCTTGCACTAAAAAAGAAAAGTAAACTTTTGGAATTAGTCGCATTGGACAGCATCACTGCTGCCGACTTCAAGGCCATGACCGCATCCTGCAACGAAGAAATCAAAGGACTGGAACAGGAAATTGCCGAGCTGCAACAGCAACAGGAATCGAGTGGGGAGTTCCGCACCCATATGGAAAAAATTCGCTCCGTTCTGCGTTCAGCCGAAAAGGACGCAAGTACCGGCACCATCACCAAAGACTTCATCGACACCTTTATTGACAAAGTGTATGTAACGCCGGAAGAGGACGGCTCTATGTGCCTGTCCATCAAAATCTTCACAGGCGATACTACCGAAAAATACTTGAAAAAACTCAAGCGTCGTGCAGGTATCATCACTACGGGGGCTGACCACAGCGGTGAAAACACAGACACCGCAACGGTTTCTGACGATGCAAGTCGTACGGGTCACACGTTCAAGAAGATGATCGAGTCCTACGAGAAGAGCCTGTAAGCAGAAAGACACGGACGCAGGCAACGAAAAAGCGTCCGGTGCGGCAGGCGGGCGGGCTTTGCGTGAAGCCGCGCGATAAGCGCCTGTCGGACGGACGGCGAATACGAAAACGGGTATCCGGCGAAGGCCGGATACCCGTTGCTTTTTGTCGGTCAAAGCCGATCGCGCGTCAATCCTCTTCCGGCTTGCGCTCGGCGTACCACATATTCCACTGAAAGCGGTAGGACTTATAGACCGCCTCGTCCGCACAGACGAGGCGGACGAGCGCGGGCTGCGTGTGCGTGTAGCTGTGCTCCATCACCGTGCGGAGGACGGCGTAGGCGCTTGCGGCGTCGGCGCAGGCGAGGGAGAGCGCATCGCCGCAGTCCGTGAGCAGCGCCGCCGCGCGCTCGGCGGCGGGGAGGGCGGCGATGTTGCCGCGAAGGATCTCGACCGTCATCGAGCTCACCTGGAAAGATAGGCGCGGCACTTCGCTCCCGCGTCGTGGGCGAGCTGTTCTTCATCGACGGTGACGAGCTGCCCGTGCGCGACAGTCACGCGCCCGTGGACGACGGTGTAGTCCACCGCGCCGCGCACGCCGACGGTCCCGAGGACGCTCTTGGGATCGAAGCAGGAGCCGACCAGCTCAAGGCGGCGCGAGTCGATGAGGAAGAGGTCGCAGCACTTGCCGACGGCGAGCGAGCCGAGGTCGTCGCTGCGGCCGAGGAGCCGCGCGCTGCCGCGCGTGGCCATTTTAAGAAGGTCGTAGCCGCTCGGCGCGTCCGCGCCGGAGTGCAGGCGGTGGAGGAGGTACGCGACGCGCAGCTCCTCAAGAAGAGAGGAGCCGTCGTTCGATGCCGAGCCGTCCACCGCGAGTCCGACCGGCACGCCGAGGGCGAGCATTTCGGGGACGCGGGCGACGCCGGAGGAGAGCTTCATGTTGGAGATCGGGCAGTGCGCAACGCCGGTCTGCGTTTTGGCGAGGACGCGCAGCTCCTCGTCGTTGAAGTGAATGCCGTGGGCGTACCAGACATCGCTGCCCGTCCAGCCGAGGCGCTCCATGTACTCAAGCGGGCGGACGCCCTCGCGCGCGAGCATGAAATTCTCCTCGTCCTTCGTCTCGCAAAGGTGCGTGTGCAGGCGTACGCCGTACTGCCGCGCGAGCAGCGCGCTCTCGCGCAGGAGGTCGGCGGAGACGGAGAACGGCGAGCAGGGCGCGAGCGCGACGCGGTGCATCGCGCCGAAGCTGCGGTCGTGATAGCGCTCGATGGCGTGCGCGGAGTCGCGCAGGATCTCGTCCACCGTCTGCACGACGCTGTCGGGCGGAAGGCCGCCGTCTTTTTTGGAGAGGTCCATGCTGCCGCGCGAGGCGTACAGACGAATGCCCAGCTCGTCCGCGGCGGCAAACTGCGCGCCGAGCAGGTCGCCCGTATTCGCGGGGAAGACATAGTGGTGGTCGAAGCAGGTCGTGCAGCCGTGCTTCATCAGCTCGCCCATGCCGGTGAGGGACGAGAGGCGCACGACCTCCGCGTCGAGATTTTTCCAAATTTCATAGAGCGTTTTGAGCCAGTCGAACAGCTCCATGTTCTGCACCTCGGGGAGATTGCGGGAAAAGACCTGATAGAGATGGTGGTGCGTGTTGATGAGCCCGGGATAGCAGAGCATCGAGCTTGCGTCGAGCACCGTGTCCGCCGCGTGGGGCAGCGCGGCGCCGATGGCGCGAATGATGCCGTCCTCCGCGTAGAGGTCGACATTTTCGTACACGCCGTCCTGCTCGTCGCAGGAGACGAGGGTGCGGATATTTTTGACGAGAAGAGTTGACATAATGTTCTCCTTTTTGGCGCGGAGACATCGCGCCGCGGCGGTCACAAAAGGGCTATTCTCCCGAAAGAGAATAGCCCCTTTGGTTTCAGTTGTGTTATCTCTCTTCGCGGAAGTAGTTGAGACCCAGCGAAGCGGGGGGCTGCTTTTCCTTGTTGTTGCGCATACTCGAAATGATGAGCACGACCACGGTGACAACATAGGGCAGGATCTTGTAGAGCTGCGTAGGAATGAAGGCGATGACAAGGCGCAGATACAGGATCATCAGCGCGCCGAAGAGCACGCTGCCCCAGATCGCGTTGAGCGGACGCCACAGGCAGAAGATGACCAGTGCCACGGCGAGCCAGCCCACACCGGAGAGTCCCTCGTGGTTCCACACGCCGCCCGCGATGGTCATGATGTAGACCATGCCGCCGACCGCGCTGATGCCGCCGCCGATGACGGTCGCGAGGTACTTATAGCGCGTGACATTGATGCCCGCGGCATCTGCGGTGGCGGGACTTTCGCCCACGGCGCGCAGATACAGACCGCTGCGGCTCTTGTTGAGGTAGAGGTACATCACCACGGCACAAGCCACGGCGAGGTAGAAGAAGAAGCTGTTACCGAAGAGGATACCGCCGACGACGGGGATATCCTGCAGAGCCTTGGGGAAGGGAGGATTCTGGAAATAGCCCTTGAGCATATTGCTCACGGAGATGTAGCCATTCTCGCTCACGCGCATATACTCGCCCACGAACTGACCGACGCCCGTGCCGAAGATGGAGAGGGCAAGACCGGTGACATTCTGGTTAGCGCGCAGCGTGATGGTCAGGAAGCTGAAGATCAGCGAGGCGATCGCGCCCGCGAGGAAGGCGAAGAAGATGCCGATGAAGATGGCGACAAAGCCGTTGGGCGAGGAGGCGAGCTTCTCGTAATAGTACACGCCGCCGAGACCGAGCGCGCCGCCCATGAACATGATACCCTCAACGCCGAGGTTGAGGCTTCCGGATTTTTCCGTCAGAATCTCGCCGAGCGTACCGAACAGCAGCGGAGTGCCGTAGGTGATGGCGGCGATGATGAGGGTGATGAGTAAAGTCATACCTTAGCCGCCTCCTTTTCGGTATTCTTCGAGCGGAAGATGAGTCGATAGTTGATGAAGAACTCGCAGCCGAGCATACAGAAGAGCAGAATGCCCGTGATGATGTCGGAGATCGAGGCGGGGACGGCGAGGCGCGTTTGCAGCGTTTCGGAGCCCTTGGAGATGACAGCGAGCATCAGGGAAATGACGATCATCGCGAAGGCGTTGAGCTGGCTGAGCCACGCGACGGTGATGGAGGTGAAGCCGACACCGGCGGCGACGCCGTCGTAGAGCGTGGTGTTCGCGCCGGAGGCGACGATGAAGCCGACGAGACCGGAGATCGCGCCGGAGAGGAACATCGTGCGCATCATGACACGGCCGACATTCATGCCCGCGTAACGCGCGGTGTTGATGGAGTCACCGATGACGGCGATCTCGTAGCCGTGCTTGGTGTGGTTCATGTAGATGTGCATGAACACGACAAGGACCAGCACGATGATCCAGCCGCAATGGACGCCCAGGACCTTCGGCAGCACGGCGGCAGAGTCGAACTGGGGAATGATCTGCGAGCCGGGGCGACCTTCCCACGGACCGCCCTGCAGCCATTTGACCACGCCGATGATGATATAGTTCATCATCAGGGTGAAGAGCGTTTCATTGGTGTTCCACTTCGCCTTGAAGTAGGCGGGGATCAGCGCCCAGATGCCGCCGGCGACTGCGCCCGCGATGCCCATGATGATGAGCAGCATGACGGACGGGACTCTGCCGACCCAGTAGAGGGCGAAGTAGCTCGCGGCGATGGCGCCCGCGGTGATCTGACCCTCGGCACCGATGTTCCAAAAGCGCATCTTGAAGCACGGGGCGATGGCGAGCGCGCAGCCGAGCAGAGGCACGGCGAGCTTCACCGTCTGGCGGATCGCGGTCTTTTTCCCGAGCGCGCCGGTGATGATGGTGGAGTAGCCGTCGATGGGAGAGGCGCCGTCGGGCAGGGCGATCATCATGACGAGACCGCCGAGCAGCAGGGCGAAGAAGATGGAGGCGATGCGGATACACCATGCCTTCCAGGGCTCCATCGCGTCTCGCTTGGCGAGACGGATCAGGGGGACCTTCTTTTCGTTATTCATGGACCGCTTCCTCCTTTCCGCCGCCGACGCGGGTCATCATCAGACCGATCTCTTCCTTGGTGGTGGTGCGGGCATCGACGATGCCGCTGACCTTGCCGCCGCAGAGCACGAGGATACGGTCGCACAGCTCAAGCAGCACATCGAGGTCCTCGCCGACGAAGATGACGGCAACGCCCTTCATCTTCTGCTCGGTCATGAGGTTGTAAATGGTGTAGGAGGTGTTGATGTCCAGACCGCGCACGGCGTAGGCGGACATCAGCACATTCGGCGCGGAGGCGATCTCGCGGCCGACAAGCACCTTCTGCACATTGCCGCCGGACATACGGCGGACGGGGAAGTTGGTGTCGGGCGTGACGACCTCGAGCTCCTTCCAGATCGTCATGGCGAGCTCGTTCGGGTCCTTGCG
Source organism: uncultured Oscillibacter sp. (assembly GCA_964455915.1). Lineage (GTDB taxonomy): Bacteria > Bacillota > Clostridia > Oscillospirales > Oscillospiraceae > Hominicoprocola. The sequence goes on along the minus strand of CAYWAS010000052.1, from coordinate 3,684 downwards.
GTTGACGAACACGCTCTTGCCCTTCCGCCACGAGCGGAGCATCATGTTGCCGGTCATGCCCATCGAGCCGACGAGACCCATGCCGAGACGATCCTCGGGCACGAAGGCGAGTGAAACGCCGGCCTTCTTGATCTGCATGGGCGTTTTGCCGATCAGCTCGGACTCGGGCGCGCCCTCGGGCGTGTAGAGAATGCTGCCGCCCTCCGCCACGGGATAGAGACCCGCGATGGACTCGAGCAGCTCGCGCTGGCCGCTGCCGGCGATGCCGGCGACACCGAGGATCTCGCCGCCCATGGCGGTGAAGGAGACATGATCCAGACGGACGACGCCCTCGTTATCGTAGCAGGTGACATCTTTGAGCGTCAGGCGCGGGACGGGGTTATCGTAGGTCGGGCGGTCGATGTTGAGCGTGACCGCGTGGCCGACCATCATATCCGTGAGCGCCTGCGGATTCGTGTCGGCGGTGTTGACGGTGCCGATGTACTGCCCCTTGCGCAGCACGGCGACCTTGTCCGAAAGGGACATGACCTCGTGCAGCTTGTGGGTGATGATGACGATGGCCTTACCGTCGGCGCGCATATTGCGCAGCACGGCGAAGAGCTTCTCGGTCTCCTGCGGGGTGAGGACGGCGGTGGGCTCGTCGAGGATCAGCGTGTCCGCGCCGCGGTAGAGGACCTTGACGATCTCGACCGTCTGCTTCTGCGAGACGGACATATCGTAGATCTTCTTCGTCGGATCGATGTCGAAGCCGTAGCGCTCGCAGATCTCGCGGACTTTGGCGTTGGCGGCCTTGATGTCGAGCTTGCCCGGCTCGTCGAGACCAAGGACGATGTTCTCGGCGGCGGTGAAGACATCGACGAGCTTGTAGTGCTGGTGGATCATGCCGATGTGGTTATCGAAGGAGTCCTTCGGCGAACGGATCGACTTGAGCTCGCCGTTGACATAGATCTCGCCCTCGTCGGGAAAATAGATGCCGGCGAGCATATTCATCAGCGTCGTTTTTCCGCTGCCGTTTTCGCCGAGCAGGGAGAGGATCTCACCGCGGTTGATCTTGAGGTCGATGTTGTCATTCGCCACGACCTTGCCGAATCGCTTGGTGATGTGTCTGAGTTCTACTGCACAGGTGTTGTCCAAGGTTCTGTCATCCTTTCTTGTATAAGGCTGCAGCCACCGTACCGGAGGGAAGAAAGGGGCGAAGTTCCGGTAGATTACTTATCCAATATTTTAGCACAGATCACTTTATATGTAAATGAAAAAGCTATTGGCGATTCCGTCAAATGTTAAGGCGAAAAATGGGGAAATTAAACAAAAAGTTAGGAAGGCTTAAAAATTTTTAGCACTTTTTCTCCAATGCGGAGAGAGAGGCGCGGCGGCGGGAAAGAAAAAGGGAGACCGCGCCGGCGGTCTCCCTTTTTGACGCTATGTATGCTTAGAACGCGGAGTTCAGCCACTCGATGCCGTCGATCTGGAGGGCGAAGTAAGGAGCGGACTGGAAGTAGGACTCGTGATAAGCGCCGTCGAACACGGCCTCCTCGGAGTCGGGCGTGAAGTCGCCGTCGGTATCGAGGGCGAACGCGGTGGTGAGGGGCGCGCCGCCGATGGTGAAGGTGGAGGTGTCGAACACCTGAATGGAGCCGTCGGCAAGGCCGGCCTCGACCTCGGCGAGCTTCTCAGCAGTGCCGGGGGCGGCGATGGCGGTGTTCAGCTCGGTGAGGACGACATCGCCGGTGGAGTAGCCGAAGCAGTAGTCCTGATCGAAGGCCTGGCCGTTGACCACGGACTCGATGGCATAGACGAAGTAGTTCGTCCAGTCGATGCGGCAGCCGATGATGGAGGCCTCGGGAGCAACGCCGGTCATGTCGTTATTGTAGCCGGTGTGGAAGGCACCCTTGCTCTGCGCCATGGTGGCGGGAGTGGTGTTATCGGAGTGCTGGGAGATGAGGACGCAGCCGAGGTCGCACAGGGCGGAGGCGGCGTTGGACTCCTCGGTGGCGTCGGACCAGGAGCCGACGAACTGGACCTTCATGGTCACGCTCGGGCAGACGGACTTGGCGCCGAGATAGTAGGAGGTCATACCGGAGATGACTTCGGCGAAGGAGAACGCGCCGACATAGCCGATGACGGCCTCGTCAGCCTTGATGGTACCCTCGTCGATGAGCTGCTGAAGCTTCATACCGGCAGCAACGCCGGCGAGGTAACGACCCTCATAGATGTTGGCGAAGGCGTTGTGGGTGTTCTCCAGACCGTCGTTCCAGGAGCCCTGGTTGGTGCAGCCGACGAACTCGATCTCGGGATAGTCGGGCGCGACCTTGAGCATGAAGGGCTCAAAGCCGTAGGAGTTGTTGAAGATGATCTCGCACTCTTCCTCGGCGAGCTCGATGTTGGCGTCCTCGCAGGTGGAGTCCTCACCGATGTTGTACTTGACGACCCAGTCGACAGTGATGCCCTTGGCGGCAAGCACTTCGGTGGCGGCTTCCTTGCCGCGAATGAAGTTGTAGGTGTAGCCCTGATCGTTCTCGTCACCGATGCAGATCAGACCGACCTTGATGGTCTTGGTATCCGGAGTGGTGTCACCCTGCTCGGTCTGGCTGTCGCCGGACTGATCGGGGGTCTGCTCCTTCTCGCCGCACGCCACGAGGGCGAACACCATCGCGAGGGAGAGCAGGATCGCAAGAAGCTTCTTCATAGAATAGATCCTCCTTAAAATTTGGCCTGTTCCATGGAACAGTACCTTTGAACCATATCATACAAAATTTTCAAGAAAAAGGCAACGGGGAATCGAAAAAAAGAAACGAAAACATCAACAAAATTCCTGAAAAAGTTTTAGACAAATGGGAGAAAAAAGAGAGAAACCATTGAAAAAGCAAACAAAAGGTTTGCCCGAAAGAGCAAACCTTTTGTTCAAGTTGTACGGAATGTTTGGAAAGAAACGGGCGAGTCCGCTCACTGATGGACGCGGGTGCCGGTCTTGCCCTCGATGCCGTCGGCGGCCTTTTCGAGCAGCGTGATGAGCGCCGTGCGGCCGGGCTTGGACTCGGCGAAGGCGAGCGCGGCCTGCACCTTGGGCAGCATCGAGCCGGGAGCAAACTGCTTCTCGTCGATGTAGCGGCGGGCGTCGGCGGGGGTGAGATCGTCAAGACCCTTCTGGTCGGGCTTGCCGAAGTTGATGGCGACCTTCTCGACCGCGGTGAGGATCACGAGCATATCGGCGTCGAGCAGCTCGGCGAGCTTGGCGGAGGCGAAGTCCTTATCGATGACGGCGGGCGTGCCGAAGAGCTTGCCGTCACGGCGCACAACGGGAATGCCGCCGCCGCCGACAGTGATGACCACCGTGCCGCCCTCGACGAGCTCTTTGACGGTGTTCTTCTCGATGACATCGATGGGCTTGGGGGAGGGAACGACCTGACGGTAGCCGCGGCCGGCGTCCTCGACCATGGTGTAGCCCTTCTCGGCGGCGATGCGCTCGGCGGTCTCCTTATCGTAGAACGCGCCGACGGGCTTGGTGGGGTGCTGGAAGGCGGGGTCCGCCTCGTCCACGAGCACCTGCGTGACGACGGTGGCAACATCTTTCTCCATGCCGCGGGAGGCAAGCTCGTTGCCGATGGCGTTCTGGAGGTGATAGCCGATGTAGCCCTGCGACATCGCGCCGCACTCGGGGAAGGGCATATCGGACTTGATGGCCTT
>CAYWAS010000051.1:0-11627 GCA_964455915.1 uncultured Oscillibacter sp. | reverse complement strand
GCGCGATGGCGAACGAGCTCGAGCCGATCGTCCACATCGGAAAGGACGGCATCGGTGAGAATCTCGTCAAGCAGGCAAACGACGCGCTCGAGGCGCGCGAGCTCATCAAGTGCAAGGTGCTCGAGAACAGTATGCTCACCGCGCGCGAGGCGTGCGACGAGCTCAGCCGGCTCACCCGCGCCGAGCAGGTGCAGGTCATCGGCACAAAATTCGTGCTCTATCGCGAAACGCACTCCAAACCCAAGGAGAAGCGCATCGCGCTCGTGAAGGATAAGAAGAAAAAGACGGTTTGAACGGCGATATGGGGGCTTACCATTGAGGATCGGAATTTACGGCGGCAGCTTTAACCCGCCGCATATCGGACATATAGCGGCTGCGGTCAGCGCGGCGAAGTATCTGGAGCTGGATAAGCTGCTGCTCATACCGGCGGGGATCCCGCCGCACAAGCAGCTCAGCGCGGGGAGTCCGGCGGACGGGCACCGTCTGGCGATGACGCGCGCCATGGGCGAGCAGGTCGCACTTGAGAGCGGCGTGCAGGTCGAAACGCTCGACCTTGAGATGCGCCGCGCGGGGAAAAGCTATACCTCCGACACCCTGCGCGAGCTGCGCGGGCAGTACCCCGCGGCGGAGCTGTGGCTGCTGATGGGGACGGATATGTTCCTCACCTTCCACCTCTGGCATGAGCCGGAGGAGATCCTGCGCGATGCGGGACTGTGCGCCTTCGGGCGCAGTGAGAAGGACGGCGAGGAGCTCTTCGCGCCGCAGCGGGACTATCTTGCGCAGCGCTTCCCGGGCTGCCGCATCGTGACGATGACGCTGCCGAACCTGGTGGAGATCTCCTCCACCGAGCTGCGCGAGCGGCTTGCGCGGGGAGGTGCGGGAGACTATCTCGCCCCCACCGTGCTGGGCTATATCCTGCGCGAAAAATTATACGGAACGAACCTTGACCTCAAGCATCTCACGCTCGATGTGCTTCGCCTCATCGCGCTGAGCTATCTGAAGGCCAAGCGCGTGCCCCATGTCCTCGGGACGGAGAAAACGGCTGCGGCGCTCGCGGAAAAGTACGGCGCGGACATCGAAAAAGCGCATATCGCCGCGCTGCTGCACGACTGCACCAAGCGCCTTTCGATGCCCGAGCAGCTCGCGCTGTGCGAGCAGTACGGCATCGCGCTCGACGCGCTGGAGCAAAAGGCGCTCAAGCTGCTCCACGCTAAGACCGGCGCGGCCATTGCGCGCGAGGTGTTCGGTGCGGACGAGGAGATCTGCAATGCGATCCTCTGGCACACGACGGGGCGCGCGGGCATGACGACGCTGGAAAAGGTCCTCTACCTTGCCGACTACATCGAGCCGACCCGTGACTTCCCGGGCGTGGACGCGCTGCGCGAGACCGTGTGGGAGGATCTTGACCGCGGGCTTTTGATGGGTCTTGAGATGACGGTGGAGGAGATGCGGGGAATGGGGAACCCCATTCATGAAAATACGCTTCGTGCGCGCGACGATCTGAAAGGAAAAATCAATGAAGGAAAAGCGTGAGGCAAGGAAAAATGCGCAGAGGTTAGACGAGCTTCGCGTGCGTGTGGACAAGACCTTCGATACATACGGCGACGATGCGTGGGCAGAACTCAGGAGACTTTTCGCACACCCGAAGCGCTGGCTGCTCGGACTGCTTGCCGTGCTGGTGCTCACCGCGCTCGGCGCGGGGATATGGTTCTACAGCAGTATCCGCGCGCCGGAGCTTCCGGATCGAGACCACGGCAGTCAGGACCCCGTGGACCGGATCGAGGAGATCGACTACGGCGACGGCGTGCGTCCGAAGGCGAGCGGCGAGCGCAAAAGCAAGGATTTCTACACCGTGCTCGTGCTCGGACGCGACACGGGCGGCGGCGGGAATACCGACACGATGCTGCTCGCGAGCTATGATGTGACGAATCAGAAGGCATCGGTCATGTCGATCCCGCGCGACACGATGGTCAATGTCTCGTGGGACATCAAGCGCATCAACTCCGTCTACGGCTACTATGGCGGCGGCGAGAAGGGCGTGAAGGCACTCTATCGCGAGGTCGCTCAGCTCGTCGGCTTCGAGCCGGACTTTCAGGTCGTGGTCGAGTGGGACGCGGTCGGCGCGATCGTGGAGGCCATGGGCGGCGTTTACTTCGATGTGCCGCTGAATATGAATTACGACGACCCCTATCAGGATCTCCACATTCATCAGACCGCGGGCTACCGCAAGCTCTCGGGCGACGATGTGATGCAGGTGCTGCGCTACCGCTACGATAATCCCGACCCTGTGACCGGTAAGATCCGCGGCTACGACGACGGCGACCTCGGGCGCATCAGGACGCAGCAGGCGCTCTTAAAGGCGATGATCGAGCAGCTTTTGCAGCTCAAGAATGTGACGAAGATCGGCGCGTTTGCCACCGCAGTGAAGGAGAATGTCACGAGCGACCTCAGCTTTGAGGAGATGCTGTGGTTCGGCAAGCAGGCCGTCCTCGGCGGACTGAAGATCGACGATGTCAACTTCATCACGATGCCGAACACGGCAAAATACGCCTACAGCCGCTCGTTTCCGAGCTATCCGCAGTCCTATGTGTTCCCCAACGCAAAGGAGCTGCTCGCGTTTGTGAACGAATCGCTGAGCCCCTTCACGGAGAAATTCACGCTCAGCGACTTGGATATCATGTCGCTCAATGACGATGGCTCGCTCGCCTCGTCCACGGGGCGCGTGGAGGACAGTAAGGCGGCAGAGCGTCCGCCCGTGCAGATCGATCCGTATTCAGGCAAGATCACGCCGTGGGACGATGAGGAGGAGCCGGAGACGCCGCCGATCGAGGCGACCTCGGGGAGCCTGACGACCCTTGACGGCGGGAATACCGCAAGAATGGAAGAATAAGAAAGGGAGAATTACCATGATCAACGCAAAGGAAATGGCGCTTGCCGCGGCAAAGGCGCTCGACGGCAAAAAGGGCAGAGACATCAAGGTGCTGGAGATCGAAAAGCTCACGACGCTTGCGGAGTATTTCGTTATATGCTCCGGCGGCAGCAACACGCAGATCAACGCCCTGTGCGACGAGGTGGAGAAGAAGCTCGCCGAGCTCGGCGAGCAGCCGCTCCACCGCGAGGGCTATCGCGGCGGCACCTGGGTGCTGCTCGACTACGGCTGCGTCGCGGTTCATGTGTTCAGCGAGGAGGCGCGCGAGTTCTACAGCCTCGAGCGGCTGTGGAGCGACGGGCATGAGATAGATCTCAGCGCGCTCCTCACGCCCGACGCGGCGCAGTGAGGGAAAAAACGGGCTTGACAAGCGCGGGTAAAGTGAATACAATAAATCCATTGTGAAAAGGCAATGACGGAGCAAAGATGTGCGATTCCCACCCGAAGAGAGCCGGCGGTCGGTGCGAGCCGGCGGGGGAGCGCGCGTGTATGACTCACTCCCGAGCTGCCCGCCTGACAAGGGCGGGACGCGACGCCGCGTTATGGCGACTTGAGGGCGGAGAGCTCCGCCGAATCAGGGTGGTACCGCGAGCCGATCTCGCCCCTGACTGCCGGGTGCAGTCGGGGGCGTTTTTCTGTTTTTGCGCGATCCTGCCCGTTTTCGCGCAGACAATGAAAACGAAGATAGACAGTGAGGAGAAAACCATGAAGTACGATTTTGGATCGATCGAAAAAAAGTGGCAGGCGCGCTGGGAAGAGTCTAAGCCCTACGCCGCCGTGACGGGGAGCGATAAGCCGAAGTTCTACGGCCTCATCGAGTTCCCGTACCCTTCCGCCGCGGGGCTCCATGTTGGCCACCCGCGCCCCTTTACGGCAATGGACATCATCTGCCGCAAAAAGCGTATGCAGGGCTACAATGTCCTCAACCCCATCGGCTTTGACGCCTTCGGTCTGCCGACGGAGAATTTTGCCATCAAGAACCATATCCACCCCTCCATCATCACCAAGCAGAACATCGAGAACTTCACCCGTCAGCTCAAGATGCTCGGCTACGGCTTTGACTGGGATCGCGTGGTCGATACCACCGACCCCGATTACTATAAGTGGACGCAGTGGATCTTCCTGCAGCTCTTTAAGAAGGATCTTGCCTACAAGACCACCATGCCCGTCAACTGGTGCACGAGCTGCAAGTGCGTGCTGGCGAACGAAGAGGTCGTGGAGGGCGTGTGCGAGCGCTGCGGCAGCGAGGTCATTCGCAAGGAGAAATCTCAGTGGATGCTGCGCATCACGAAGTACGCCGACCGCCTGATCGACGATCTGGACGATGTGGACTTTATCGAGCGCGTCAAGACGCAGCAGAAAAACTGGATCGGCCGCTCCACCGGTACAGAGGTCACCTTCAAGACCAACACCGAGGACGAGATCACCGTCTACACCACCCGTGTCGATACGCTCTTCGGCGTGACCTACACGGTCATCTCTCCCGAGCACCCGCTTCTCAAGAAGTGGCAGCCGCTTATCAAGAACTGGGACGCGGTCGCCGCCTATCAGGAGGCCGCGGCGCGCAAGAGCGACTTTGAGCGCGGCGAGCTGAACAAGGAAAAGACCGGCGTGCGCCTTGAGGGCATCGAGGTCATCAATCCTGCCAACGGCAAGGTCGTTCCGATGTTCGTCTCCGACTATGTCCTCATGGGCTACGGCACCGGCATCGTCATGGGCGTGCCGGGTCATGACCAGCGCGACTGGGACTTCGCGACCGCGTTCGGCATTCCCATCGTCGAGGTCGTCGAGGGCGGTGACATCACGAAGGAAGCCTTCACGCTCAAGGACGATACCGGCATCATGGTCAACTCCGGTTTCCTCAACGGCATGACCGTCAAGGACGCGATCCCCGCGATGAAGCAGTACGCCATCGAGCAGGGCTGGGGCCGCGAGAAGGTCAACTACAAGCTGCGCGACTGGGTCTTCTCTCGTCAGCGCTATTGGGGCGAGCCGATCCCGCTGGTCAACTGCCCGACTTGCGGCTGGGTTCCCGTTCCCGAAGAGGAGCTGCCGCTCGTTCTGCCGCAGGTCGAGAGCTATGAGCCGACCGACGACGGCGAGAGCCCCATCTCCAAGATGACCGACTGGGTCAAGACCAAGTGCCCGAAGTGCGGCGGCGATGCCAGGCGCGAGACGGACACCATGCCCCAGTGGGCGGGCTCGAGCTGGTACTTCCTGCGCTATATGGACCCGCACAACGACAAGGAGCTCGTCTCCGAAGAGGCGGAGAAGTATTGGGGTCCCGTGGACTGGTACAACGGCGGCATGGAGCACACCACGCTCCACCTGCTCTACTCCCGCTTCTGGCACAAGTTCCTCTACGATATCGGCGTCGTCCACACCAAGGAGCCTTACGCCAAGCGCACGAGCCACGGCATGATCCTCGGCCAGAATCCGCACTATGTTGGCAATGCCGCCACGCAGGAGGAGAAGGACGCGCTCGTTGCCAAGTACGGCAATCAGGCGCTGCGTCCGGCGGTGAAAATGTCGAAGTCCCTCGGCAATGTCGTCAATCCCGACGATGTGGTCAAGGCTTACGGCGCGGACACCATGCGCCTTTATATCATGTTCATCGGCGACTTTGAAAAGGTCGCGACCTGGTCGGACGACGCGGTGAAGGGCTGCAAGCGCTTCCTCGACCGCGTGTGGAACCTTGCGGAGATGGCGACAGCGGACAAGGAAGTCTCCGAGAAGAATATGCCTATCGTCCACAAGACCATCAAGAAGGTCACGGACGATATCGACACGCTCAAGCTCAACACCGCCATCGCCGCGCTTATGACGATGGTCAACGAGTTCTATTCCAACGGTCTCACCCGCGGCGACCTCGAGGTGCTGCTGCTCTTGCTCTCTCCCTTCGCGCCGCACATGGTCGAGGAGATGTGGGAGAATATCGGCTGCGCTGCCGAGCACGGCAAGATGGCGATGCAGATGCCCTGGCCGGAGTACGACGAGTCCAAGACCGTTGCCGCGCACACCGAGATGGCCGTGCAGGTGCAGGGCAAGCTCAAAGGCACCGTCACCGTCGCGATGGACAGCGAGCAGGAGGCGGTCATCGAGGCGGCACGCGGCGTCGAGAAGGTCGCCCGTGCGCTCGAGGGAATGCAGATCGTCAAGGTCATCTTCGTCAAGAATAAGCTCATCAACCTCATCGTCAAGCCGATGTGAGCGAATTTTTGCGAAAAATCGAAAAAAGGTTATTGACAAGCCGGCTGCTTTTCAATATAATACCGATGTTAGTCATGCCAATGACTCTTAAAGAGCACTCTGGAAATAGCCGGGTGCATCGGAGGGAGGGAAAACATAAATGTCCGAGGTCCATGTCAAGGAAGGCGAGAGCCTGGACAGCGCTCTGAAGAGATTCAAGAGAAGCTGCGCCAAGGCCGGCGTTCTGGCGGAGGTCCGCAAGCGCGAGTGCTATGAAAGCCCGAGTGTGAAGCGCCGCAAGAAGAGCGAGGCTGCCCGTAAGAACCGCAACAAGCGCTATTACTAATTTTTCTTCAAAAAAAGAACGCCACGCTGTGGCGTTCTTTTTTTGATTTTGGTTTCAGCGCTTGGCGCTCACCGCTTCGCGCGCTGCAAGGTGTCGCTTCGGACGCGCGCGAGCGCCCTCCGCGACGGATACTATTCGGTTTGCCGCCGTGTGCGGCGGCAAAGTCTGCGACACATTGGCGCATGTCGTCAGAAAAACCATTTCAATCATTTCGCGCCTGCGGGCGCGAAAGTCTGCGGCGCTTTGGTGCGGGCGGCAGGGCATGAAACGGACACGCTTGCGCTTTGCGTGCAGATGTGCTATACTTTCCACAAAAGGAGAGGATCAGATGAAGGAGCATATTCTTGCCTTCGGCTGCGAGGGGATCATGCCGCTGCTCCGGCAGACCTTTGCGCCGCGCGGCATGACGGTGAAAGCGGTGCCTCCCGCGGACTACGCGCAGACGGTCGGTGCGCTCGCGGGTGCGGCAAACTGTCCGCGCACGCAGGAGGTCTACAGCGGGGCTGCGATCGCGGAGCCGATGCTCGTGTTCTGCGGCTTCTACGGGAACCGCATGAACGAAGCGCTCGGTGCGATGCGTCGCACGGGGCTGCGCATTCCCTATAAGGCGATGCTGACGGCGAGCAACCGCGGCTGGAAGAGCGCGGAGCTTTTTGCGGAGCTCAAGCGCGAGCACGAGGCGATGGCGCGGCGCTAAGGAAACAGCGCGCCGAGCAGGTCCTCGACCTCGGGCAGCATGAAAAACGAAGTCTCGATGCCGCGCTCGCGGCCGAGGCGGAGCTTATAGCGCAGGGTCTCGGCGGTGTCGAAGAGGACGAAGTGCATTTTGCCGTCCTGCTGAAAGCTGAAATAATCGGCGCACAGCTCTTCGGAGAAAAAGACCGCCGCGCCGACACGCTCGCGCAGGTCGGAGAGCTCCTTGCGCGTGAGCGGCGTTCCCTCGCCGCTGCGGCAGGGGAGCGTGAAGTCCATGGCAAGGCGCTCGACATCGAGCGCGATGCGCTCCGCGCCGTAGCGCGCGGCGGCGTCCGAAAGGCGCTCGCGCAGCGTGCCGCCGGAGATGGCGGTGCAGATGAGCACGGCCGCCTCGGGGACGGCGAAGCGTTCCGGCACATAGAGCCGCCTGCCGTTTTGCCGCAAAAGCGCGCCGAGATGCGAGAGAAGGCGCAGGCGGTCGTCCCGTACCGCGCCCTCGAAGTCGGCGACCACGCCACCGAAGCGATGCGCCGCACATTCGCGCGCAAGCGCGCGGCAGAGGGCGTCGGGATCATCCGGCAGGGGACCGCCGCAGCGGTCGCTCAGCCCCATCAGACCGCCCTGTACGCCGCGTGGCAGCTCGCTGCGCAGCAGCCGTCCGCCCTCACCGAGGGCGTAGGCGATATGGACGCGCGGAGTGCGTACCGCACGGTATTTTGCCAGCTCCGACGGCGTGAGCGCAAGAAATTGAGACATGGTGTTTTCCCCTTCCTCGAAAAACGGGTAGACCATAGAGAAGATATGCACAGCGAAAGGAAAGCATACCGATGATACTCACACCTCACTGGGTTTTTGATGACTACAGCGCTGTGACGCCGGACTTTCTGCGCGAGCACGGCATCAGGCTGCTGCTCGCCGATCTGGACTTCACCCTTGCGCCGAAGTCGGTCCACGAGCCGGACGAGTCTGTGCGCGCGTGGCTGGAGGAGATGAGGACGGCGGGCATCACCGTCGAGATCCTTTCCAACAACCGCGACCCGCGCCGCGTGCGGCGCTACTGCGCGCCGCTCGGCATCGACTTTGTCGGCCACGCGGGAAAGCCGCGGCGCGCCGGCTATCGCCGTGCGATGGAAAAGCACGCCGCCTCGCCAAAGGAGACGGCGATGCTCGGCGACAAGCTCCTCACCGATGTCCTCGGTGCGAAGCACAGCGGCGTGCTCGCCCTGATGGTCGAGCCGAAGGGAGGGGCGGTCGGACCGTGGCAGAAGGTGCTCCACGCATTGCAGGAGCCGTTCAAACGCATGAGCGGCTGCGACAGGCGGACACTGCGCCGATAATTTTAAGAAATTAGATACAATATAGAGAAAAATACTTGCAATAGCGCGCTATATGCGGTAAAATACCATAGGTTAAAAACCGATACTTTATGAATTTGAGGAAGTCCAGCCGTGATTTCCTCGGGAATATGGAGGAAAAAGATATGGCAACGATCACTGCCGGCGATTTCAGAAACGGTAAGACTTTCGAGATGGACGGTAAGGTCTATCAGGTCGTCGAGTTCCAGCATGTTAAGCCCGGTAAGGGTGCGGCGTTCGTGCGCACCAAGATGCGCAATGTGGAGACCGGCGCGGTCACCGAGACCTCGTTCAACCCCACCGCGAAGTTCGACGAGGCGTTCGTCGAGCGCAAGGACATGGAGTACAGCTATTCCGACGGCGACCTCTACTACTTCATGGATCAGGAGACCTACGATATGGTCCCTCTGAACCGCGAGCTGCTCGGCGACGCGTTCCGCTTCGTCAAGGAGAACACCATGTGCAAGGTCCTGTCCGTCAAGGGCCGCGTGTTCGGCATCGAGCCGCCCAACTTTGTTGAGCTGGTCGTCACCAAGTCCGAGCCGGGCGCCAAGGGCGACACCGCCACCAATGTCACCAAGCCCGCCATCGTGGAGACCGGCGCTGAGATCAAGGTGCCTCTGTTCATCAACGAGGGCGACAAGATCCAGATCGACACCCGCACGGGCGAGTACATGGGCCGCGCCAAGTAAGCATTTTCACAACAGGAAACCGTCTGAATTGATCTGAAAGGAGCTTTTATCATGGGTATTTCCGAAAAAGTTGCGTACCTCAAGGGTCTGATGGAGGGCATGAAGCTCGATGCTGACAGCAACGAGGGCAAGCTCTTTGCCGCGGTCGTCGATGTGCTCGACGAGATCGCGCTTGAGATCGAGGATCTGACCGATGAGGTCATGGAGCTCGGCGACGGGCTCGATGTGGTCAGCGACGATCTTGCCGATCTTGAAGAGGTCGTCTACGATGATGACGACGATGACGATGATGACGACGATGATGACGATGACGACGAGGAAGAGGAATGCTACGCGACCACCTGCCCCGAGTGCGAGGAGGAGATCTACTTCGACGATACGATGCTCGAAGAGGGTGAGATCGAGTGCCCGAACTGCGGCGCGAAGCTGGAGTTTGACCTCTCCGACCTTGCGAATGCTCTCGAGGAGAAGGACGACGATTAAAAGTGAGAACAGAAAAGCGCAGCCTTGCGGCTGCGCTTTTTCTTTTTGCTTTTCAGAAGGGCTTGCGGGCGACCTCGACGATGGTGTCGAGCATTCCCTGGATCTGCGGCGTGAGGACCTTGTTCTTATGATAGATGACCTGACGGAAGTGCGACATTTTGCAGTCCGTCACATGAATGGCGGCAAGGCTCTTGCCGTGAATGCTCTTTTTCACCGTGTAGAGCGGCAGAACGGTCAGGTACTCCGGATTCTCGGTGAGCAGGCGCAGGGCGAGCACATCGTCCTCCAGCTCGAGGAAGGGCTTGATCTCCAGCCCCTGGCGGGCAAGCTCGGTGTCGAAGAGGTCGCGGTAGGCATTCGTGCGGTTCATCAGCACGAAGGGGTGATCGACCAGCTCGGCGAGGCGGACGCTCTCGCGTCCGGCGAGAGGGTTGCTGCGGTTCGTCACGACAACGATCTCCTCCTCCGCCTCAAAGACCTTGATGAACTGCGGGTCGAGGACCTGTGTGTCGACCGTGTAGATCAGATCCAGCTCGTTTTTCAGCAGCTTTTCCTTGAGAGACGCGACCATGTCCGCGTGCAGGCGCATCATCACATGGGGGAAGCGCTCGCGGAAGGCGGGGACGATCTCGGAAAAGGAGGCGGTCATGAGCGAATTGAGCGTGCCGACCTGCACGGTGCCGGTCAGCTCGGTCTCCTCCGAGGCAAAGACCTGTGCGCGGGCGACCGCGCTGACGATGTCGCGCGCGTAGGAGATGAAGTTTTTCCCATACTGCGTGATGGAAACATTTTTGCCGATGCGGTCGAACAGTCGCACGCCAAGCTCGCGCTCCAACTGCTGGATCTGCACGGTGACGGCGGACTGCGAGTAATCCAGAGCTTCGGCGGCCTTGGAAAAGCTGTTGAGCTCCGTGACCTTCAAGAAGGTGACGAGATTTCGGATCTCCATGCGTGTCTCTCCAATTTCAAAATTCTGAATGATTCGATAAATATATTAGTAAAAAAGAACTGACTTGTCAAGAACTTTAGGTATAAGAAAAAAGGGCTTTCGCCCTTTTTTCTCATTGCTTGGAGGAAAGGTAATAATCGCCCTCACCGGGGTGGTAGAAGGGGCAGTCGGCATAGCCGCCGGAGAGGAAATGCGCCATTTCGTCCTCGTCCAGCTCGGCGCCGCGCTCGCAGCAGTAGCAGTCGTATTCCTCGTCGTAGAGATAGCTCATGCAGTCCTCGCAGCGGCTCCGTCCCGCCATGGCGCGCGCCCCCTTTTATTCGGTGTAGTCGGTGTGCAGCAGCTCGTGCGCGCGCTCGCGAAGCCCGCTCGCGTACATCGCGTCGAGAACGGGGTTGCGCTCGCTGCGCTTGAACATTGCGCTGCGGTCGATCTCATAGAGCCCCTGCGCGCGCTGGAGCTTCTTGTTCATCAGCGCATAGGGCTGTCCCGCGCCGCCGACGCAGCCGGTGCGGCAGGACATGACTTCGACAAGGTCCACCTGGACCTCGCCCGCGCGGATCTGGTCGAGGAGCTTTCCGGCGCTGCCGAGTCCGTGGACGAGCGCGACGCGCACCGTGCGCTCACCGATCTGGACCTCGGCAAAGCGGATCGGATCGCTGCCGCGCACGCCGCTGTGCTCGATGGTGCGCAGGGCGTTCTTGCTCTTGTCGGGCATACAGCAGCGCAGGACCGCCTCGGCGACGCCGCCCGTGGTGCCGAAGATCTCCGCCGCGCCGCTGCCCATGCCGTAGGGCAGGTCGGGCGATTCCTTCTCGAGCATCTGGAAGCGGACGCCGGACTCCTTCATCATGCGAATGACTTCCTGCGTGGTGAGCACGAGGTCCACAAGGGGAGCGCCGTTCTCATCGCGGAACTCCTCGCGCCGCGCCTCCATCTTCTTCGCCGTGCAGGGCATGATGGCGATGTGATAGGTCGTGCGGCCGTC